>JANLPP010000507.1:0-1647 GCA_031367295.1 Hyphomicrobiales bacterium | reverse complement strand
TGGCCCTGATGTCCGCATTTTCTGTTGCAGCCTGCAATACGCCTGAAGACCGCGCGGTTGGCGGTGCCCTGCTCGGCGGCACTGCCGGAGCACTGATTGGCGGCGCGGCCACCGGCAAGGTAGGCGGCGCTGTTGTCGGCGGCGTCATCGGCGCTGTTGCCGGCGGCGTGATTGGCGGTTCGACGGCTCCGCGCCGCTGCTATCGCCGGGCTTATGACTATAATGGCAACCTGGTCTGCGCTGAATACTATTGAGACGTGCAGTTTTGAAACCAGCAGCGCCGGCCGTAACAAGCTGGCGTTGTGATTGTGAGCGCGTGGTGAAATGAGCCCGCACCTCGCGCCTGATTCCAGTCTTGTCACAGACGTCCATGCCTCGCCCAACCATGGCGAGCGCAAGGATGGCAAGCGCGCAGACGCGATTATCCTGCACTATACTGGCATGAAAACCGGTGCGGACGCGCTGGCGCAGCTCTGTAATCCTGCCTCCGAAGTCTCCTGCCACTATCTCGTCTGGGAGGATGGCCGCATCACCCAGCTGGTGCCAGAGGCGCGCCGGGCCTGGCACGCCGGGCGCAGCGTCTGGCAGGGCGAAACCGACATGAACTCGCGCAGTATCGGCATCGAGATTGTCAATCCCGGCCATCCGGGCGGTCGGGACGAAGCGGCGATGCCGCCGTATCCGCCAAAACAGATCAAGTCTGTCGTTGCACTGTGCGCCGACACAGGCGCGCGCCTCTCCGTCCCGCAGCAGCGCGTGCTGGCGCATTCCGATATTGCTCCCGGACGCAAGATTGATCCGGGCGAACGTTTTCCCTGGGACAGGCTGGCGCGGGCAGGGGTGGGGCACTGGGTCAAACCGCCGCCACCTGACACAGGCGGCCAAGGCCTGCGGCGCGGCGACAGCGATCCCTATGTCGAGCTGCTGCAGCGCCTGCTGGCGCAATACGGCTATGGCCTCGCGCCAACCGGCGGCTTTGATGCAGCGACCGAGATCGTGGTGCGCGCGTTCCAGCGCCATTTCCGCCCCGCAAGGGTAGATGGTGTAGTGGATCGGTCAACGTTTGTGACTTTGAAGAAGCTGATGGCTGGGTCAGGGAAGGTGTGAGTGGCGGATCGCTGGCCTCCGGCCGACCGCGCGTAACAATGCCGGCTGGAGGTCGGCGGTCCAGCTTACTTGCCGCCCCCTGAAAAACGTCCGAACACCATGTCTGGCGCGCTCAGATTATGCCGCGAGGGCACTGTCCGCCCGGCCCAGAATTCCGTCACCGGCCCATCCGGCACCGTCATAATCGGTGATTCGCCCCAGGCCTCGCCGCCGGGGCGTCGCCAGGCGGCTTTGGCCACATCGGCATTGAACTCGGTGGCATACATGGAGCGCAGCGCGGCGAAAGGCAGGCCACCTGGCATTGCGCCGTCAAATTTTACGTCGAGCGCGATGCGGTCCTGATCCGAGCTGGTCAAGGTCAGCACCGCCGCGCCGCCGCGGACAAAATTGAGCGTGAAAGCCCGGCTTGCCGGATCAAAAACAATGTCTTTCAGCGCCACCATCGGCCGCCCGTCAAACTCCACCGGTCCGACGAGGAAAGACGAGCCATAAGCCGTCCAGCGCATGTCGTTGAAGGGCAGGGGATGCGCGCGCCAGTAG
>JANLPP010000268.1:0-5136 GCA_031367295.1 Hyphomicrobiales bacterium | reverse complement strand
GGCGCGAGCGTCGCCGCCGAAATCGTCGAGCACAAGCGCGGCGACAAGGTCATCGCTTTCAAAAAGCGCCGCCGCCAGAATTCCAAGCGCAAGCGCGGCCACAAGCAGGATTTGACGGTTGTCCGCATCACCGAGTTTCTGACCGGCGGTGCCAAGGCCAAGGTCACAACCCATGCCGCACCGCTGCTGGCCGTTGTTGCGCCTGCACCTGCTGCGGTTGCCCATGCGCCTGCGGCCCCCGCCGCCACACGCACGGTGACGCTGGCCTCAACGCCAGTCGCAGCCCGCACCAGCGCTGAGGCCGTGCCTGCCGAAGGCGGAAAATCCGCCAGGATCGCGGCAGGCGCTGCCGCCGGCGCCGCCGCCGCCAAAGCGGCCGGTCATGACATTACAAAATTCAAGAAGCTTGATGCCGCCATCGGCACCGCCGATGACATTGAGCTGATCGGCGGCATCGGCCCGGCCATTGCCAGGAAACTGAACAGCCTTGGCATTTATCATTTCTGGCAGGTCGCCGCCATGGCAGCGGAAGACATTGCCGCAGTCGAGCACGAGGTTGGCTTTGCCGGCCGGGCCGAGCGTGACGAATGGAAGGCGCAGGCCGTCGAGCTGCTGGACGGCAAAGGCCCGCGCGCCAAGGTTGACCAGGAGCGGGCGGCGGCAAAAAAGCCGAAATAAGCTTGCGCCAATGGGTTCCATAGCCCGGTGATCCGGGTTATGGGTGGGTAACAGTTTTAACGGGCGCGGGCTGCGATAGCGGTCCCCCAAACAGGTTTGGAGAGCACAATGGCTCATAAAAAGGCAGGCGGTTCCTCCCGCAACGGCCGCGACTCGGACGGACGCCGTCTCGGCGTCAAGAAATTCGGCGGCGAATCGGTCATCGGCGGCAATATTCTGGTGCGCCAGCGCGGCACGACCTGGCATGCCGGGCAAAATGTCGGCATGGGCACGGACCATACGCTGTTTGCGATGGCCGCGGGCAAAGTAGAGTTCAAAACCAAAGGCAATGGCCGAGCCTACATCTCGGTTATGCCGCTCAAAGCAGCGGAATAAGGGTGGCAGTTTGACGAAGGTCTGCCACCGGCTCTCACAGCCCCGGTGGACAGGTTCCTCAAGAACCGCCAGCCCAAAGAGCGAAAAAGCTCCACAGCGGCAAACAGTCCAGATAACCCGCAAGGGTTTCAGCCAAGGGGAAGTGGGAGACCGCTTCCCCTTCGCCGTGTCCGCCCTGCCCTGCGCCGGGCGCTGGAACTGGAGCCGGCCATGTTTGGCGACGTGACGCGCGACGACGTTTTCCGCATCGAGACGCGGCGGCTGTGGCTGCGCTGGCCGCGCGCTGCGGACGCGGCGGCGATCACGGCCTATGCCAGCCTGCACGACGTTGCCAGGATGACCGCCGCGATCCCGCATCCCTATCCTGCGGATGGGGCGGCGCAATTTGTGGCGCGTGTTTGCGCCAGCAATGCCTCGGGAGAAAGCCTGCACCTTGCCATCACGGAAAAACACGGGCCGCGCGCGCTGGCAGGCGTGATTTCCATTGAGGCTGGCGGACCAGCTCTGGCCCGAATCGGTTTTGCGCTGTCGCCGCAGCATTGGGGCAAAGGCTATGCCACCGAAGCTGCGCAGGCGATGATCGCCGCAGTGTTCCAGCTGACCGGCGTCAAGGCCGTCGCGTCCAGCGTTTTTGCCGGAAACCCGGCCAGCACCCGGGTGCATGCCAAATGCGGTTTTGTCTCGCTGGGGCACACAGAGATGGAGGCTCCCGCGCGCGGGCGGGTGGTCACCGTCGAGCAATTCACGCTGTCACGGCGGCTGTGGCGGGCGGAGCGGTCCGGCGCTGACACCTGCCAGCTGGCAGGATGCGAGGCGCAGGCATAGTGCCCGGCAATCTCAGTTCCGGCTTGCCGGGTCCTTGCCGACCAGCGTCGGGTCATAGGCGGGCGGCCTCTTCACGACTGGCGGCGGCGCAACCGCCACTGGCGACGGCGGCGGCGGCGTCACGTCCGCCACCGGGGGCCGCTTGGGCTTGGGCAGCGGCACGGTGCCGGGCTTGGGCGTCTTGATCTCTTCCGGCCCCGGTGTTCCGGCTGGCGGAAGGTCGGCGACCTCCGGGCCGGTCTTGATGACCTCTGTCCCGCCCTTGCAGTCAGTCAGCCAGATGTCATAGACGGAATGCTCGATGCCGTGCAGGCCGGGGCTGGCGGCATACATCCAGCCGCCAAAAATCGGCTTGTACTCTTTGTTCGCCGCAGCTTCATCGACTTCCACAAAGGTGGTGGTTTGCGGCGCCTCGGTCGCTGGCCGGGTATAGCAGACGCGCGCCGTTACCTGAAGCGAGCCAAACTGCACGGTCTCGTCAACCGCCACCTCAAATGAAATGATGCGGCCGGTGATTTTGTCGAGACCGGCGAACACTGCGGTCGGGTGTTTGATTTTGTCCGCAAGGGCGGGCGCTGCTGCAAGGAACACCGCAGCCGTCAGCAAACAGGACCGCTTCACAAAATTCGTCATTGGCAAAACCAGCGTACCAAAAAGAGACCGCAGGCAAATGGCCTGCCCGCAGCGATGTTCTTATCATGCACGCAATCGTGGCAAAAGAGCGAATGCGCCTTATCAGCTGAGCTCCGGAAGGGATTATCCAGGCAAAGATAGCCTGCAATCGCCTCGCTCAAATTGGCCAGCAATTCATCATCGTCTCGCCTTGCGTCGCACAGCCCGGTAAAGCCGGAACTTCCGCCCGGTAGCCGCCTTCCGCCGCTTCGTGAATAATTGGCTGGATATTCATGAATTCATCCGCACGCCGTCTCACCAGCACACATAACCGCCATCTGCCAGCACGATGGACCCGGTCATCAGGCTCGCCGCATCTGACGCCAGAAAATGCACGACGCTGGCTATCTCGTCGGGCTGGCCGACGCGGCCCATTGGCGTCATCTCCAGCCAGGTCCGGTACATGTCCGGGTTTTCCTCGATGCCGAATTTGGTCAGCGGCGTTTCGATATAGGTCGGCGCAACCGCATTGACGCGCACGCCGCGCGTTGCCCATTCGGCGGCGAGCGAGCGGGTCAGGTGATGCACCGCCGCTTTGGAGGCATTATAGGCAACCTGCGGCTGCGGCTTGTTGACAATAATGCCGGACATCGAGCCAATGTTGACAATGGCCCCGCTGCCCTGCGCCAGCATGATTTTGCCAAAAGCGCGGCAGCACCAGAACAGGCCATCAAGATTGACATCCATATGAAAACGCCAATGCGCGTCGCTGGTGTCCTCAGCTTTGACATCGCTGCGCGCCACGCCCGCATTGTTGACCAGAATATCGATGCGGCCATGGTCCATCAGCAGTTTTGCGGCAAGGGCGTCGACCTGCTGCGCGCTGGTCACATCCAGCAGCGCGGCATGGGCTGCAATGCCCATCGCCTTCAATGCGGCGACCGAGGCCTCAACACGCTCCGCCAGCATGTCAGCGACAATGACAATCGCGCCCGCCTCGCCAAGCGCCTGCGCGCAGGCCGCGCCAATGCCCTGCCCGGCGCCGGTGACAATGGCGACGCGTCCGTCAAGGCGGAGTTTCTGGAGGTACATGCCAAGCTCCTGATGTGTGTTGCGCGGCAGCCGTGTCAGGCCGGTCCCATGCCCAAATAGTCCTTCAGCGTCGCCGCAGTCCCCTGCCGCCACAGCGCCCCCAGCCATTTGGCAAAGGCTGCCCTGAACGCGGGTGACTGCGCCGTGTCGCCATAGACGTCAGCCATGCCGAGCCAGGCGGAAGGTTCCGCTTTGGCTTTGCGGGACAGGTCCTGCAGGCGCTCCCATTGCGGATCATTGGGTTCGATTGCCACGCCAGACTCGCTGACGCCAAAACAGTAGCGGCACCACAGCGCTGATTCAAGCGCAAGACCCTCGACACAGAGGCCTTTGGCAAGCCGGTCGGCCAGCGAGGTGACGATAAATTTCGGCTGCCGGTTGGAGCCGTCACAAGCCAGACGGCGGATAGTGTCACCAATCTTCGGATTGGCGAAGCGGCGCTGGATGAGCGAATAGTAATCCTGCAGATTTGTGTCCGGCACCGGCGGCACAATCGGGATGATCTCGCCGTGTTCCACTTTGTCGAGGAAAGCCCGGATCAGCGGATGCTGCATCGCCTCATGCACAAAATGCACATCCAGCAGCCCGCCGGGATAGGCGATGACCGCATGCCCGCCGTTGAGGATGCGGATTTTCATTGTCTCGAAAGGCGTGACATCTTTCACGAAAGTCGCGCCGGCTTTTTCGAACGCGGGACGGCCTGCCGGAAAATTATCCTCGACAACCCATTGGCTATAGTCCTCGCAGAACACCGGCCACAGGTCATCGACGCCGAACTGCTCCGCCAGCATGCGCCGTTCGCGCTCGCCTGTCGCTGTCGCGATGCGGTCCACCATGGCATTGGGACAGGCGACGTGGGCGGTGATCCAGTCGGCCAGTGCGGGATCGCTCAGCCGCGCCAGACCTGATACCGCGTTACGGGTGACGGCACCATTGTGAGGCACGTTATCGCAGGACAGGATGGTGAAGGGCGCGATGCCCGCCGCCTTGCGGCGCTTCAGTCCTGCGACAATGAAGCCGAAGACAGTTGCGGGATCATCGGGCTGCGCGCCATCGCGCGCGATGACCGGGTGCGCCGGGTCGAATGCGCCGGTCGCCGGGTTCACAAAATAGCCGCCCTCGGTGATGGTCATTGACACAATGCGGATGGCGGGATCGGCTAGTTTTGCGATGAGCCCGGCCTTGTCGGCGGGCGCGATGAAATCGATCATCGGGCCGATGACGCGCGCCGAGGTTTTTTCACTTTCCATCTCGACAATGGTCGTCAGATAGTCCTGCGCCGCAAGCTTCTGGCGCATCGCTTCGTCCGACGCCATAACGCCCGCGCCGATAATCGCCCAGTCATGATTGAGGCCCTGGTTGAACAGGGCGTCGAGATAAACGCCAAGATGCGCGCGGTGAAAATTGCCGACTCCGAAATGCAGGATGCCGGGCGACAGCGCGGCGCGGGCGTAGCGCGGCGTGGGGACGGCGGGGTTGAGGCTGGCAAGGTTGGCGAGAGACAGTGTGGTCATGTGCCGTTTCCAAATCGCATTTGAACACCCCGGTGCGAGC
>JANLPP010000494.1:0-6010 GCA_031367295.1 Hyphomicrobiales bacterium | reverse complement strand
GCCGCGCGCGTCCGGCGTGACGATGCGCATCGATGTTTCGCCGCGGTTGCCGCGGTCGACAAACAGGGTGATCTCGCCGTCCTTGTCAGCGATGGCGCAGCCGATGGCCTTGATGTTGCCGAATGGATTCTGGCTGATGTTAAAGGTAAGCCGCTCGAAAATTTCCGGCTGCGGCTCAATCGCCAGAATGCGCGCGCGTGGTCCCGCCTTGGCCGCGACAGACAGGGCATAACCACCAATATTGGCGCCAATGTCGATGAAAGTGAAGTCCTCGCGCAGATGTGTCCCGATGAGTGCGCGCTCGGCCTCGTCAAAATACTGCGGCGTGAAGAGAATGCGTTTTTCGCAGACATTATTATAGGGGTAGAGGCGCATTTTCGCGCCCAGCGACTCGACGTCGAGCGGGCGGCCCCTGAGCGCGCGCACCGCAAGGCCACGCAGAAAAAACGCCCGCCGCTTGCCCAGCCACCCCGCACTGCAACGGCGTGTCAGCGCGAGTATGGCTGCGGTGCTGCCGCTGGGCGCATAGGCACCGAATGCGGAAAAATCATTGGCAATGGGGTCGGTCATGCGGCCAGCCTGTAGCATCGCGCGCGGGGAGTTGCCAGCAGCGCCGCTTTGGACCGTCGGCTCCGCCCGGCTTTCAGGCAGCAGAGTCGGCCGGAGGCAAACGGTCCAGGGCATCTGCGCCGCAAGGAATGTTTTCAGCGATTCTTAACGGGCCGTCCGCCGCAGCCGCAGCGCCACCAGCGCCGCATACAGGGCAAACAGCAGCGCCAAGCCTGCCGCAAATCCATGCGGATCCCACACATCAAGACCGGTGCCCAGCAGCGGCGGGGCAACCAGCATGCCGAGCGAGTAGAGCATGACAAAAGCCGCATTGGCACTGGCCAGATCCGCGCCCCGGTGGCGGCTGCCGAGATGCGCAAGACCGACCGGATAGAGCGCGCCAACGATGCCGCCCCACACGAACAGCAGTGCGGCAAAGCTGGCAAAATTGCGCGCCAGCAGCGGCATGAGGCCCGCGCCAGCAAGGCCGATGAGGCCAATGATCAGCAGCAGCTTGCGCCGGTCCATCCGGTCCGACAGCAGGCCAAGCGGAAAGGAAAAAAACACGCTGCCCAGCATGCAGGCCCCGAGCAGCTGCGCGCCCTGAACCGCCGATGCGCCCGAATGCAGGGCATAGACCGGCAGCAGGCCCATTACGCCGGTTTCGACAGCCCCGAAAGCCAGCGCCGCGATGGTGGCCGACGGGCTTTTGAACAGAAAGGCGAAGGCCCCGCCGCGCCGCTCCGCGCCCATCGGCGGCGCTGCGCCGCCTGCCAGCAATGCGGGCACCGCGGCAAGGCCAAACAGAACTGCGCCCGCCAGAAACGGCGTGATGCCTTCGACGCCGGTCAAACTGAGCACGGCGGGACCGGCTGCAAAGCCCAGCGCCAGCGCTGTGCCGTAAACGCCCATGACGAAGCCGCGCCGGTTTTCCGGTGCCAGCGCGTTGATGGCATATTCACCGGTGACGAAAATGGCGGTGATCGCCGCGCCGTAAATCAGGCGCAGCGGATACCACCAGCTGATGTCCTGGATAAGGCCAAAGCCGATGAGGCAGAAAATTCCGGTGAAGATGGAGATGACCAGAAACCGCCGCACGCCCAGCCGCCGCACCAGCGCGGGCACGAAGGGCGCGCCGGCAAAAGTGGCGATTGCGCCCATCGCGGTTTGCAGGCCGATGGCTCTGGCCGAATAGCCCGCCGCCTCCATGCGCAGCGACAGCAGCGGAATCGACAGGGACAGGCCGATTCCCATGGTGGCGATGGTGGCGATGGCGCCAACGATGGCGGGCGTGTTGCCGGGCGCGGACGCGCCGGGCGCGCTCACAGCGCCTCGCGCCGCCAGCGGCGGTTAAGCTCGCGGTAAAACGGCACCGGCAGCTCATGCCGCAGGCCCGCTGCCACGCGCTCTGCCAGATCATTCAGCACCATGTGCTGGATGGAGGGAATGTCGAGGTTTTTCGCCTCGCTGATTTTCTGCCAGACCAGCTCAACCAGCTCCGTGTCCGGCCCCACCACGTCTTCAACCTTGTGCGCAATGTGACTGGCGTCAATGGTGAAAAACCGTGTGTCAAACCGCTTGGGGCGGCGCGGCGGCGTAATGGCGCGGGCGATGAAATGGACATGCTCCAGGTCAGGAAACACGCCATGCGCGGCGAACTGCGACCACACGCCCGGCGGCGCGGTGTCCGGCGTTCCGTGGCCCTTGGTGCCGAGCAGCAGCCCGGTTTCCTCAAACGCCTCGCGCACGGCGGCGAGCGCCATGGCGCGGGCCTTTTGCGGCGAGGGATTTGTGACGCGCAGCAGCAGCTTGTCAGCCAATGCGTCCGGCAACGCGCCTGCCACTGTCATGCGCCGGTCGGCGGGATCTATGCGGCCGCCCGGAAACACAAATTTGCCGGGCATGAATTTGTGGCCGGCGTGGCGCTTGCCCATCAAGACGCGCGGCTCTGGCCCTGAGCGGTCAATGATCATCAGCGTCGCGGCGTCGCGCGGGCGGATCAGCGGATGGCTGCGGTCGCGCCCGTCTTTCTGCAATTCCCGGGCGTAGTCAGCGTCTTCCCGCTTGATGGCCCGGTGCGTCGTCATCGCGTCCCTGTTTTGCGCAGCCTCGGCGGCGGGGCCGTCTCGAATCCATGCATGCGCAGCGCCCATTGATAGCCCACAAGCGCGCCTTTGAGCAAAGGCAGCAGCACGAGCGACATCACGAGGGCGAGGGATGACCAGACGAGCATGTGAACCCACATGGGAATCGTCTCGCCATACGACTCGACGGCCAGCAATGAGCCGATGACAACGTGGCCGACAATAAAGATGGTGGCGTAAGGCGGCGCGTCATCGGCGCGCTGGTGGTGCAGTTCCTCGCCACAAACCGCGCAGACCGGATTGACCTTCAGATAGACGGAATACAGCTTGCCCTCGCCACAATTGGGGCAGCGGCAGAGAAAACCGCGCTTGATGGCCTGCTTCCAGCTGCGGGATAAGGGTGCCGATGCGGAGGCGATCATGTTGTCCTCGATTAACGAGTGTTCCAGCCCGGTTTGTCATGACGCTCTAACGGCGCATTGCCCGTCGCTGCATTGCGCTCTTGTGCCCGCGTTTGGAATTGGACGCATCGTCGCGCCCGCCCGGTCGCGACGACTTGCCGCGTGTTTGGCCGCCGTCCGACAGCATCTCGAAGCGCAGCGCGCCGGCGAAGGGCGCGGCCTCGACCAGTTTCACCTCGACGCGGTCGCCGAGCCGGTAGCTCTCGCCGCTGCGGCTGCCGACCAGCGCGTGGGTGGCCTCGTCATGGCGGAAATAGTCGTGGCCGAGCGTTGCAGCGGGCACAAAACCGTCGGCGCCGGTCTCGTCGAGTTTGACGAACAGGCCGGCGCGGGTGACGCCGGCAATGCGGCCGTGGAAGGACGCGCCGATCCTGTCCGCCAGAAACGAGGCGATGAGCCGGTCATTGGTCTCGCGCTCCGCCGCCATGGCGCGCCGCTCCGCACCCGAAATGCTCTGCGCAATTTCGGCGAGCGCGCCGAGGTCCATGTTCGGCAGGCCGTCGTCGCCAAAATGCAGTGCGCGGATCAGCGCGCGGTGCACGATGAGATCGGCGTAGCGCCGGATCGGCGAGGTGAAATGCGCGTAACGGCGCAGGTTGAGGCCGAAGTGCCCGTAGTTTTCATGCACGTATTCGGCCTGTGCCTGGCTGCGCAGCACCACCTCGTTGACGAGGCTTTCGTTCGGCCCGCCCTTCACCCGCTCAAGAATGTGGTTGAAGGCGGCAGGTCGCAGCGCGTTGCCCTTGGCCAGTTTTATCCCGATGCTTTGCAGAAACTCGCCCAGAGCGTTGAGCTTTTCCGGCGAGGGCGCATCATGGGCGCGGTAGATCAGCGGCTGGCGTTTGTCCTCTAACGTTTCCGCCGCCGCGACATTGGCGAGGATCATGAATTCTTCAATCAGTTTGTGCGCGTCAAGGCGCGGCGGCGAGACAACGCGGTCAACCGTGCCGTCTGGCTTGAGCAGCAGCTTGCGCTCTGGCAGGTCCAGCTCCAGCGGCGCGCGCACGCCGCGCGCGAGCGTTGCGGCGGCGTAGGCCGACCACAGCGGTTTCAGGACGTCTTCAAGAATGGGCGCGGTTGTTGCGTCGGTGTGGCCGTCAATCGCCGACTGCGCCTGCGTATAGGACAGTTTTGCGGCAGACCGCATCATGACGCGGTGGAATGTGTGGCGCAGTTTTTTGCCGGTCTTGTCGAGCGTCATGCGCACCGCCAGCGCCGGGCGGTCCTGCATGGGGCGCAGCGAGCAGAGATCGTTGGAGATGCGCTCGGGCAGCATCGGCACGACGCGGTCGGGGAAATACACCGAATTGCCGCGCACAAGAGCTTCCCGGTCGAGGGCCGAACCGGGGCGGACATAGGCGGCGACGTCAGCGATGGCGACGGTGACAATGAAGCCGCCCACGTTGTCCTCAGTGTCATCGGCGCAGGCGAAGACCGCGTCGTCATGGTCCTTGGCGTCGGCGGGATCAATAGTGATCAGCGGCAGATCGCGCCAGTCCTCGCGGCCTTGCAGCGATGCCGGGCGCGCGCGCTCGGCCTCGGCCAGCGCGTCGGGGCGGAAGACGTGCGGGATGTTGTGGGTGTGGATGGCGATGAGGCTGATGGCGCGCTCGGATGAGATCGCGCCGAGGCGCTCTGTAACTTTTGCCTGTGGCAGGCCGTAGCGGCCTTCGCGCAGGATTTCGACCGACACCAGATCGCCGTCCTGCGCCTCGCCGCGCTGGCCCTCGGGCACGGTCAGTTCGCGGTTGGCGTTCTTTTTGTCGATCGGCACGATGCGCCCGCCCGCGCCCGGGCCGTCGCGGTAAATGCCGAGCAGCTGCGCCTTGGTCTTGGCGATCAGTTTTACAACCCGCGCCTCGTAAACCGGCTGCCCGCCTTTGGCCTCGCGGCTGATCTCCACCCGCAGCAGCACGCGGTTGCCGACGCCCGGCACCGGCTCGCCGGCTCGCGGCCGCCGCGGCACGCCGACATGGATGCGCGGGGCCTTGCCAAATGCCGCCTCGTCCCACTCCACCGGCTCGGCAACCAGCTCGCCGTCCTTGTCGCGGCCGGTGATGTCAGCCAGCACGACGGGCGGTAACACGCCGGGTTTGCTCAGGGCGGAGCGGGTGCGGGCAACCGCGCCCTCCGCCTCCAGCTCCTTCAGCAGTTTCTTCAGCGCCATTTTGCCCTCGGCATTCAGGCCGAAGGCGCGGGCGATTTCGCGCTTGCCGATTTTGCCGGGGTTGGCGGAACCGGCCCTGACCGCCGCATCCCGCTCGCGCGCGATAAAGGCGACAACGTCGTCGCGCGAGGGCAGGGGGGCGATGCGGGATTCCGCCGCTGTTTTGCCCTTGGCGCTCATTTTGCTTTGCCAGCCGCCTTTTTCGGTGCGGCTTTTTTAGCCGGCGCGGCTTTCTTGACAGGAGCGGTTTTCTTTGCCGACGCGGATTTGGCCGCAGGCGCTGCTTTTGCACCCGCCGCCTTCTTCGGCGCGGCTTTCTTCGCCTTGCCCGTGGCCTTCATGTCCGGCCCGCCTTTTTCCTCAATCAGCTCAATGGCGTCCATCAAGGTGACGCTTTCGGGCGACATGTCCTTGGGAAGATTGGCGTTGACCTTGCCGTGGCTGACGTAGGGGCCAAAGCGCCCGGCGCGCACCACCACCGGCCCGCCCACCGGATGCTCGCCGAGCACCCGTCCGCCCGTGCCGCCGCCCGCCGCCTTGGCGGCCAGCATGTCAATCGCCGCCGCCAGCGTGATTGATTCGGGGTCCGTGCCCTTGGCGATGGTGGCGTTGATTTTACCGTGGTTGACATAGGCGCCAAAGCGCCCGGCCTTGACCGTCACCTTGCCGCCTTCAGGGTGCTCACCCAGCTCGCGCCCCGGCGCGGCTGCGCCAAAACGTTTTTCCCCGGTGCCGGTCTCCTTGCCGAT
>JANLPP010000488.1:0-3536 GCA_031367295.1 Hyphomicrobiales bacterium | reverse complement strand
CTGCTGGGGCAATGGCCGCTCAATCCGGCCAGAAATCCGCATCCATGAATTGCGCAAACGCCCACGGGCAGGTTTGCGGGAAGGTTTTGCGCCGCAATCCGGTTTGCCCGGACGCCTCGATGATCGCGATGCGATAGGCATAGGCTGTGGTTTCACCCAGTGTCGCCACGAGGCTGGGGTTTTCAGACAGGTGTTTGGTGGCCTGTACCCGCTGCGTATCAATCGTCGCCCGCCAGCTGCCGCCCCGCCGCTCCGGCTGGAACTGCCATTTTAGCAGGTGCATCAGCAACACTATCAGCCGACTTTCCAGCTCGCGCTTTTCGCTTTTGCCCACGCTCTCGATTTCCTCGGCGATATTCTCGATGTCCGCCTCGGACAGCCGACCGGCGCGCAGCAGCGCTGCCTGCTGCATGCTCCAGGCATAGGTGTCGGCCTCGTAGAGCGAGACGTTGGCGAGGGCGGTTTTTGCGGACAAGTGCTTAACCAGACAAGTTTTTAACCAAGCATGGGCTTACCAAAACAGGTGCGGGCCACGATGGCCGTGGGACATCGATCCCGGGTACCTGCTGAGCAGGTGGGCGCCATATGCCCAAGCCCACGGGCAAGGACAGGGACAGCTCCCGTACGGATCGATAAGGCCCCGGGGTTACAAGTCCTGCACGCACCCCGCAGCGCCGCCCTCGTTACATAGGCGCATGGCGGGCGGAAGGGAAGGGGTCAGTTCACAGTATGCGGCCCAAGAAACCTGTCGCCATTGAAATGGATTAAATGTGATGGCGCGTCGGCTACCCAAACCTCGGTTTCCCATGCAATTGCGCTCAAGTGCCGCGCCATGGCCGCGCGGGTTGGAAATGCCGTCACATAGACCAGACCCGCAGTCGATTTTGCGAACAGGCTCAAAAGCTCTGCGTGACGCTTGGCGTCAACCGGGCCGTGGCTGGTAACGGCCTCGATCAGCAACAGCCAGTTTTTTGCGGCGTAGTGCAAGATGACATCCGGCATTTTTCCATGACTATCGACTTTGACGCTGAATTGCAGCAGCAGGGCTTCGTTGAAATGGGCCATCTTTGCGCCGGTGTCGCCAACATAAACCAACGCGCTGTCCGGCGCGAAACGCGGCACAAACTCTGCCACGATGTCGTGAATGAGCTTGCTGTGTTTTCCGGGGCTGAGGTGAATTGTCGTGTCTGCGGCAAGGCGCAACGGAATGCGGCTCATTTCCCTATGTCCGGCATACTTCGCCGCGAGAGTCTGATGTTTATAAAGATAGCTGTTCAGCGCGGTATTCCATTTGCCGGATTCGAAAAGCTTCAACAGTTCCAGCGCTTCAGCGGAAATTTGATAGACGGCTTTCGGGCTGTTGACAGGCCGCGCTGCATAATCCGGATTGTAACTTGCAAGACCAGCTTGAACGAACTGGTGCATTGTTTGCCGCCGAAATGTTTCGCGCGTGTTTGGCGCGTATTCCTTGCCGTAATGCGCGCGGCACCAGGTCATGATTGGCGTGATCCCGACAAGCGGCGCGCTTGCGGATCGCCACGCCTTATCCGGCGTTAAATCGATGAGAGCGAGCAACGTCAAAGCGGAACGCTCGTTAAGCTGGCTGCGGGGCAGGCCGAGGTCAGCCAGCACTTTCAAAGCTTCCTCGACACGTCCACTCATCAGGCGATGCCCTGCACGCGCGCGTCAATCGCCTCCTGCGTCGCGCGCCGCTCCGCCTTCGCCCAAATGCCGAGTGAGGCCAGCGCGTTGCGGCTGGGATAGAGCATCTTTTTCAAGTCCATCGCGTTGACTTGTGTGTGGCCGTTGAACTGCCGGAAATGCTGATCGACAATCGTCGAGTTCAGATAGGCCGCAATGCCGCGCGCAATGTCTTCGGGCAGCGGGCGGCGATTTTCATGAATAACATTTAAGTGGTTTTCAAAGCCAATCATTGACGCTTTTAGCATCGCAGGGTCAACGACATTCGCGACAATCCGGCGTTTCTCTTCCTTCGAGGAAAAGCGCCGCGTCACTGCGTAAAAGCCAGCCGGAAACAGCCATTTCGCCGTGTCGCGGTTATGCCGTATCGCATTGGCTTTCTTGAACCCGGGCCTTGGCCAGACAAGACCATCGCCGCCGAAATGGCCGGGATACAGTAGCGGAACCGTTCCGGGCTCTGCATCGGAGCGGAGTTCGTTTCTGAGTCTGAAATCCACCACTGGTCCGGTTGAAACCGACAGGCCTATGTCGGCGAGCTGGTAGCGAATGTTGCCGCTCGCCAGTTGCGCTGTGCCGCTCCCGGTCGGAATGTGGATGAACCAGTTTGGATCGTTCGGTGCAACAATGTTTTCAAACGGCTGGCACCGCTCAAGGTAGTCGGAAAACGTGTCATCCGAGGACGTCGATATTTTCACGCAACCTTGCTGTCCGCCGCGCTCCAGATGGATGATAATATTTTCCTGCAACACGCCGTCACTCTTGAATGCTGCGTTGCGGGCGTCAAAAAGATGGATGTGCCGAATGGTTGCGCGGTCGAGCACAAAGCGGCGGAAGGGCTGATAGTAAGGACCATTGCAAAAGCTGCGCGGAATAATCGCGACAACGTTGCCGCCATTTTCCATCAACTCGACCGCAAGGCCGACAAAACCGGAATAGAGATTGACCGTCTCCAGCCCCGAGACGCGCAGCAGGTTGCGGTGCGCTGTTGCGCTGCCGATTTTTTTGTACGGCGGGTTCAGAATTGCGTGCGTGAAGCGCGGTCCGCGCTTCAGTCTGATCATGGCAGCGGCCTGCTCGATAAAGTCGCCGTCAACAATAGTCGCTTGAATGGTGCCGCTGTGATTTTGCGCCGCAAGACTGGCGCGAAGCTCCGCAAGCATTGCGGCGTCAATTTCGTACGCGTGCGTTTCCAGTTGCGTGTTCGGGTTTCGCTTTTGCCACTGCGCAATGAACGCAAGTGTAAGCGCGCCCTTTCCAGCGCCAGCGTCAAGCAAACGGGCAGTCCCGGAAAGCGGCCCGTCAAACAGCCCGGCCATGAAATGCGCAATGCCAACGGGCGTCATGAACTGGCCGAGCTGCGCTTGACGCGAGGGTGAGCGGGTTTGAGTGGGAGCTGGCGGGTGTTCGACTATCAATGACGCAAACAGGTCCGGCCGCTCTGCATAGGCGTCCGGCGGGGCGATCAGCCCAAACGTAACCAGACGGTCAGCGCTGGCTTTCCCGATGCGGCCTTTCAAAATTGCATATTCTGACAATGCCGCGCCCTTGCAAATAGAATGGTGCTGTAAGTCAACTGTAGTCCCATTTCAGGAAAGAACAAGTCGCGAACACCACAAATTCGGGAATAAGGCCACGCGCATCTGGCTCGCGCCTGGTCAAGCCAATTATAATACCATAAACACTATGTTAATAATTGCCTCACGCCTGAAAGCGGCTGAAATCTATGATGCGCACGGCCTCGCCCTGGCGGGCGGCGGGGGCGTGCGGCTCGCGGATAATCAGGCATTCGGCCTGCGTCAGCACGCGCAGCATCGACGAATCCTGCCGGTTTTCGG
>JANLPP010000256.1:0-22785 GCA_031367295.1 Hyphomicrobiales bacterium | reverse complement strand
TTCGTCACAAGTGTTATTTGCGCCACAGATGCGAAAGCTGTTTTGCAGGCGATTGCCAATGGGAGTGGGATTGGCAGCGCGCATACCCTTGTCACATCACCGGCCGGTATCCTTCCGCGCCCCATTGCCGGATGCCGCGCGAGCGGTCTGGGCCGCGCGCCTCGCCCCGCAGGCCGTAGTGGGCGGCGAGACGCGCCAGCGCCAGCGCCAGCACCACCTTGCCGCTGCGGGCGGGCCAGCCGCGCTCGCTTTCGATCAGCTCAAGGCCCTTGAGAAAGCCGCAGATGTCCATCAGCAGGCCGCTGAACTCCGGGCCGGCGGCGTCAAGGGCGCGGGTGACGCGCTGGCGGGCGGCGACAACCAGATCGGAATAGGTGCGGGCGGACCCGTCAAAGCCGCCGCCCGCGCCCTGATTGCTCCAGTTTGACGTGATGTTGGGCAGCATCTGTGCCAGCGTCAGATCGGCGCGCAGCCGCTCGCCCGCCTGAAAGGCGATGGCGTCAATCAGGGCGCGCCCGTCACGGCCCTTGCGCCGGGCAAGCCAGGCCAGCGGGCTTTCGGCGGCGTTCAGCGTCACTATGGCAGTTCCGCCTTCGGGCGCAGCGAGTGTGGCGCGCACCATGGGCGCATGCTGTGCGGCAAACGGCGCGATGCCCGCCGGCGCGTCCATGCGGGCGGCATGCGCCACACCTTCGGGTGTTGCGGCCAGCCGGGACCGCCCGGCCGGTCCTGGCGGCTGCCAGGACGCAAGGTCTGCGGTGACGAGCGCCGCGCCCGCCGCGCTGCAGACTGAGAGCCTGCGCAGCGACACGCCCTTGCTTTGCGCTACTACTACCAGGCGGCCCGGTTCGTCCTCGCCCGCCGCGATGGCATAGGCACCCGGCTCAGCCAAAGCCCGCAGCAGGCGGATGGCGTCGCGCGACAGACCGTCTGCCACAGCCTCGATTGTCCGGATGGATGGCTGGCTCATCGCTGGTCTTCCTTGGCTGTGGTGGCAGGTATGGTTGGTCGCGATGCCGCGCAGCCGCTGGCCGAGGCGCTCAAGGCTTGCGTCAAACGCGGCATCGTCGCGCAGGTTTTCGATTTTGGCGCAGGCATGGCGGATAGCGCAGAGTGTGCGGCCAAAGGCGCGGGCGATCTCGCCATAAGGCAGGCCCAGCTCCACATGGGCGAGGTAAATCGCGGTCTGGCGTGCCAGCGAGACGCGCGCGCCCGAGCGGCGCGGCGTGTCAAGGTGTTGCGGCAGAAGGCCAAAATGCCTGCCGGCGACCTGTCGGCTGGCGCGGCAGGCCTGCGTGACTTCGCGCTGGCGGCGGCAATCGGGGCTTGCGGGGCTTGGCGGGCTTGGCAGCATGACGGACTCGGCGAGGAGAAAAAGTTCATGCTTTGATCTAGTATTTCAATTGTCGCCTATGTCAACATAAATATTCCTATTTTATAAACATTGATCCTAAGTATGACAGACTGCGCCCAGCATTTTTATGGAGGGGCGATGATGCGAAATCCTGATTCAGACAAATCCGCAACAGGTGCTGGTGGCCATGACTGGCCTGCAACCAGAGTCTTGCGGAAGCGGGCGGTTGCGGCTGTCGCTGACTGTGTGCGGGCTGGCGCTGGCCACTACGACCGGCAGCGCATGCTGCCGCGCCTGATCGCCGCCGGGCCGGATGAGGTCGGTGCTGACAGCGCGCCGCCCGGCGCGCACATATTGCGGCTGCTGGCGCGGGCTCTGCGGCACGAGCGGGCGCTGGGCCGGGCGGGCCACTGGACCTATGATCTCAACCGCCACATCGGGCTGGCACAAGCCTACGCGGCGGAGCGGGCACGCGGCGCGGTGAACCAGCCAACGGGTGGCAGCGCCTGTTGAGGGGCTGCGCCGATGCCGGCAAACAAAAAAGCGCGCGGCACAATCAAGGCCGCACGCTCAAAACTGCAGAATTCAGGCTGGTGGCGCAAAGCCCGCCCGGATTTTGGGCGACGGGCTGTTGACGCAGCCTTCAGACCTTCTTGGCTTTGCGCTGCTGGCCGAGGCCCATTTCCTTGGCGAGCAGCGAGCGCGCCTTGGCATAGTTCGGCGCAACCATCGGATAGTCGGAAGCAAGGCCCCATTTCTCGCGGTATTGCTCTGGCGACAGGTTGAACTTGGTGCGCAGATGGCGCTTCAGGGACTTGAACTTCTTGCCGTCTTCGAGGCAGATCAGATAGCTGTCCGCAATCGACTTCTTGGCAGAAATTGCCGGCCTCTGCGCTTCCATGCTGACGCCCGGCCCGCCGGACGTGACACGCCGGAGAGCGGAATGCACCTCGCTGATGAGCGAGGGAAGATCACTCGCTGCAACTGAATTGTTGCTGACGTAAGCAGACACGATATCTGCTGCCAGTTCGATGTATGTGTTGGAATTCGCTGTCTCGGTCATGTTGAGTGGTACCCCTAGTATAACCCGGCGGACTGAACGTTAATGCACAATCCAGAGGGATGATTGCCCGCGATCCTCACACTTCAGGGAACCGCAGAATCGCCACTTTCAGTATTGATGGAGAGCAGGTAATTCAGCACCTCAACTAAATCAAGAGACTTGTTGCACAATAATTTGACTAATTTTTATCCGTGTTTACGCCCGATGCTGCCGCCTTGGGTGCGGCAGAAACTGCGAGAAGAATAAGTTAATTGTTACATATCAAAATGTTGAGCGTAAATTCATGGCAGTGTTTTTGCGACCGCAAGATGTTTTGCTGGCTGAGGGTGCAACTTCGAATACTTGAGTGGCGACCGGCCGCACCTGTCGTATGTGTCCGGTCCTGCCGGGCGCTCGCGGGGCTTGTGCCAGCCCGCCAGCCAGCAGCCTGTCGGACTCTATGCGTTCGATTCCGATAGCATATTGATATTATTGAGTTTAATTTTTCACGCAAAAACTGCCAACACCAATGATATCAATAACTTAACGCTTAAGTCCGACAGGCTGCTAGGGAGACCCTCGCCTGACTGAAAGGCAATCGGGTGAAGAGGCGCGGCTGGGTTTCTTCATCTCCCGCGAAGCGGGCCTATCGCTTCGCTCAACCCCCGCTTCGCGGGAGAGAAAAAATCCGCGCTGATTGTTCTTCACCCGATTACCCTGCGCCTGATTGTGCCCGCGCTTGCTCCTTGCGCCGTGCCTGCTTTAAAGGCTTGGCCGTGCAGGCTGCCTGCGCCCGCCAGTCGTGGAGCAGGGTGCCTCGCGCCTGGCACGCACCTGTGTTCAACCCGGCCTGGCCCGCGTCCTTCCGCGCGGATGTGGCGGCTCAATCAACTGATCGACATCCCATGAACTCAAACAACAGCCGCCGGCCCCGGCCACCGGCCGCACGCCAGATACCGGTTCTGTCGCACTGGCATGGCCAGCCGCTTGACGATGCCTATGCCTGGCTGCGGGCCGCCAACTGGCAGGATGTGCTGCGTGATCCCGCGGCGCTGCCGCCGCCGGTCCAGGTGCATCTGCAGGCCGAGAACCGCTATGCCAGCGCCATGCTCGCAGCCTCGCGCCCGTTGCAGCGCGTGCTTGTGAGGGAGATGCGCGGGCGCCTTGATGCCACTGACGCCGACCCGCCCGCGCCGCATGGCCCCTTCGCCTACTATGCCCGACAGCGCAAAGGCGGCGAGCACGGACTCTATTGCCGCAAACCGCGCGGCGGCGGCTCTGAAGACATTCTTCTGGATGCCGACAGCCTCGCCAAAGGCAAGGATTTCTTTGCGCTGCACGGCGTTGAGCCCTCGCCCGATCACCGGCTGCTGGCCTGGAGTCTCGACGACAACGGTTCCGAAATCTGCGCCATCCGGGTGCGCGACATTGCATCGGGGGCGGACCGCGGCGATGTGGTGCGCGACGCTGAGGGGCATGTCGTCTGGACGCTGGATTCACGCGCATTTTATTACGTGCGGCTGGACGCGCAGCACCGGCCCACCAGCGTCTGGCTGCACCGCCTTGGCGATGCGCAGGCAATGGACCGGCAGATTCTGCTGGAAAGCGATCCGGGCTGGTTTGTCACCCTGCGCGCCACCCGGTCAGGCCGGATCGCGGTGATCTCGATCAAAGACCACGACGCGAGCGAGAATCACCTGCTTGACCTGCGTGACGCAAGCGCCCGGCCGCAGCTTGTCGCGCCGCGCGAGCCCGGGCTGCGCTACGAGGTGGAGCAGCACGGCGAGGCGCTGGTTATACGCACCAACGCGGATGGCGCCGATGACTTCAAGATTGCGGTAACGCCGCTGGAGACGCCAGGGCGCGCGCACTGGCGTGACCTCGAACCGCACCGCAGCGGACGCATGATCACGGCCCTTGCGGCGTTTGAGCATCACCTTGCCTGGATGGTGCGCGAGGACGGTCTGCCGCGCATAGAAATCCGTGACATGCGCAGTGGCGCGCAGCACGCCATTGCCTTTGACGAAGCGGCCTACGCGCTGGGTTTTGGCGAGATGCTGGAGTTTGAGACCGCAACTTTGCGGTTCCAGTATTCATCAATGACAACGCCGCAGGAAATCTATGATTATGATATGAACGCGCGCAGCCGCGTCCTGCTGAAGCGGGTCAAGGTGCCGAGCGGCCACAACCCGGCTGATTACGTCACGCGCCGGGTTTATGCGCCGGCGCCGGACGGCGAGAGCGTGCCCGTGACGCTGCTCTACCGGCGCGGTCTTGCGCTCGACGGCACGGCGCCGGTGCTGCTGAACGGCTATGGCGCCTACGGGTTTGCGCGCGAGGCGTCGTTTGTGCCGGAGCGGCTGACACTGGCGGACCGTGGCTTCATCTACGCCATCGCCCATGTGCGCGGCGGCACTGACAAGGGCTGGCGATGGTATGCGGGCGGCAAGCTGGCGAACAAGGCCAACACGTTCACCGATTTTATCGCCGCCGCGCAGCATCTGATCGCCCGGCGGTTCACCGCGCCGCGCCGCATCGTGGCCCAGGGTGGCAGCGCGGGCGGCATGCTGATGGGCGCGGTCGCCAATCTCGCGCCGGAGCTGTTTGCCGGGATCATCGCCGATGTGCCGTTTGTCGATGTGCTCAACACCATGCTCGACGCCAGCCTGCCGCTGACGCCGCCCGAATGGCTGGAATGGGGCAACCCCATCGCAGATAGCGCAGCCTATGAACGCATCCGGGCGCTGTGCCCCTACCAGAATGTCGGCGCCCGCGCCTATCCGCCGATCCTTGTCCTGGCCGGGCTGACCGACCCGCGCGTCACCTATTGGGAACCGGCCAAATGGGTGGCGAGGCTGCGCGCCGCCGCGCCGCAGGCCGGGCCGTATTTGCTGCACACCAATATGACGGCGGGCCATGGCGGCGCTTCGGGCCGCTTTGCGCGGCTGAAGGAAATCGCGCTCGAATACGCGTTCGCGATCAGCCTGGTTGAGGCGGCGCACCCGGCAGCCTGAGCCAGGTTCAGCCGCTCGCGACACTGCGCAGAAAATGATCGACACAGGCGCGCATGTGCCGGGTCTGGCCGGTCACCTCGCCGCTGGACTTCTGCACATGCGCGGCGGCCTCGTCGGTCTGGCCTGAATCGGCGACGAGCTGGTCAAGACTGAGCGTGATTTCTTCGGCCGCCGCCGCCGCCGCCCTGGCGGCGGAGCCGATGCTGCGTGTCGTCAGCGTCTGCTCGCTGATGGTGTCAGATATGGTCCGCACGTACCCCTCAGCGCTGCGGATTGCCGCAGAAATGCTGGCGACAACGCCGGCTGACGCGGCGGTCGCGGACTGGATTGCCGCAACATGCGCGGCGATTTTTGTGGTGGCGCGCGCGGTCTCCAGTGCCAGCAGTTTTACCTCCTGCGCAACGACCGAAAAACCGCGCCCCGCCTCGCCCGCCCGCGCCGCCTCAATGGTTGCGTTAAGCGACAGCAGGTTGGTCTGTGCCGCAATCGCCTGGATCAGTCCGGTCATTTCGCCAATGTCATGGGCCCGCGCCACCAGGGCCTCAATCGCCGCATAGGTGACGCGGGCCGCCTCGCCGGCGCCGGCAACAGTGGTGCGCGCCCGCTCGGCAGTATCGAAAATTTGCGCGGCCCTTGCAGACATGTCCTGCGCGGCGCTGGCGAGCGCGGTGGACCGGGCAGCCGCCGCCGCCGCCCGCGCCTGCGTGGAGCGCGCCCGCGCCGCGCCAGCCCGGGCAATCACGGCCAGCTTGCCTGCTGAAGCATCGAGCTGCTCGTTATGGGTGATGACGGCGGTCAGGTTGTCATTGATCCGGCTGCGGAAATCGCGGACCACCGCGTCGATCCGGCGTGGCTTGTGCGGCGGTGGCGCATGCAAAGGGTCTGGCCTCAAGGCGTCGCCCAGCGCGCCTGCGAGGCGGGGCAGCAAGCCCCGGCGGGGCGGCTGGCCGTCGCGGAAATGGGCAGTCATGAGGCGGCTTCCAGCACGTGCGGTCGGCTCCAGCTTGCAATTGGCTCAACAGCCGGACGCAGGCCACGATTGGCGCGGGCTGCGAGTCTGTTTTGCCTCGTGACCACGATGTGCCGCGCTGCTGAAATTCAGGTTAAGTCCTGCGGCGCGACTGCGGCGGGCGGCCCTGTGTTGCGCGTTATTCCAGTTTGCCGGTTAAAAGAGGCAAACGAACTTGTCAGCAAGGTCTGGACTGCGCGATAAGGAACTATTCACCAGCCGGATGACTCCGGCGTTACCCAAATCAGGAATAGTCATGAACCCGTCAATCGCATCCCTCATCGCGCGCATCGCCATGGCGCTGCTGTTTCTGCCCGCCGGCCTCAGCAAGATCGGCGGCTATGCCGGCACGGCCGGTTATATGGACTCCCAGGGCGTGCCCGGCATGCTGCTGCCAGCCGTTATTGCGGTTGAGGTTATTGGCGGCACTGCGCTGCTGGCCGGCTTTCAGACGCGTTACGCCGCATGGGCGCTGGCCGCCTTCACGCTGGTTGCGGCTGTGCTGTTCCACCGCAATCTCGGTGACCAGATGCAGGCCATCATGTTTTTCAAGAACATCGCCATCGTCGGCGGGCTGATTGCACTGGCGGCGCTGGGCGCGGGCGCTTACTCCGTTGACGGGCGCAAGGGCTGATTCCAGACGCGATTACGCCAAAGCGCGCCGCGCTTCAGACTTGATGCGCTCCACCATGGCCTTCACGCCATTTGACCGCTGCGGCGTCAGATGCGTGTGGAGGCCGAGTTTTTCAAACAGAACCAGCGCGTCCTCCGCCAGAATCTGCGGCGCGGTCTTGCCCGAATAAAACGTCAGGATCAGCGCCACCAGCCCGCGCACGATATGCGCGTCGCTGTCACCCAGAAACGTCAGCACCGGCGGTTTTGCCCCTGACACATGCGTCTCCAGCCACACCTGGCTGGCGCAGCCGCGCACTTTGTTAAAATCGTTGTGCGCAGCTTCGGGCAGCGGCGCCAGCATGCGGCCAAGCTCGATCAGATAGCGGTAGCGGTCGTCCCAGTCGTCAAGCAGGGCGAAGTTGTCGACGATGTCATCGATGCGGAGGGGCGTGTCGGTTGTCGTGTCCATGCGCCTGTATAAGGCGCGGCAGGCATGGCTGTCACCCCAATCTGGTGTCGCATGGTTACGGGGAAATTCAATTCCCGCAGCCGCGCCGTCCTGGCCGGGACAAGCCCGGCCAGGACGGGTGCGGGCGTAAAATCGGCTACGCGTTGACGCCGCACAGCAATTCCCGCTGGACCTCTCGGGCAAGCAGTGACATTCTAGCCTCAAGCAAACTTCATAGCTTGCAGCGCGTCACTGCGAAAACGGGAGGCCACCATGTCGAGCGCACTTCAGCTCAGCCGGGAAAAACTGCTGGAAGCCTATGGCAAAATGCGGCTGATCCGGGATTTTGAGGATGCCGTGCATGATGAATTTGCCAGCGGCATCATCCCCGGTTTTGTGCATCTTTACGCTGGCGAGGAGGCCTCCGGCATGGGCGTCTGCATGCATCTGGATGGCCGCGACAATATCGCCTCGACGCACCGCGGCCACGGCCATTGCATCGCCAAGGACTGCGATGTTGACGGCATGATGCACGAGATTTTCGGCCGCAAAGACGGTTTGTGCGGCGGCAAAGGCGGCTCGATGCATATCGCCGATCTCGGTAAGGGCATGATGGGGGCCAACGGCATTGTCGGCGGCGGTCCGCCGCTGATCTGCGGTGCGGCGCTCACCGCCAAGACGCTGAAGACCGGCGGTGTCGCGATTGCCTTTGTCGGTGATGGCGCGTCGAACCAGGGCACGACGCTGGAGAGCTACAATCTCGCCAAGGTGTGGAACCTGCCGGCGATTTTTGTAGTGGAGGACAATGGCTATGCCGAGGCGACATCCAGCAAATATTCGGTCGGCGGCAGCCAGCAGGGCAGGGCGGAAGGTTTTGGCATTCCCTCAAAAGTGGTGGATGGCTCCGACTTTTTTGAGGTCTATGAGGTGGCGGGCGAGATGATCGAGCGCGCCCGCAGCGGCGGCGGGCCGAGCCTGCTGCACTCGCGCGTGCTGCGCTACTACGGCCATTTTGAGGGCGACGCGATGACGTATCGCGGCGAGAATGAAGTGGCCAATTACCGCAAGGCCAAAGACCCGCTGGCGCTGTTCCGCCATCGTGTGACCGATGCAAAACTGCTCAATGCGTCGGATCTGGACAAGATCGACCACGACGTGAAGGCGCGGATAAAACAGGCGGTGATCGCTGCCAAGGCCGGCGCGCTGCCATCGCCCGCCGACCTGCTCACCGACGTTTACGTCAGCTATTGAGGAGCGCCCGGCATGTCGAAGAAATCTTACCGTCAGGCGATCAACGAGGCGCTGAGCCAGGAAATGCAGCGCGATCCGCGCGTCATCATCATGGGCGAGGATATTGCGGGCGGCGCAGGCGCGCCCGGCGAGCAGGATGCCTGGGGCGGGCCGCTCGGCGTGACGAAGGGACTGCTGGGCAAGTTCGGGCGCGACCGCGTGCTCGACACGCCAATCACCGAGAGCGCGTTTATTGGTGCCGCTGTCGGCGCGGCGGCCACTGGCCTGCGCCCGGTCGCCGAGCTGATGTTCGTCGATTTCATGGGCGTCTGCTTTGACCAGATTTTCAATCAGGCGGCAAAATTCCGCTATATGTTCGGTGGCAAGGCGGTGACGCCGGTGGTCATCCGCACCATGTATGGCGCGGGTTTCCGCGCCGCCTCGCAGCATTCGCAGTGCCTCTATCCGATTTTCACGCATATCCCCGGCCTGAAGGTGATTCTGCCTTCAAACCCTTACGAGGCCAAGGGTCTGCTTATTCAGGCGATCCGCGATGACGACCCGTGCATATTTTTCGAGCACAAGGCCATGTATGACATGGAAGGCGAGGTGCCGGACGAGGCCTATGCCATCCCCTTCGGTCAGGCCAATGTGACGCGCGAGGGCACGGACGTGACGATTGTCGCCTTCGGCCGCATGGTCAATCTGGCCAACGAGGCGGCCGACAATCTGAAAAAGCGCGGCGTTTCCTGCACCGTCGTCGATCCGCGCACGACATCACCGCTCGACCGCGACACGATCCTCGAATGTGTCGAGGAGACCGGGCGGCTGGTGGTGGTCGATGAAGCGCATCCGCGCTGCTCGATGGCCTCGGACATCGCCGGCATTGTGGCGGAACACGCGTTTCATGCGCTGAAGGCGCCAATCAAACTGGTCAACCCGCCGCACACGCCGGTGCCGTTCTCGCCGACGCTGGAGGATTTGTATATTCCCAGCGTGGCGCGCATTGAGGCGGCGGTGCTGGAGACGATGAATTCGTCAAAGCGGAAAGCGGCGGAGTAGGAGTGCAAGCTTGCACGCGGCCAACCCTCTCCCTGTGGGAGAGGGTCGCGCGAAGCGCGGGGTGAGGGGTTACAATCTCCGGCGTTTGTGCTGATTGAAGGACGCAAACCTCCCAGCATTGTAACCCCTCACCCCGGCCCTGCGGGCCGACACTCTCCCACAGGGAGAGGGTGGCGCGCGCCTTACAGGAATAGTTCTGTCACAGTCAAAGGCCCCCACCCCATGCCCATTTCCCCGATCATCATGCCCAAATGGGGCCTTGCCATGCAGGAGGGCACACTGGCCAAATGGGCCGTCTCCGAAGGCGCGGCGCTCAAGGCGGGGCAGGAAATCGCCGACATCGAGACCAGCAAAATCGCCAATGTCTATGAAAGTCCGGTCGGCGGCGTGCTGCGCAGGATTGTGGCGAAGGAAGGCGACGTGCTGCCGGTTGGCGCGCTGCTGGCGGTGGTTGCCGACAAGGCTGCGACAGACGCGGAGGTCGATGCTTTCACCGCCGATTTTCTGGCGAATTTCAAAGTCGAGGCCCCGGCGGAAAAGCCGCCTGAGCCGCAGACTTTGGAAGTCAACGGCAAGCGGCTGCGCTACCTTAAACTCGGCGATGGCGCCGCAACGCCAGCGCTGCTCATCCATGGCTTTGGCGCCGACCACAGCGGCTTCATGTTCAACCATGCGGCGCTGGCGGAAAGCCGCCCGGTCTATGCGGTGGACCTGCCCGGCCACGGCGGCTCGTCAAAAGATGTCGGCGACGGCTCGGCGCAGGCGCTCGCCAATGATGTGCGCGCGCTGATGAAAGCGCTCGAACTCGACCGTGTCCATCTCATCGGCCACTCGCTCGGCGGCGCCATCGCCATTCTGATCGCGCTGGCCAACCCGAAGAAGGCGGCCAGCCTGACGCTGATTGCGCCTGCCGGGCTTGGGGAAGACATCAACGGCCCCTTCATCGAGGGCTTTATCAATGAGACGCGCGGCAAGAAATTACGGCCCGTTATCGAAATGCTGGTCGCCAATCCCGCCATGGTATCGGCGGACATGGTTGAGGATGTGCTGAAATTCAAACGCCTTGATGGCGCAAGCGCGGCGCTGCGCACGATTGCTGACAGGAATTTTTCCGGCGGCAGGCAGCGCGGTTCATTGCGCAAGCAGCTTGCGGGCCTTGGCGTGCCGGTGCTGGTGATCTGGGGTGACAAGGATCAAGTGCTGCCGGCTGCCCATGGCACCGGGCTTGGGCAGTCGGTTCAGGTTTTGACGCTGAAGGATGCCGGCCACATTCCGCACATGGAAAAGGCCAATGAGGTCAATGCGGCGGTGGGCAAGCACCTTGCTGCCGCAGACTGAGTTGCCCTGGCGGAGCTGCGGGGTGCAGCCGGATTGGTGGTTTGTTTGGGTCAGGAGGCCTCGGCGGCCCGCGCTGTGGCGGCGGTTCGCTGCCGTGCGGGCTTGCTCCTGACCGGGGCGGCCGGCGCGGGCTCGCTGGTGATATAGTCTTCGGCCAGTGAGCGTTTAATCAGCATGGTCAGCGCCGCACGGCATTTTTCCGCAGCGAGGCATTGACTGGCGGGCGCTGCCGTGGCGTGGCCTGCGGACATCGCGGCCACCGCGACAGGCACGGCGATGGCCGCGAGCGAATGTGCAAGGGCGCCGGCGCGGCGCGCCTCCACTTCGCCGCCGGGCATGGCGAGCGCAACGACCGACATCCAGAAAGCGCATTTGACCGCAAAAAACATCATTGTCCCCGTCGCTCCAGTTTTCAAACGCCTGACTGTGCGGATCAACTCAGAAAAATCCGCTGCGAGCATCAGGCCACGCCACACCTGCATGTATTAGCACGCTGGATACTGCCTGAATTTTCTCAAAGTCCCCTCTATCGCGGGCATTGAATGCCCGCTGTTTTGGTAACAGCCTGTTAACGACACAGCGCTGCACCGGCAGACAATCGCAACAGCTTCTAAACCATAGGGCAGGGAACTCGCGGCCAGCGGGCACAAAGCCTGCGCGGTTAGGTTTCATTTAAGGCCGGTCTGCGACTTTCGGGCATCGGGGCGCGCCTGTCGCCGCCCCTGTCGGCCTGGAGCCTGGCTTTCCGTGTCACTTGTATCGGCTCTTAACAGGCAGATCGCGGCGCATGTGCACCCCAGCGCTCAATCCAGCCAACTGGAATCGGCCCGGCATGCCTGGTTCATCACGAGCAAGATCGCGTTTTCCGCGTCGGCCCTGATCATTGCGCCCTTTGCACTGGCGTCCGGCAACCATTTCAACGCGTCGCTGGCGCTGTGCTTTGTGCTTGCCCTCGTGCCGCTGCTGACGGTCTTCTATGTCATGCGCACCGGCAGGCTGCTGATCGGCCAGGCGGCAAGTTTTTCCGTCATGCTGGCGCTGCCCGATATTCTCAGCTTCTCCGGGGCGGTGCCGGCTGCTGCCATTATTGTCTGGATGGCCGTGCTGCCGGTCGAAGTGCTGCTGACCTCGGAAAAGCGCCTGATGGAGAGCATTGTCGGGCTGTCGGTCACCAGCATTATTCTGGCGCTGGCGCGCGGGCTGTTTGGCCTTGACCATTATGATTTCGAGGCGACGCCCCTGCCAGAGGCGCTGGTGATGATCTCCGGCATGCTCTACCTTGCGGCCGTCGCCCTGTGCGGCACGCGCCTCGGTGTGCTGCGGGAGGAGGAGGCACGCGAGCTTTTCGAGAATTTTGAATCGCTGTCGCACACGGCGGGTGACCTGATCGCCAAATTTGACCGCGGCGGCTCGATTATTGTCGCCAGCCAGGAAAGCGAAAGGCTGTTTGGTGTCCCGGCGCTGGTGCTGGCAGGACGCGGCTTTTTTGAACGCGTTCATGTGGCTGACCGGCCGGCGTTTCTGCATGGTCTGAATGAGGCGACGCAGAATGACGTTGTCGCCTGCTTCCGCGTCCGCTTTCGTGGCGGGCCGGCTGGCGTGGGCGTGGACCGCTTCGCGGATCCGGTGTTCCACTGGATTGAGCTGCGCGTGTCGTCTCAGAACGCCCGCGCCACCAAGCTGTTTGCCATCATCCGGGATATCAGCAAGCTTGTGCGGCATGAGGACGACCTTGAGCAGGCACGTTCCGCCGCCGAGCGCGCCAATCTGCTGAAAGACCGCTTTCTGGCCAATGTCAGCCATGAGCTGCGCACGCCGCTGAACGCCATCATCGGCTTTTCGGAAATGCTGGCCTCGCCCGAGCTGTGCCCGCGTGATCCCGCCAAGCTGAAGGAATATGCCGAGATCATCCATTCGTCCGGCGAGCATCTGCTGTCGGTCGTCAACACCATTCTCGACATGTCCAAAATGCAGGCGGGGAATTTCAGTATCGACCCGGAGCCGTTTGAAATTGCGCCGCTGGTCGAGTCCTGCTGCGACATGCTGCGCCTGAAAGCCGAGCAGGGGGGCATTGCCTTTGTCCGTGACATGACGCCGGGCCTTGGTTCAATGATCGCTGACAAGCGCGCCTGCAAACAGGTGCTGATCAATCTTCTGTCGAACGCCGTGAAATTCACGCCCGCAGGCGGCGAGGTTGCCATTCATGTGCGTCCTGAAGGCACCTCGCTCCGGGTGAGCATCACGGACACCGGCATCGGCATTGCGCCTGGCGATTTGTCGAGGCTTGGTGATCCGTTCTTCCAGGCAAAATCCACCTATGACCGGCCCTATGAGGGCACCGGACTTGGCCTGTCGCTGGTGCGCGGCCTCGTGGGCCTGCATGGCGGCTCCATCAGTGTCGAAAGTGCTCCGGCGCAGGGAACCCGCGTGTCGATCCGCCTGCCGATGGACTGCCGGAACGTGATGCCGGCGCAGACCGGCACCGCCAAGATTGAAACAGTTGTGCGCTTTGCGCCTCAGGGCAGCCAGACTGAACCTGTGTCCAAATTGGAATTGGTGAGACGGCGTGCGTAAATTCTTTGCCTCGAAAGACCAGACAGTGGCCGAATCCGATGGATTTGCAGAGCCCGTACTGCGGCCAGTGACGCAAGGGCGCGGCGCTGCCATAGCTGACGGGCAGCTTTCCGCGGCGGGCTTCGATGCGGAGGATGAGCCCGCGTCACCCCCAAAACGCATTGTGCCGGACCGCAAGGCGCGCGGCCTGCGGCAATTGCGGCGTCCGCGCGCCGCGACGGTTTTCGGGGCGGCCTTCGGGGCGCTGATGGTGGCAATCGGCGTCAACGCGGTTGCCTTGCAGAAAGAGCGCCACCCCGCGCCATGGTTTGACAAGACCCCGCATGGCGAGGAATCCGCGCCCCGGCAGGGTGCCGCCCAGCCCGCCGCGCCTGCGCGTGCCGCGCCGCAGCAAAGCGCCGCCCTTGCGCCCGAACCGGCGCCCCCGGTGCCCCCGCCGCCCGCGCCTGTGACAAAGCCCAGGCCGCCCGAGCGCCCGCGCGATGCCACCGCCAGTGTTGACCGCAGGCCCAAAGACCCGATCGGCGACCTGCTCAAGGCAGGCAAAACCCCAGCCGCCAGTCCTGAGCCGAGCGCGGCGGTTGCCGCCATCCAGCGGACTCTCGCCAGGCTTGGCTACAGCGTTGTGGTGGATGGTGTCATCGGCGCGGCGACGCAGCGTGCCATCGCGCAGTTTGAACATGATCACCGCCTGCCGGTGAAGGGCCAGCTGACAGCACGGCTGTTCCAGGAGATCACGGCGGCGGCAAAGCCGTAACCGCGGCGGCGCCGGGCGTTGCGCCCCGGGTTTTGTCATGAGATACCAAAAGACAAAAATTGCGTTTGACAGGCATGCCAGATTTCCAACAAGGTAGGGTTCTGCGGTCTTGAATTCTGCAGGCCGGGGCCTTTTGCCCGGCGCTGCCGCCTGACTGCGGCCCGCGCCCGGCAGGGCCGTGAGCAAACCAGAAAAAGAGACCGGGGAACGCCGAGAAGATGCGCAAGGCGCAGCTCGCAAACTGAGTACCAAGGGAGAGACCTAGATGATCAACCGCAGACATTTTTCTGCCGCCATTGCGCTTGGCGCAATCCTTGCCACTGCCCCCGCGCTTGCGGAAGACAAGGGCACGATCGGCATTTCAATGCCGACAAAAACCTCGGCCCGCTGGATCGCCGACGGCGACAACATGGTCAAGGTTCTGGAGGCCAAGGGCTACAAGGCCGATCTCCAGTATGCTGACAATGACATTCCCAATCAGCTGGCGCAGATTGAGAACATGATTACCAAGAAGGTGAAGGCGCTGGTCATCGCCGCCATTGACGGCACGACCCTGTCGTCCGCGCTGCAGAAGGCCGCTGACGCCGGCATCAAGGTCATTTCCTATGACCGTCTCATCGTCGGTTCGGGCAATGTCGATTATTATGCAACCTTCGACAATTTCCAGGTCGGCGTTCTGCAGGCCGGCACTATCGTCAAAGGTCTTGGCCTTGACGCCGGCAAGAACGGCCCCTTCAACATCGAGCTGTTCGGCGGCTCGCCCGACGACACCAACGCCTTCTATTTTTATGATGGCGCAATGTCAGTGCTCAAGCCCCTGATCGACTCGGGCAAGCTTGTCGTGCTGTCCAAGCAGATCGGCATGGACAAGGTCTCGACCCTGCGCTGGGAGGCGGCCACCGCCCAGGCCCGCATGGATAACCTGCTGTCGGCCAACTACACCAAGGCGCATGTTGACGCCGTGCTGTCGCCCTATGACGGCCTGAGCATCGGCATCATCTCGGCGCTGAAGGGCGTCGGCTATGGCACCAAGGATGTCGCCATGCCGATCATCTCCGGCCAGGACGCGGAAATTCCGTCGGTCAAGTCGATCATTGCCAAAGAGCAGTATTCGACCATCTTCAAGGACACGCGCGAACTCGCCAAGGTTGCGGCAGGCATGGTGGACGCGGTGCTGTCGGGCGGCAAGCCGGAGATCAACGACACCAAGACCTACAACAACAAGGTCAAGATCGTGCCGTCCTACCTGCTGAAGCCGATTGCGGTTGACGCGACCAACTGGAAAGCCGCGCTGATCGACACCGGCTATTACAAGGCTGAGCAGCTGAAGTAAGGCCTGGCGCTTCCCTTCTCCCGTGAAACGGGAGAAGGTGGCGCGAAGCGCCGGATGAGGGCGGTGCCGCAGACCCGATGACTGGCGTAGTGTGGTGCGCCTGTCCGGTGCCGTGGGTTGGCCTGTTTCGAGTCATGGGTCGATTTCTGCCGCAGCGGTGGCGAGATAGCGTAAATATTTGTAAATTCGTTGCGCCGCGCCGCCCTCATCCGGCGCTTCGCGCCACCTTCTCCCGCAAGCGGGAGAAGGGAACACTCCCCAGCGAGCCACACATGAACGCCATCCTCGAAATGCGCGGGATTTCCAAGAGTTTTCCCGGCGTCAAGGCCCTGAAAAACGTCAATCTCGCGGTCAAGCCCGGCGAGATCCACGCCATCTGCGGCGAGAATGGCGCGGGCAAATCGACCCTGATGAAAGTGCTGAGCGGGGTTTATCCGTTTGGCAGTTACGAAGGCGACATTGTCTACAAGGGCGACGTGCGGCGCTTTGCCCGCATTGCCGACAGCGAGCATCAGGGCATCATCATCATTCACCAGGAGCTGGCGCTGGTGCCGCTGCTGTCGATTGCCGAAAACATTTTTCTGGGCAACGAACCGGCCAAATTCGGCGTCATCGACTGGAACGTGGCGTTTTCCCGCACCAGGGAGCTGCTGGCCAAAGTCGGCCTGAAAGAATCGCCGAACGCGCTGATCACCAATCTTGGCGTCGGCAAGCAGCAACTGGTGGAAATTGCCAAGGCGCTGGCCAAGAAAGTCCAGCTGCTGATCCTTGACGAGCCGACCGCCAGCCTCAACGAAAGCGACAGCGACGCGCTGCTGGCCCTGCTGCGCGAGTTCCGCGCCCAGGGCATTGCCTGCATCCTGATTTCCCACAAGCTCAACGAGCTCGCCAAAGTGGCTGACAGCATCACCATCCTGCGCGATGGCGTGACGGTCGAGACCATCGATTGCCATGCCGAGAAAATCACCGAAAGCCGCATCATCAAAAACATGGTCGGGCGCGAAATGTCCGACCGCTACCCCAGGCGCGAGCCGAAAATCGGCGAGACCTTGTTTGAGGTCAGGGACTGGCGCGTCGAGCATCCGCAGCACCGCGGCCGCGAAGTCATCAAAGGCGTCAATCTGAATGTGCGGCGCGGCGAGGTTGTCGGCATTGCCGGCCTGATGGGGTCAGGGCGCACCGAGCTGGCCATGAGCGTGTTCGGCCGCGCCTATGGCCGCAATGTCACCGGGCAGGTGCAGATGGCCGGCAAGCCGGTGGATGTCAGCACCATTGAAAAAGCCGTCAATGCCGGCCTCGCCTATGTGACCGAGGACCGCAAGGTTCTTGGCCTCATCCTGAATGAGGACATCAAGAGCAATGTCACGCTGGCCAATCTGCCAGGCATCGCCACGCGGGGTGTCATCGACACTTACAAAGAGTCGACGGTGGCCACGCAATACCGCAAGATGCTGAACATCCGCTCCTACGGCATATTCCAGAAAACACTCAACCTGTCGGGTGGCAACCAGCAAAAAGTGGTGCTGTCGAAATGGCTGTTCACCAATCCGCAGGTGCTGATTCTTGACGAACCGACGCGCGGCATTGATGTTGGCGCGAAATACGAGATTTACACGATCATCAATGATCTGGCCGCCAGCGGCAAGGGCGTGCTGGTCATCTCCTCGGAAATGCCGGAACTGCTGGGCATCTGCGACAGAATCTATGTGATGAACGAGGGGCGTTTCGTCGGTGAAATGCCGGTGGGAGAGGCCAGCCAGGAAAAAATCATGGCGGCTATCGTGCGCGACTACGGGGCGATCCAATGAAACAGGAAACCATCACAGCCGCCCCGGACGCGGGCGAGGCCAGCGCCAGCTTCTGGAAAAACAACATGCGGGATTATGGCCTGCTGCTGTCGCTGCTGGTGATCATGGCGTTTTTCGAGGTGGCGACCGGCGGCGTGCTGCTGCAGCCGGTCAACATCACCAACCTCATCCAGCAGAACAGTTATATCGTCATCATGGCGCTCGGCATGCTGCTGGTGATTGTCGGCGGCAATATCGATCTGTCGGTGGGCTCGATCGTTGGCTTTGTCGGCGCCATCGCCGCGATCCTGATGGTGGATTACAAGATCCACTATTTTCCCGTCATCATCCTGTCGCTCGCCATCGGCGGCATTATCGGCGCTGCGCAGGGCTATTTTGTCGCTTTTGCCAAAATCCCGGCGTTTATTGTCACGCTGGCGGGCATGCTGATCTTCCGCGGCCTTACCGGCAACATGCTGCTTGGCCAGTTTGTCGGCCCCTTCGCTGACGGCTTCCAGAATATCAGCAAGGGTTTTATCCCTGACATCGTCGGCGCGCAGGATTTCCGCTGGACCTCGATGATTATCGGCCTCGCCGGTGCTGTCCTGCTGGTCTTCACCAGCCTGCGCAAGTGGCGCATCGCGCAGGCCCAGCAGATGGAGACCGAGCCTTACCCGCTGTTCATCGGCAAGACCGTGCTGTTTGCCGCGCTGATCCTCGGGTTCAGTTTTCTGCTGTCGTCCTACAAGGGCCTGCCGGTGGTGCTCATCATCATGGGCACGCTGATCCTGATCTACACCTTCGTCACCACACGCATGACCATTGGGCGGCGCATCTACGCGCTGGGCGGCAACATGCTGGCGGCGCGCCTGTCGGGCATCAAGACCGAGCAGCTGACCTTCCTGACTTTCGTCAACATGGGCGCGCTGGCCGGCCTTGCCGGCCTGATTGTCGCGGCGCGGCTGAATTCCGCGACGCCCAGCGCCGGCAACTCGTTTGAGCTGGACGTGATCGCCGCCTGCTTTATTGGCGGTGCCTCGGCCTCGGGCGGTGTCGGCAAGGTGATGGGCGTCGTCATCGGAGCGTTTGTCATGGGCGTCATGAACAATGGCATGTCGATTCTGGGCATCGGCATTTTCTGGCAATATGTGGTCAAGGGCATTGTGCTGCTGATGGCCGTCTATGTCGACGTGCTGCAGAAAAAGCGGGGCTGAGTGGCCTGGGTTGCGCCTGCGTTCCGACATCTGGGTCAGCGCTTTTCTGCGCCGCTGCGCCTCTGAAGGCATTGCCGCGGTTTTGCGGCACCGCGGCGCGGCGGAGGCGGGCGCGATTTTCATTTTGATCGACCGGCTCGACGGGTCCAGCGCCTTATACGGCCCCGCGCCGCAAAGCGAGGTGCCTGAGGCGGACGCCGCGCAAGGCGTCGAGCGCCGGTGGACACGCCTGCACAAGGCAGAGTGGATGACGCCGCCTGAAGCTGAAGCGCGGCTGGCTAAAGAGATCAGGTTCGATTCCGATATGTGGATTGTCGAGGTTGAGGACCGCCGGGGCAGGGCGCTGTTCGATGTGGCGGGGTGAGGGATGCGCTTTCCAGCGGATCGGCCCGGATGTCATCTGGCTCGGTGCCAGCGCTTGGAACAATACGCGTTTCAAAGCGTTTGTTGCGCGTAAGCTCTCGTGTGGAAGAGCCGATTTCTCATGAAAGGAACGCAAATGAAAAATATGTCTTGGGCGGCGTTCGCCGCACTGGCTTTTTCCGCAACTCTGGCAACCGCGCCGGCGTTCGCCGAGACAATGGCTTTCAATGCCGCACTCTCAGGGTCGGAGGAAGTGCCGCCGACGACTGGCAAGGGCGTTGGGGCCGCCGTTATCAACTATGACGGCGCCACCAAAAAGCTGTCCTGGAAAGGAACCTATTCGGGACTGACGGGAAAGGCGACGGCCGCCCACTTCCACGGTCCAGCCGAAAAAGGCAAGGTCGCCGGCGTGGAATTGCCGGTTCCCGTGGCTGCCAGCCCATTCGAGGGATCCGCGACGCTGACCGATTCCCAGGCAGCCGACCTGATGGCCCGCAAGCTGTACCTCAACATCCACACTGTCGCCCACCCGGACGGCGAAATCCGCGGTCAGGTGACCAACGCTGAGTAGGGCATCCCGGCCAAACGATCAGGATCAGCGAAGCGCGGCACTCTTCTTGCGCGTGTGGCGGTCGCCATCTTCTCCTGATCGGGCGGCTTGATGCAATCTGCGGCCCAGCGCTCAGGAGCGACGTGCCGAAAGCGCAGGCCGTTCAAGAAAACGGGTGTTTGCGCCTGCGAGCAGTTGGTTGTCAGCGCATTTGCGTTTGAGCGTCCATAGAGCGAGATCGCCGAGCGCGTCAGCCGGACAGAATTGGACACCTTTGCCGGAACGCTTCGGAAAAATGCCAGGTGTGTCTTGCGGGGCAAAGCTTTTTCCGGCGAGACCAGAGCCTGACAGGCCCTGGACCCTGACGGCTGGCCAATGGCAAACCGGCGTTTAAATTTTTCACTTCTCACAGCAGGTGATTTGATCTAATGTGCGGTCAAGTTCACACATCACCGATCCGAGCCTGCCGTGCTTCAAGAACCCGATTTCAAGACAGCGGCCACAGATGCCCAGGCGCATCATGGCCCGGCGGGCAACCGTTTGCTGGCCATGCTGCCGCCGGACGAGTTCTGCGCTGTGTCGGCCGCGCTGGAAGACTGTGCGCTCGTCACCCGCAAGATACTTCAGAATGCGCACACATTGGCGGGGCATGTCTATTTTATTGGCGATGGACTGGTTTCCCTGACCACAGCAGCTGGAAACGGCGAGGAAGTCGAGATCGCCCTTGTGGGGTGCGAGGGCATTGTTGGCGCGGCGGTGGCGCTTGGTGCCACGACGTTGCCGTGGCGCGCGACCGTGCGTGCACCCGGGCGGGCCTGGCGCATGACAGCGCCCCGGATGGCGGCGATGATGGACATGAACAAGACCTTCTCGGCGCTGGTGCTGCGGTACATGGCTGTGTCGCTGTTTGAGTCCGCACAAAACACTGCCTGTGCCTGCCGCCACACCATCGCACAGCGCATCGCGCGCTGGCTCCTGACCTGTCAGGACCGCCTTGCGGTTCAATCGGTAACCTGCACGCATGACTATATTGGCCAGGCGCTGGGCGTGCGCAGGGCGGGTGTCACGGTCGGACTTGGCCAGTTCGAAAAGCTCGGGATCATCGCGCAGAAGCGCGGTGCGGTCGTGGTGATAGACCGGCAGCGGCTGGAGGCGCAGAGCTGTGATTGTCACGGTCTGGCGCGGCTGCATTACCAGCGGATGCTGGGCTGAGGTCCGGCACGCGGCGGTGCGCGCCCGCAGCTTTCGCTCTCGTTGCGCCCGCCGGTTAAGCTCGTGGCCAAAAATTGGTTGACCGTTGATGGCTGCGCAGCGTTAGCTTGCGCTCATAGGGTTCAATGCCGCGCGGCTTTGCGGCGGGCAGGCCTGAGGTCCAGTTGTCAGGCAAAATGCAATGCTTCTGCCATTCGCGCGCAAGACTGCTGCTGTGGTGCAGCCCGCCTCACCAATCAGGCGCCCGCTGCTCGGCGTCGCGCTGGGCGGCGGCGCGGCGCGCGGCTGGGCGCATATCGGTGTGATGCGCGAGCTTGAGGCCGAGGGCCTCGCGCCCGACATTGTCGTTGGCACATCGTCAGGCGCTGTGGTCGGCGGCTGCTACGCGGCAGGCAAGCTCGACGATCTTGAGGAGTTTACGCGCTCGCTGACCAAGCGCAGCGTGTTTGGCCTGATGGACATGTCGTTTGGCGGGGGCGGACTGCTGGCAGGAAGCCGCCTGAAAGCGCGGCTGGAAGCGGCGCTTGGCGACCAGCAGATCGAGGACCTGCCGGTCAGGTTCGGCGCTGTCGCCGCCGAAATTGGCGCCGGGCATGAAATCTGGCTGACGCGTGGCAGGCTGGCCGACGCGGTGCGGGCCTCCTATGCGCTGCCTGGCATCTTTGAGCCGGTGAGTTTTCGCGGACGCTGGCTGTTTGACGGCGCGCTGCTCAACCCCCTGCCAGTGAGCGTTTGCCGGGCTTTTGGCGCGCAGGTGGTGCTTGCCGTCAATCTTCTGTCGGATTCGACCGGGCGCGGTGGCGTGATGATGGATCCCGCCGAGCCGCGGCCAGTGGAGGAGCATCGTTCGGGCGATGCTGCCGCCGGCGCCGCACAGGCCAAACCGCGCGGCGGTTTTTTCCGCCGCACTTTTGGCGCGCCTGCCACCGGCGCGCCGGGCATCGCCACGGTGATGGCTGATGCGTTCAACATCACGCAGGACCGGATCACGCGCTCGCGGCTGGCGGGCGATCCGCCCGACGTGCTGCTGTCCGCGCGGCTGGGCAGCATCGGCATGTTCGAGTTCCACCGCGCCGCCGAACTGATCGACATTGGCCGCGAGACTGTGCGCAAGGCGCTGCCCGACATCCGGGCACAGATCAGCCAGACCGCGCGGAGCGTGTGACCGGCAGCCCCGCAGCGGCCGCCCGGTCAGGCGGTGGTGATATATTCGCGCAGGGCCTTGCTCTCGCCTTCAATCTCGGCGAGGCGGTGCTTGACGATATCACCAATGGAAACCAGCCCGCACAGCACGCCATTTTCCACAATCGGCAGATGGCGGAAACGTCCCTGCGTCATGTGCTCCATGGCCTCGGTCACACTCATGTCGCCGTTGCCAAGAATGACTTTTGACGTCATGTGAGTGGCGACCACGTGATCAAGGGCTTGCGCGCCGTCACCCGCGATTGCCCTGACAACATCGCGCTCTGACAAAATGCCCAGCACCTCGCGCGACGGGCCGGTCACAACAACAGCGCCGATTCCCCGCTCAACCAGTATTTTGACGATTTCGCCCAGCGTGTTCTGCAAATGAACCGTCACCACATCGTGACCTTTGGTGGTGAGAATATATGAGACGGACATGCTGTTCTCCCATTCATTCCCTGCTGGATTTTCCAGACGGGGCGGCTGCACCACAGGGATGATGCGCCCAATATGGCAGCGCGGCAAGAATTTGCGGCAATTGTCTAAGCCAGGAAATTGCCGCCATGCGGCAGGGCAGGCGCAAAAAAAAAGGGAAGGCCTTTTGGCCCTCCCCAGTTTTGCGGGTCTAACGCAATTTCTTGATCGGGCGCTTGCGGCGGCCAGTCTGGCCTGCGGCGTCAATTGTCCCGTAAAAGCAG
>JANLPP010000473.1:0-11983 GCA_031367295.1 Hyphomicrobiales bacterium | reverse complement strand
GCCGCGCGGCAGTTCCTCCATGTCCTCTCCCACAATGCGCGCCTCGTAGCCCGCAACCGGTTTTCCGGTCGATCCCGCCGCCAGATCGCCGAGGCGGTTGGTGATGAAAATATGCAGCATCTCGGTCGCGCCGATGCCGTCAAGAATCGGCTTGCCGGTCCTGCGCGTCCATTCCTCAAACACCGGCGGCGGCAGCGTCTCGCCGGCGGACACGGCAATGCGCAGCGATGACAGGTCGGCGCCCGCGTCCATCGCCGCCAGCATGGCGCGATAGGCCGTCGGTGCCGTGAAGCTGATTGTCGCCCTGCAGGTCTCAATAATCTCGACCATGCTGGCCGGCGAGGCATTTTCCAGCAGCGTTGCTGCCGCGCCAAAGCGCAGCGGGAAAATGGCGAGACCGCCAAGACCAAAGGTGAAGGCCAGCGGCGGCGAGCCGACAAACACGTCCTGCGGCGTCACGCCCAGCACCTCGCGCGCATAGCCGTCCGCGATCATCAGCAGGTCGCGGTGGAAATGCATTGTCGCCTTGGGTTCGCCGGTTGTGCCCGAGGTAAACCCCAGCAGCGCCACGTCGTCCTGCCCGGTTGCCACGGCCTCGAACCTTACCGGCTTGCGCAGGGCGGCGCGGTCAAGCTCGGCATCATGGTTGGCGGTGCCGTCAAAGCCGGCCACAGTCTTGAGAAAGACGCTGTCTTTTGCGGCGCTGGTCAGGTCTTCCAGCAGCCGTGTGTCACACAGCGCCACGGAAATCTGCGCCTTGTTGATGATTTTCGCCAGCTCTCCGGCGCGCAGCATGGGCATGGTGTTGACCACCACTGCACCCGCCTTGGTGGCGGCAAGCCAGCAGGCGACCATCGCCGGATTATTGGCGGAGCGGATCAGCACGCGGTTACCCGGCCGCACGCCATAGTCCTCAACCAGCGCATGCGCGATGCGGTTGCTCCAGTCAGCCAGTTCCTTGTAGGTGCGCAGCCGGCCATTGCCGATCAGGGCGGTATGGTCGCCAAAGCCCCTGGCCACCATGGCGTCGGTAAGTTCCACGGCGGCGTTCAGGCGCTCGGGATAGTCAAAGCCGTCCAGCTTCAGGTCAGGCCATTGGCCCGGCGGCGGAAGATTGTCGCGTGCGAATGTGTCGGTGTGCGCTGATGGACCCAGCATGTCAGCCTCCCGCAATCGTATGCCTTGCGATGATTATTTTCTGCACGTCGGACGCGCCCTCATAGATGCGCAGCGCCCGTATTTCCCTGTACAGCCGCTCGACAGCGCTGCCCTTGCGCACGCCCTCGCCGCCATGAATCTGCACGGCCCTGTCGATGACATCCTGCGCATGGTCCGTGGCGAACAGCTTGGCCATCGCCGCCTCGCGGCTGACGCGTGGCGCGCCGCTGTCTTTCAGCCACGCGGCGCGGTAGACAAGCAGCGCCGAGGCATCAATCGCCACCGCCATGTCGGCAACGTGCCCCTGCACCAGCTGCAGGCTGGACATGGGCGCGCCAAACAGCTGGCGCGTGGTCACCCGCGCAAGGGTGGCGTCCAGCGCCCTGCGGGCAAAGCCGAGCGCTGCGGCGCCAACAGTGGAGCGGAACACATCGAGCACCGCCATGGCGATGGCAAAGCCCTGGCCGGGCGCGCCAAGCATCGCCGCGCGCGGCACGCGGCAGCGCTTGAACGCCAGCCGCGCCAGCGGGTGCGGCGCGATCACCTCAAGCCGTTCGGCGATGCGCAGGCCCGGCGTGCCGGCAGGCACGATGAAGGCGGACAGGCCGCGCCCCCCCGGCGCTTCACCCGTGCGGGCAAACACGGTGTAAAAGTCAGCAATCCCGCCGTTTGAAATCCAGGTTTTTTCGCCATCCAGCACGAAGCCATCGCCGTCAGCCACCGCCGCCAGCGCAAGGCTGGCGACATCCGATCCCGATTGTGCCTCGCTGAGGGCAAAGGCCGCAATGGCTTTGCCCGCCATTACAGGCGGCAGCCACTGCCGCTTCTGCGCCTCGCTGCCAAACAGCGAAATCGCGCCGGCGCCAAGACCCTGCATGGCGAAGGCGAAATCCGCCAGGCCGTCATGCCGGGCCAGCGTCTCCCGGATGATGCAAAGGCTGCGGACATCGAGCGGGCAAGCAGGATTGGCCGGATCAACGGCCGCGTGCATCAGCCAGCCATCGGCGCCGAGGCGCGCCACCAGGCTGCGGCAGGCTGCATCGACATCAACATCGGCGGGTTCGGTCCCGGCCAGCGCCTTTTCCGCCCAGCGCTCCAGACTGGCGGCGAGCACGCGGTGGCGGTCCTCAAAAAACGGCCAGTCAAGAAAGCTGCGGTGAGCCATGTCAGTTGCCCTCGAACACGGGCGTGCCATGGGCGGCAAACGCCTCGTAGGCGCGTTTGAAATCCCGCGTCTGCATGCAGATGGCCTGCGCCTGGGCTTCGGCCTCAATGGCCTGGTCAATGCCCATCGACCATTCCTGCTGCAGCATTGTCTTGGTCATCATGTGGCCGAAATTCGGCCCGGCCGCGATGCGCCGCGCCAGCGCATGCGCCTCGGCTTCCAGCGCGTCGGACTCCACAATGCGGTTGAAAAATCCCCAGCGTTCGCCCTCCGCCGCCGACATGCTGCGCCCGGTGTAGAGCAGTTCGGCGGCGCGGCCCTGGCCGATGATGCGGGGCAGGATGGCGCAGGCCCCCATGTCGCAGCCGGCAAGGCCGACGCGGGTGAACAGAAACGCGGTTTTGGCCGCAGGCGTCGCGAGGCGCAGATCGGACGCCATGGCGATGATTGCCCCGGCACCAACGCACACCCCGTCCACGGCCGCAATGACCGGCTTGCCGCAGGCGAACATCGCCTTGATGAGATCGCCGGTCATGCGGGTAAAATGCAGCAGCGCCTTCATGTCCATCCGCAGCAGCGGCGCGATGATGTCATGCACATCGCCGCCCGAGCAGAAATTGCCGCCATTGGAACCAAACACCACAGCCTTGATGTCCTCGGCATAGGCCAGCGCGCGAAAGCAGTCGCGCAGCTCGGCGTAACTCTCGAAGGTCAGCGGGTTCTTGCGTTCGGGCCGGTTGAGGCGGATCGTTGCGACGCCGTCGTCCGCGCGCCACTGGAAGTGTTTTGCCGCAAAATCCGTCATGTCGCTCATGCCCGATGATCCTCTTTGGCGCGGTCCGGCGCAATACCGACAAGGTCCATGGCCGCGGCAATATGGTCGCCCGCATCGGCTGACACATGCCGGAATATGTCACTGATCCAGCGCCGGTGCGCGTCAGCCATCGCGGTGAATTGATCCCTGCCGTTTTTTGTCAGCAGCACCAGTGTCGCTCGCTTGTCGCCAGCCACCGGCACCCGCAGCACCGCCCCATCGGCGACCAGCCGCTCGATAATGCCGGTGACATTGCCGTTCGACACACGCAGCGCGCTCGACAGTTCGCTCATTTTCAAACCGCCCTCGAAGCGGTGAAGCGCCGCCATCACGTCAAAGCGCGGCAAGGTGGTCCCGAACCCGATGCGCAGTTTTTCGCGCACCTGCGCTTCGACACTGCGGGTGGCTTTCAGCATTTTGAGCCAGGCACGCAGCCGCTGCTTTTCCACATCGGGCACTGCGCTCATGCCGGCTTGGGCTTTGGTCAAGTCTCGTCTCCTGATGCAGGCCTCGCCGGACTCGCTCCCGCGCTCCGCGCCGAAAGGCGGCGCAGCTGGTCACGCCCCGGCAGATAGGGCGCGGGCCAGGCCTCGCCGGTGTCTCCAAGCGCCGCCGCAGCGTGCAGGGTCCAGTAAGGATCGGCCAGATGCGGGCGTCCGAGGCAGACGAGATCGGCCCGGCCTGCCAGCAGGATCGAATTGACATGGTCCGGTTCGTAAATATTGCCGACCGCCATCGTGGCCATGCCCGTCTCGTTGCGGATGCGGTCGCAGAACGGCGTCTGGAACATGCGGCCATATACCGGCCGCGCGCCAAGCGATGTCTGCCCGGCCGACACGTCGCAGATATCCGCCCCCGCGCGCTGCAGCGCCCGGGCAATCTCCACAGCTTCGGAGGGGGTGACGCCGTTGCTCCCCGCCCAGTCGGTCGCGGAAATGCGCACGGATATTGGCTTGTCCTGCGGCCAGACTTCGCGCACCGCGTGAAAAACCTCCAGCGGAAAGCGCATGCGGTTTTCCAGCGGGCCGCCATAAGCGTCGGTCCGGTCATTGGCCAGCGGCGTGATGAAGGACGACAGGAGATAGCCGTGCGCAGCATGCAGTTCTATCATGTCAAAACCGGCGCGCTCCGCCATCTGCGCCGATGCCACAAACGCCTCCCGCACCCGGTCCATATCATTGCGGTCCATGCGCTTTGGCGTCTGGCTCAGCGGTGACCAGCGGATTTGCGAGGCGGACAGCAGCGGCCAGTTGCCCTCTGCCAAAGGCGTGTCCATGCCTTCCCAGCCAAGGCGCGTCGAGCCTTTCGCGCCGGAGTGGCCGATCTGGCAGCAGGTTTTCGCCTGAGTCTGCGCATGGACAAAATCAACAATCCGCTTCCACGCAACCTCATGCCCGGGCGCGTAAAGCCCTGTGCAGCCGGGGGTGATGCGCCCCTGCGCGCTGACACAGGTCATCTCGGTGCAGACAAGCCCCGCCCCGCCCTTGGCACGCTCGGCATAGTGGATGAGATGCCAGTCGCCGGGCGTGCCATCCACCGCCATGTACTGCGCCATCGGTGAAACCACGACGCGGTTTTTGAGCTTGAGGCCGCGCAGCCGGTATGGCGCGAACATCGGCGCACGCCGCACACCTTCGGGCGCGCCCGCCGCTCTCTGGAACCAGGCCTCGGCGCTTTCCAGCCACGGTGCGTCGCGCAGCCGCAGGTTTTCGTGGCTGATGCGCTGCGAGCGCGTCAGCAGCGAATAATTGAACTGCACCGGATCGAGGTGAAAATAACGCTCGATCTCCTCAAACCATTCCAGCGAGTTGCGCGCCGCCGATTGCAGCCGCAGCACCTCAACGCGGCGCTCCTCCTCATATGTTTCCAGCGCCTCCGCGATTGTTGGCCGGGTATGCAGGCTGTGTGCCAGCGCGGCGGCGCTTTCCAGCGCCAGCTTCGTGCCCGAGCCGATGGAGAAATGCGCTGTGGCCGCCGCGTCGCCAAGCAGGACGATATTGCGGTACGACCAGCGCCTGCACAGAACACGCGGAAAATTGATCCATGCCGAGCCGCGGATATGCCCGGCATTGGTCATCAGCGCCTGGCCGGACAGGTGTTTGGCAAAGATGCGCTCGCAGACCGCAATCGACTCCTGCTGGCTCATGGTGGCAAAACCAAACTTGCGCCACGTCGCATCGCTGCATTCAACGATGAAAGTCGCCGTGTGCCTGTCAAACTGATAGGCATGGGCCCAGACCCAGCCGTGTTCCGTCTCCTCAAAAATAAAGGTGAAGGCATCGCCGAATTTCTGGCGGGTTCCGAGCCAGACGAACTTGCATTTGCGCATCTCGATTTCCGGCTCGAAATGCCCGGCAAATTCGGCGCGGGCCTGGGAGTTCAGGCCGTCCGCCGCGACTACAAGATCAAAATCGGCGCTATAGCCGGACGCGCTGCCGGCGCTGGTCTCAAACCGCAGTTCGACACCAAGCTCCCGGGCGCGCTGCTGCAACAGGCTCAGCAGCTGCTTTCTGCCGATGCCGCAAAAGCCATGCCCGGTGGACACGGTTTTCGTGCCTTTGAAATGCACGGCAATATCGTCCCAATAGGCAAAATGCGAGCGGATGGCGTCCGCGCTGACGCGGTCATTGGCGGCAAGATTGGCCAGCGTTTCGTCCGACAGAACCACGCCCCAGCCGAAGGTGTCATCCGGCTTGTTGCGCTCAAAAACCACGATTTCATGGGTTGGGTCGCGCAGCTTGGCGCTGATGGCGAAATACAGGCCCCCGGGGCCGCCTCCCAGACATGCGATCCTCATGTGTCCGCAAATCCTTTCAACGCTGGCGCAATGTGGCACTGCCCGAAATGTATTTCAAGCTTGAAAGTTCAAGCTTGAAGATTATTTTGCCGCTGTTGATCGCGGGCTGCGGATTTGTAGTCCAGCCAACTCCCGGCTAAAGGGGCGGCTGCAAGCCGGGTTCCGGGAAATTCGGTGATTGGGGATTTTGATCGTATGAAAACGCGCGCAGCCGTCGCCTGGGCGGCCAACAAGCCGCTGACCATTGAAACCATCGAGATTGGCGGGCCCAAAGCGGGCGAGGTGCTGGTGGAAATTATGGCGACGGGGGTTTGCCATACCGATGCCTACACGCTGTCCGGCCTTGATTCGGAGGGCAAGTTCCCCGCCATTCTGGGCCATGAGGGCGCGGGCATCGTGCGCGAAACTGGTGCCGGGGTGACCAGCGTCAAGGTGGGCGACCATGTCATTCCGCTCTACACGCCCGAATGCCGCCAGTGCAAAACCTGCCTGTCGCAGCGCTCGAATCTCTGCACGTCGATCCGCGCCACCCAAGGACAGGGCCTGATGCCGGACTCGACCTCGCGCTTCTCCTGCGAGGGCGCGGAAGTGTTCCACTATATGGGCTGCTCCACCTTCTCGAATTTTACCGTGCTGCCCGAGATCGCGCTCGCAAAAGTGCGCGAGGACGCGCCGTTTGACAAGATCTGCTACATCGGTTGCGGCGTCACCACCGGTATCGGCGCGGTGGTCTATTCGGCCAAGGTCTGGCCGGGCGCGAACGTCGTGGTGTTTGGCCTTGGCGGCATCGGCCTCAATGTCATTCAGGGGGCGCGCATGGTCGGCGCGGACAAGATCATTGGCGTTGACCTCAATCCCGCCAAGGCCAAAATGGCCAAGGCCTTTGGCATGACGCATTTCATTAATCCGGACGTTGCAGGACGCGACAAGGTGGTGCAGGCGATCACCGATCTCACCGGCGGCGGCGCGGACTTCTCGTTCGAATGCATCGGCAATATCCACACCATGCGCCAGGCGCTGGAATGCACCCACCGCGGCTGGGGCGAGAGCTACATCATCGGCGTCGCGCCCTCAGGCCAGGAAATTTCGACCCGGCCTTTCCAGCTCGTCACCGGCCGCTCGTGGAAAGGCTCGGCTTTTGGCGGCGCGCGCGGGCGCACCGACGTGCCGAAGATCGTCGACTGGTACATGGAGGGCAAGATCGAGATCGACAGCCTGATCACCCACACCATGAAACTGCCGGAAATCAACACCGCCTTTGACCTGATGCATGCGGGAACGTCGATCCGCTCCGTGGTGCTGTTCTGATGCAGACTGTTGCAACGGCGCGGGCCTTTGGCGGCACGCAGGGCGTCTACCGGCATGACAGCGCCGCCTGCGGCGTGCCGATGACCTTTGCGGTCTACCTGCCGCCGCAGGCGCAGGCGGGGCCAGTGCCGGTGCTGTGGTACCTGTCGGGCCTCACCTGCACACATCAGAATGTGATGGACAAGGGCGAGTACCGCGCGGCGGCGGCGCAGCACGGCGTCGCGATCGTCTGTCCCGACACCAGCCCGCGCGGGCCCGGCGTGCCGGACGAGGAGGGCAACTGGCAAATGGGCTGCGGCGCGGGGTTTTATGTTGATGCGACTCAGGAGCCGTGGGCGCGCAATTACCGCATGGCGGCGTATATTGGCGAGGAGCTGCCGAAACTTGTTGCCGCAAATTTTCCGGTGGACATGAGCAGGCAGGGAATTTTCGGCCATTCGATGGGCGGACACGGCGCGCTCACGCTGGCCCTGCGCAATCCCGGGCGTTTCAAATCCGTCTCTGCCTTCGCGCCGATCGTGCAGCCTTCAACCGCAGGCTGGTCGCGCCCGGCGTTTGAGAAATATCTGGGCGCGGACGAGGCGGCGTGGCGGGCTTATGACGCGACTCTGCTGATAGCGGACGGAAATCGCGTGCCTGAAATCCTTGTCGATCAGGGAACCGCCGACAGTTTTCTGCAGGAAGGCCTGCGGCCCTGGCTGCTGGAAGCGGCCTGCGCCAAGGCGGGGATACCACTCACGCTGAATATGCGCGAGGGCTACGACCACTCGTATTTTTTCATCGCGACATTTATGGCAAGCCATATCGAGTGGCATGCGGCGCGCGTGGTCCAGTCGCCGCCTGCCTGACCACACGGTATCGGGGCCAGGGCCACTACGCCTGCATCGCCTCGGCGGCTTTCACGGCAAAATAGGTCAGCACACCGTCAGCGCCGGCGCGCTTGAAGGCCATCAGGCTTTCCAGCATGGCATTGCCGCCGTCGATCCAGCCGTGCCCGGCGGCGGCCATGATCATCGCATATTCGCCACTCACCTGATAAGCGAAGGTCGGCATGCCAAACTCGGCTTTGACCCGCGCCACAATGTCGAGATAGGGCATGCCGGGCTTGACCATCACCATGTCTGCGCCCTGCTCAATGTCGAGCGCCACCTCGCGCATCGCCTCGTCGGAATTGCCCGGGTCCATCTGGTAGGTGCGCTTGTCGCCCTTCAGCAAACCGCCCGAACCCACCGCCTCGCGGAACGGGCCATAGAAGGCCGACGCATATTTGGCGGCGTAGCTCATGATCTGCACGGCCTCAAATCCCGCCGCGTCAAGTGCGGCACGGATTGCGCCAATGCGCCCGTCCATCATGTCAGAGGGCGCGATCACGTCCGCCCCGGCGCGGGCCTGGTTGAGCGACTGCGCGACCAGCGCGGCGACGCTGGCGTCATTGACAATCTCGTCGCCCTCCAGCAGCCCGTCATGGCCATGGCTGGTGTAGGGATCGAGCGCCACATCGGTGATGACACCAATTTCAGGCAGCTCGCGCTTGATGGCGCGCACGGCCCTGCAAACGAGATTTTCCGGGTTATGCGCCTCGCTGCCCGCCGCATCGCGCAAGGCAGGGTCCGTGTAGGGGAACAGCGCGACAGCCGGAATCCTGAGCCGCGCCGCATGCGCCACCGCTTTCACCGCCTCGTCAATCGAGTAGCGCACCACGCCCGGCATCGAGGCCACCGGCTCGCGCCGTCCCTCACCCTCCAGAATAAACAGCGGCCAGATGAGATCGTTGACGCTCAGCGCGTTTTCGCGCACGAGGCGGCGCGCCCAGTCGGACTTGCGGTTGCGGCGGGGGCGACGGGTCAGGCTGAGGGTGTGGGGCGCGTGCATGAACGGCTGCCTAGCACAGGGCGCGGTCGCCAGAAAGTCTGGCGAGGCAGTCTGGCGGCGCAATATTGGCGGGGCAAGATTGACGGTGCTTGTGCCAAGCCGCTATGGCGGGGCCTCACTGGAGTGGACATGGCGGACGACGAGGTCATTTGCGAAAAACGCGGCGCGGCCGGCTTCATCACCCTTAACCGGCCGCAGGCGCTGAATGCGCTGACCCATGCCATGGTGCGGGCGATTGCGGCGGCGCTGGATGGCTGGGAGCATGATCCGGCAATTGAGCGCGTCGTCATTACCGGCGCGGGCGAGCGCGCATTTTGCGCGGGCGGCGATGTGCGTGCCCTGTATGATCAGGGCAGGGCAGGCGACCATGGCGCGCAGATGCGCTTCTGGTTTGACGAATACCGCCTCAACCACCGCATAAGAACCTATCCAAAACCTTATGTCGCGCTGATCGGCGCCCTTGTCATGGGTGGCGGGGTCGGTGTGTCGCTGCACGGCTCGCACCGGGTTGCGGGCGAGCGCTTCGTCTTCGCGATGCCGGAGGTGAGCATCGGGTTCTTCCCGGATGTCGGGGCAAGCTATTTTCTGCCGCGCCTGCCGGGCCGCCTCGGCGCGTGGGCGGGCCTGACCGGCGGGCGCTTTTCGGCAGGTGACGCCTGCGCGCTGGGCCTTGCCAGCAGTTACACACCGCCCGGCCGCTGGGCCGAGCTGGCCGAACGCCTGACGCAGCCGGGCAGCACGCAGGCGATCATCGCAGCCACGAGCGCGTCGCCGCCGCCGCCAGCCCTGCCGGGCGAAAGCCTCGTGATCGGCCATTGCTTTTCCAGCGCCTCGCTGGAGGACATTGTCGTCCGGCTCGACCATGCTGCTGCGGGCGGCTCGGCATTTGCGGCAAGCGCGGCTGCGTCCATGCGCAGAAATTCGCCGTTGAGCATGGCCATTGCCCTGATGCAGATGGAGCGTGGCGCGTCGCAGAGCTTTGCGCAGGCCATGCAGATGGAGTACCGGATCGTGTCGCGAATCTGCCGCGCCCATGATTTCTATGAAGGCGTGCGCGCCCTGATCATTGACAAGGACCAGGCGCCGCATTGGCAGCCTTCGGCATCGGGCGGCCTCGACCCCGCAATGGTGGCGGGCTATTTTGCGCCGCTGCCCGGCGGCGACCTGAATTTTGCTCCGCTTCCCGCGCCAGCGCAACCGCAATGAAAAAACGCCCGCCGCCCAAACGCCTGCTGGAATTTGAGCCGATGGCCGCCATCACGCTGTCGGGCAGTGGCGGCAGCCGCGGCAGGACGCGCTGGGCGCTGCTGCTGGTCTGGTTCTGCCGGATATGTGCTGTGCTCTGGCTGCTGGCTGGCCTGCAGCAATGGGCTTTCATCCTGGGAATCATCAAATCGCCGGAATGGGCTTTTATCCTGGGAATTATCGTAACGCCGCACATCAGTTTTGAAGCAGCTGGCACGCCCATTCAGCTCGCTGCTGGATTTTTTGCGGTGATTGACATCATTGCGGCAGTGGGCTTGTGGCTGACCGCGCCATGGGGCAGCACGGTCTGGCTGCTTTCGGCCATCACGCAGGTTGCTTTTCCTTTCGCTTTGCATGATCATGGTGGCGCGAATGCAGTGACAATTTCAATAAATACAATTCTGATTGCGATATTTATCATTATAAATTACATGTATCGTAGAAAATATCGCTATATGTGAGGCATATATGTGAGTGTTCTAATAAACTCTAGGTAAGGTTAAGGCGGATTTATGGTAAATGCCGCTTTCTTTCACAGTCGATTCACCCAGAAGGGTAAATTCTGGATTCATTCTGTTACTTAAACTCGTATTCATTCGGCCCGCATAAGGTTCATATCACCGGACGAACTGCACCCAGGCAGCCAGGACGGCGACGCAGCACCACAGGGGTAGAGCCATGATGAACACAGCCATTGCCGTAAAAGCGCAACCCATGGCAACGCGCGCCGAACGCATCAATGTTGTGCGCCCGGTGTATCTGGAGTCGCTCGCCATGGTCGAGCGCCTGCACCGCCGCCTGCTGGACGTGATCAAGGATGAGTTTGACCGCCGCAACCGCACGGACGTCAATTCCGTCCAGGCGCTGCTGCTGTACAATATCAGCGACAAGGAACTGACCGCCGGGGAGCTGCGCACCAAGGGTTTTTATCTCGGCTCGAACGTGTCCTATAACGTCAAGAAGCTGGTTGAGATGGGCTATCTGCTGCATTCTCGCTCACGCATTGACCGGCGCGCCGTGCGCATCAGCCTGACGCCCAAGGGCGAGGAAGTGCACATGATTGTCGCCTCGCTCTATGAAAAGCATGTGGCGACTGTCGAGCAGATCGGCGGCATCTCGACCGATGAATTCACGCGCCTCAACCAGTCTCTGGCGCGGCTGGAGCGCTTCTGGACCGACCAGATCAAGTACCGGCTTTGAGAGCTTCGCATCAGAGATTCGCATCACAGGGAAAAAAAACGACGCCTTCCGGGGCGTCTTTTTTTTGCGCCCGCACCGCTGGTTTTCACAACGGCGGGCTGCATACGCGAAACCTGCGCGAAATCAAGCCCGCCTCCTCGAATTGACTTCAATTCAATGTGAACAGCCCGTGTAGAAACGAGCGGCTGCCTCGCCCGTACCTCCCTCAGCTCCACATGCGGAGCGCAACTGAGTTGAGGAATATCATGCTTACTCTGAAATCATTGAAGTCCGCGCTGGTCCTTGGCGCAGCCGTACTGGCGCTTGGCACGGCAGCTTTGCCATCCGCCGCGCTGGCGGAAGCCTCCGTCAGGGTTGGCGGCGCGCCGATGTTTGCCTCGAAAAACATCATCGAGAACGCCGTCAACTCCAGGGATCACACAAC
>JANLPP010000468.1:0-4957 GCA_031367295.1 Hyphomicrobiales bacterium | reverse complement strand
ACATCCAAGGTCAAGGTGATGGCGGTCAGCCCCGGCCCGCTGCGCACCCGCATGCGGGCGGCGGCGATGCCAGGCGAAGACCCGATGACGCTGCGGACGCCGGAAGAGCTGGCCCCGCATATCGTCGCCATGTGCGGGCCGGCGTGGGCGGAAACGGGCAAGGTGTTTGATTTTGTCTCAGGCAAGGTGATGCGGTACAGGGGGCCGGAGTGATGCGGTTTCCGGCAGAGTGACCCGGCGATGGCATGCGGCCACAGCTTCGCTATCCCGCGCGCGAGCCGGGGTGTGAATAGTTCAAGGGGACCGGGACGCCTGTCACCGACAGGATAAACCGGTTTTGGCAAAAAGAACGCCAGCTACTGGGCGTCCCGGTCAACAGCGGGGTTCGTAGCTAACGCAAGTCCTCTCTCGTTGGGCAAAGCGCCTCCCCTTTTGGGTGGCCGACGCAGTCCTTCCCTACCGGCTTGTCGCCGCCGCCGGACCATAGTACCCGGCGTATGACTTCTCACGCGGGGCCGTAGCCGCGAGCGCGCGCAGTTCCGGGACCTGCGCAGCGGAGCACAGGGCGCAGACGCCGCCTCCCCGCCCGCCTCGAAAACCGCTTCGCGAAACGCCCTTGGTGGCGGGGAGTGGGTGCGTATATACCTGTGATAGGAATATTGTCAAGTTGTTTGGGATTTAATTTTTGCAAGGAATACGCCGCCCGCGCCGAGACAGGCTTGGTGGAATGAGAAGTTGAGCGTGATCGGTATTAAAATCATGCTGTGTCAGATTGCTGCCGATACGGGTCGAGCCGCCGCGATGCTCAATCCTATGAGCTGTTCCCGCCAGCTCATAGGTCGAAGGTAGATCGCCAAGGCACCTCGCCGCACGTGCAATGGCTACGCCGCCCGCGGCGCAGCGCGCTTGGCCGGCAATTCAATCGACAGGCTGGCGTCCATTTTTGCCAACGCCGCATCGATTACCCACAAGTGGGAATTATGGCGCAGGTCCAACAGCCGCCGCACGGCGTTTTCTGACATAGCAAGCTCATGCGCCAGCCGGACTCTTGACCATCCGCTGGCCCGCATGGCTTCATAAACACAGAGTTTTGCCGTTGCCAGTGAGGGCAACGCAACCCGATCCGACCCGGCTTCCTTTGTGTCGTCCCGTGGCAACGCCTTGCCAGCTTTCATATAGCCTTCGAGGGCCGTAATAATGCAATCCAGGGCAGCACCCCGCGCGTCACCCTCGCCCTCGCCCTCCGTCAGCGCCTCAGGAATGCCGGGAAAGCGGACGAGATACCAGCCGTTTTCCTGTGGTTCAAGCGTGTAACGGTAACCGAAAGCCATAGTCTCACCTCTCAAAATCTTCGCGTTTCAGCCCGAGCTGATCGAGCATGGCTTTGAGTAGTCCCGGTCCAATCTCTTTCTTGCGGTCCTTCAGGGTAGTGAAGCGGTCACCAAAATAAAGACGCCCATGGCTGCCTTTGCCGTGACCGCTGTCAAAGGACACATAGACGCCGCGAACGCTGCCCAGTTTCCTGACCCAGCGTTCAAACTCGTTGCCATTCATGCGCTTTTGTCGCACATATCTGTGCGAATCGGAAGGGCGGGCCTTCACCCCTTCCGGTTATCCCCCTCGCGCTTCTTGCCCTCATAGGGGTTTTTGCCCATCCGCATGCCCAGCCTGATCGGCACACCTGGAAGATCAAAAGTATCGCGCAACCCTTTGATTAAAAACCGCTGATAGGATGTCGCCAGATGATCGAGCTGGTTGCCGAATATCAGGAACTGCGGCGGCCTTGCCTTGAACTGCGTCATGTAGCGGATTTTGATCCGGCGGCCCGAGATGGCGGGCGGCGGGGTGTTTTCCACTGTTGCCGCCAGCCAGCGGTTGAGGCGGCCGGTGCCGATGCGCTTGTTCCAGATCATCTCGGCTTTGAAAATCGCCGCCATGAATTTGTCGATGCCCTGGCCGGTCAGGCCGGAGACCGGCACAACCGGCGTGCCGCGCAGCTGCGGCAGCCAGCGGTCAGCCTCCTCGCGCAACTTTGACAGTTCAGCGCCCTGATTGGGGATAAGGTCCCATTTGTTGAGGCCGATGACCAGCGCCCGGCCCTCGCGCTCAATAAGATCAGCAATCCGCAAGTCCTGCTTTTCAAACGGAATTGTCGCATCGAGCAGCACGACGACCACTTCGGCGAATTTGGCGGCGCGAAGACTGTCAGTGGTGGCCAGCTTTTCGAGCTTGTCCTCGATCTTCGCCTTCTTGCGCAGCCCTGCCGTATCGAACAGTTTGACCTTGCGCTCATGCCAGACAAAATCAATGCCGATGGAGTCGCGTGTGATGCCCGGTTCGGGGCCGACCAGCAGGCGGTCCTGCCCCAGAATGCGGTTGAGCAGCGTCGACTTGCCCGCATTCGGGCGGCCGACAATGGCGACACGCAGCGGTTTTGTGACGTCAAGCTCGCTGCCGTCCTCCTCCTCGTCGAATTTTGGCAGTTCCTCGTCTTCGTCCTCCTCGTCGGGCAGCTCGGACTGCGCCGGGAGCGCAAGGCGGATGGCCTCGTACAACACCGAAAATCCGTCGCCATGCTCGGCCGACAAAGCCACCGGATCACCAAGGCCAAGGTCAAATGCCTCATAGGCGCCCGCCTCGCCCTTGCGGCCTTCCGCCTTGTTGGCGATGAGGATCACCGGTTTTCCGGCGCGCCGCACCAGCGAGGCAAAATGCCGGTCGGTGGGTGTGAGGCCGGTGCGCGAATCGATGACGAAGAAAATCGCGTCGGCGTCGCCGATGGCCATCTCGGTCTGACGGCGCATGCGGGCGGAAAGTGAGCCGGACTCCCCCTCTTCCAGCCCTGCTGTATCGATAATCTTGAACGTCAGATCGCCGAGTTTGGCGTCGCCCTCGCGCCGGTCGCGCGTCACGCCGGGCGTGTCGTCCACCAAGGCCAGCTTTTTGCCAATCAGGCGGTTGAACAGCGTGGACTTGCCCACATTGGGGCGGCCAATGATGGCAATGGTGAAGTTCATGGGCCCTGCTTTGCGGCGGGTGCAGCCGCCCCGGGCCTAGCCAAACCTGCCTGCACGAGACCAAGCATCGCCTGCGCCCGATCCTGCAAGGCCTGCGGCGCTTGCGTATCGGTCACGATCTGGTCGAGCCATTTGCCCGCTGTGGCAAAATCACTGGCCTTGAGCGCGGCAAGGCCGAGCAGCTCGCGCGCCGTGTGGCGGAACGGCGCGCCCTGACCGGCCAATGGCTCAAGTCGGCGCGCCACCTCTTTGAAATCCGCTGTATCCACCACCAGCATGGCAGCGCGGATTTTTGCGACCGCCTGCATCAGCGGGTCCAGCTGCGGATCAGCCGCCAGCGTGTCAAACGCCCTGACGCCCGCCGCCGCATCGCGCCTGCCCGCCTCGCCTGCCAGACGCAGCGCAGCAAGGGCGCGATAACCGGCCGGCGCGGTTGCGGCAACCCCGGCCAGCGCAGCTTCGGCCGCAGCGCCCTTGTTGTCGCGTGACAGGGCCAGCGCTTGCTCAAACGTCGCGCCTGCCGCCTCGGCCTGTTTCATCCGCCAGTTGTCATAGAGCCGGTAACCGCCTGCCGACAAAGCCACAATCACGCCGGCCACGATCAGATGTGTCTGATATTTTCCCCAGAATTTTACCGCCTCGTCGCGGCGCACATCTTCATCGACTTCACGGAAAATATCGGACATGGCTTAAGCTTTATCGCGGGGGTTTTAGCTGACAGGCGGTCCCGTTAGCATGGACAGGGCCGCAAGGCGAGCGCCTAACACGGCAGGCAGTGCCGGCTTCTGGCTGCGCCTGCCGCGATTTTGGCGATGAGCGGTGCAAGGCATCATGCGCTTGTCTTGAGGCGGGAACAGCGCTAACCATGGCGCCGGATCAACACCAGCAAGCTGTGGAACTTTAGGCCCTCCCCCGCCGGAAGCTTTCACCCATGTCCACCCTTTCCCGCAACGGCACCAGGGCGGCCGTCTGGAGTTCGGCGACAGGGACGCGGATGAGGAGGCCAGGGCAATTCTCGGCAGGCTCTACCCGGGCCGCGAGATCGTGACGCTGAATGTTGACCCGGTTGGCGAGGCGGGCGGCGGCATTCATTGCGCCACGCAGCAGCAGCCGCGCGTCTGACGCGCCGACACACAATCACAATCAGGCAAAAGCCGGAATAAAGTGGCCGGCTGGACGAAGCACTTCGAGGAGGCCACTCCCGCTTCGTCCAGCCAGCCGACCCCACGGACCCAGGAGATGCGGCGGACCTGAGCACTCCGTAGGGTATTTCTGCGCTTGAAGGTGGGTGACGTGGCAGTCTGCTTTCGGCAGATTGCCAGTAACCAGCCCCTGAAGCTGTGAGAATGACCCTACAGGTCTTGGCCCAAAATGCAATCCGCCGATAGTGCCGATGCCTGGTAACTTCTTGTTTACCTCAATTATTGAGGTAAAGACCGGCCCGTCACCGCGCGACCACGGATGTCTCGCGCCGGGGCGTCTCAGGCCGCGTCGGCGGACACGCGGTTGCGGCCTTCTGTCTTGGCACGGTACAGTGCCCTGTCGGCGCGCTTGTAGACAAGGTCAGGGCCGCAGTCGATGCCCCGGTCAGCCAGGCCAATCGACACTGTGATCGGGATCGAGCGACCGCTCGCGTCAATCTGGAAACGCGCCCCCTGCACGGCTGCCCGCACGCGTTCGGCAATCAGCTCGGCGACGTCAATCGGCGTGTTCGGCATCACAATGACAAATTCCTCGCCACCCATGCGGCACATGAGGTCTGCGCCGCGGATGACGCGTTTCACCCGCATGCCGAACGCCTTCAGCACCTCGTCGCCTGAATCATGGCCGTAATTGTCGTTGACCAGCTTGAAGTGGTCAATGTCGAGAATCATGATGGAAAGCGGGCGGTTCTTGTGCGCCGCATCATCCAGCAGCGCGGCAAAATGGCTTTCAAGGAA
>JANLPP010000403.1:0-1660 GCA_031367295.1 Hyphomicrobiales bacterium | reverse complement strand
GGTCACCGACATTATCAGCCAGCTGAAACTGCCCGACGCGCGCAAATTCGTCGCGCCTTTCGGCGAACTGGTGGACCTGAAGGCGCTCGATTTTGACCGCGACGTGGTGTTCGCCTGGAACGGCACCACCTCCGGCGTGCGTGTGCCCAATGGTGATTTCATTCCGGCGGACCGCAAGGGCCTGACCATCTGTGACGCCACCTCGGCGGCCTTCGCCCAGAATCTTGACCTCTCCAAACTCGATGTCACCACCTATTCCTGGCAGAAGGTGATGGGCGGCGAGGCGGCGCATGGTATGCTGATCCTGTCGCCCCGCGCCGTCGAGCGGCTGGAAACCTACACGCCGGCCTGGCCGCTGCCGAAAATATTCCGCATGACCACCAGGGGCAAGCTGACCGAAAACCTGTTTGAGGGCGAGACGATCAACACGCCCTCGATGCTCTGCGTTGAGGATTATATCGACACGCTGACCTGGGCCAAATCGATTGGCGGGCTGGATGCGCTGATGGCCCGCTCGGATGCCAGTGCGAAGGCGGTGAGCGACTGGGTCGCGCGCACGCCGTGGATTGACTATCTGTGCACGGATCCGGCGAACCGCTCCAACACCGGCGTCTGTCTGAAGATTGTTGATCCGGCGGTCGCCGCGCTGCCTGCCGCCGTGCAGGCCGATTTCGCTAAATCCATCGTCGCGATGATCGAGAAAGAGAAGGTCGCGTTCGACTTTGGTTCGTACCGCGACGCTCCCCCCGGTTTCCGCATCTGGTGCGGCGCAACGATTGAGGCCAGCGACGTCGCCGCGCTGACGCTGTGGCTCGACTGGGCTTTTGCATTGGCGAGCACCGGGCTGGCGGCGAAGGCGGCCTGATTGGCCGACGGCGCGCCAGCCGCGCCGCTTCTCCCGCGAGGATCTTCCATGTTTGTGCCCGAAAACGCAATTGAGCGCGCGTTGATCGCCGCCGCGCGAAATCCGGCAGCCCGCGCCGCCTTTGCGCGCACGCTGCTGGAGGCGCAGGTCTATCTCGCGCTGGTGCCAACCAGCGGCACACTCATCGCGGGCGCTGAGGGCCGCGCGGTTGTTCCGGCTGGCGCGCGGCTGGAAGTGCGGACATTCAGTCATGGCGCGGGTGAGTCCGTGCCGTTCTTTACCGCGCCCTCGCGCGCTGAAGCTGCGTTTAGCATGGAGCATATCGTTACTGCGAATAAATCACGCGATCTGTTCACCGGTTACCCCAACACGGCTTTCTGGCTCAATCCTGGGTCTGACTATGGCAAGCATTTTACTGTTGCCGAGATTGGCCGCCTGCTGGACGGCGATTTCGAAGAACCGCCAGCGCACGTCATTTTCGATACGCCAACCTCCGTTCTGGTGTCAGAGCCAGCCGTTTATCCGCACGGGCTTGCGGCAAAGCTCGCGGCGCTTTTCAGGTCGGCGGCGCCAATCGGGCGCGCCTTTCTCGCGCAACATAGCGTTGACGGAAAACCGGCCAATCTGGTCATCGGTATCGATGCGGATATTCCCTGGGATGACCTTATGCGGCTGCTGGGACCTCAATTGTCCGCCGTGCTCGCCAACGGTCCTGTCGTTGACTTTGTGCCTTCAGCAAAAGGCTCTTTTGCCTCTTATTTTGCGGCCCGCCCAGCCTTTTACACGCGCGTCCTG
>JANLPP010000232.1:0-2009 GCA_031367295.1 Hyphomicrobiales bacterium | reverse complement strand
TCGATGGTCGATGAGGAACTGGCGCGTGATCTTCTGTCATTTGCCAAGCCGGTGCTGGTGCTGGGTGATCCGGCGCAGCTGCCGCCGGTCAAGGGCGGCGGGTTTTTTACCGAGGCGGAGCCGGATATCATGCTGGCCGAGGTCCACCGCCAGGCGGCGGGCAATCCGATCATCCGCATGTCAATGCAAGTGCGCGAGGGCGGACGGCTCGAGCTGGGCAGCTATGGCGACAGCCGCGTTATTGACCGGCGTTCCATCGATGCGAACGCGGTGCTAAGCGCCGGCCAGGTGCTGGTCGGCATCAACAAGACGCGGCGCGCTTACAACATGCGCATGCGCCAGCTGAAAGGCTTTGAAGGCGAGGCGCCGGTGGCGGGCGAAAAGCTGGTGTGCCTGCGCAATGACCGCAGCAAAGGCCTGCTTAATGGCGGCATCTGGACAGTCGAATCGGTCAAGCCCAAGCGCAAGGGCTTTTTGCGCATGACGCTGACGCCCGAGGACGACGTTGGCCGCAAGAGCGCAAAAGTGGCCGTGCTGCCGCATTTCTTCGCCGGCACCGAGGGCGAGCTGCCCTATGCGCAGCGGCGCGAGTCGGACGAGTTTGACTACGGCTACGCGCTGACTGTGCACAAGGCGCAAGGCTCGCAATGGGACGAGGTGGTGCTGTTTGACGAGAGCTACGCTTTTCGCGAGCACCGGGCGCGGTGGCTGTATACGGGGCTGACCCGGGCAGCCAAGACAATCACGATTGTGGTGTGAGCGATGCGGCACTGTGGGTCAGCAGCACTTTGCCCTGAGAGACTGCCTCAGGGCACCGCTGCAACCGTGATAGAAAATGATGGCTTCTTGCATTGTTATATTGCCGTCGGCCTGTACCGGGGCTAGACCCTGCGCGAGGCAAGCGCCGGACCAACCCGCTTGCGCAGGACACGCTGGACCATCGCCATGCCGGTCACCATCACCCGACGCGACTACAGCCTCATCGGCAAGGACAGCGCGGCCGCCGTCGCGGCTGGCCTTGCGGCGGCGCAATGGTATTCCTCGCCCATTCCGCGCAAGGAGCTGAAGGAGCTGATGAAGCGGTCGGATGGCCCCGCCGTCCGCGACACGCTGCTGTGGTTTGCCATCCTCATCACGTCCGGCGCGCTCGGCTTTCACTTCTGGGGCACGCTCTGGGCCATCCCCTGCTTTATCGTCTACGGCGTGTTCTATGGCTCGGCCGGCGACAGCCGCTGGCATGAGTGCGGCCATGGCACGGCGTTCAAGACGCGCTGGATGAATGACGCGGTCTATCACATCGCCAGTTTCTTCATGCTGCGCGAGCCGACAATCTGGCGCTGGAGCCACACGCGCCACCACACTGACACGATCATTGTCGGGCGTGACCCGGAAATCGCCGCGCCGCGTCCGCCGGATTTTTTCGTTCTGCTGCTGAATTTTTTTGCCATTCCCAACACCTGGACGGCGCTGAAAAAGCTGGCGCTGCACAGCGCGGGCCGTCTCAATGCCGAGGAGTTGACCTTTGTGCCGGCGATGGAGCGCTGGAAGGTGTATCTGATCGCGCGCATCTATATCGCGCTGCTCGCCGGCGCCGCTCTCGCCTGTGTCTGGACCGGCTCCGTCCTGCCCGCCATGTATGTCGGCCTGCCCACGATGTATGGCGGGTTCATGTCGCATTTCTTTGGGCTGACGCAGCATGCCGGCCTCGCCGAAGATGTCATCGACCACCGCCTCAATGCCCGCACCGTGTACATGAACCCGCTGTTCCGCTTTATTTACTGGAACATGAATTACCACGTTGAGCACCACATGTTTCCGATGGTGCCCTATCACGCGCTGCCGCGCCTGCACGCTGCCATCAAGGCCGACTGCGCGCCAGTCTATGCCAGCACAGTCGAGGCCTATGCCGAAATTATCCCGACACTGCTGCGCCAGCGGCGCGAGCCGGGCTATTTTGTCAGACGCGCCTTGCCGGGCGCGGCAAAACAGGTTCCGCATAATTATGGCGC
>JANLPP010000388.1:0-5760 GCA_031367295.1 Hyphomicrobiales bacterium | reverse complement strand
GCGACAGTTGTGACCGGGAATACCGGGCCGACGCCAAGGCCGGCCAGACCGGTGAGGACCAGCGCCTCGGCAAAGCCCGCGTGCTGCGCCCGCAGCGCGAGCAGCGCGGTGGCCAGCACCGCCAGCGCGCAGCCCGCCAGCGCCATGCGCTTGTAATGGGTGACGCGCGCCATGTAGCGGCCCGTGGTGTTGGCGCCCGCCACGGTCGCCACCAGCACAACCACCATGGCAAGGCCCGACTGCCCGGCGTCGAGGCCAAAGGCATTCTGGAAATACAGCGGCAGGTATGTCGTGATGGCGACATAGGACCCCATGGCGAAAAACAGCGCCGCAGTGGCTCTGGCCACCACGGGATTGCGCACGACATCGAGCGGGATCAGCGGTTCGCGCGCCCGCAGCAGGCGCCAGCCAAACAGCGCCGCCAGCACGAGCGACGCGCCAAGCAGCGTCAGAATTTCCGCCGACCCCCAGGCGAGGCGCGAGCCGCCCCACGTCAGCGCCAGCAGCAGCGCCACCGTTGCACCCATGATCAGCGCCGAGCCAAGGTAATCCAGCGCGTGGTCACGGCGCAGGCGCGGCAGCTTTTTCAGCGAGGAATTGGTCAGCCATAGCGCGAAACCGGCAATCGGCAGATTGAGCCAGAAAATCAGCGACCAGTGTCCGTAACGCGCGAGGCCGCCGCCGAGGATCGGCCCGGCGATGCTGGCCACCGCCCAGACTGTGGTGATGTAGGCGACATAAGCCGGCCGCTCGCGCGGCGGCACAATGTCGCCGATGACGGTCTGTGCCAGAGCGATCAGCCCGCCGCCGCCAATCCCCTGCACGCAGCGCCCGGCAATCATCACCGCCATGCTCTGCGACAGCGCGCAGATGACCGAACCGGCGATGAAAATGCCAATGCCGGTAAACAGCACCGGCCGGCGTCCATAAATATCCGCCAGTTTTCCGTAGAGCGGCGTCACCGCGGTGGCTGTGAGAAAATAGCCGGAGACCAGCCAGGGAAAAAACACGTCGTCATGCAGGGCAGCGCGGATGTCGGGGATGGCAGGCGCCACAATATTCTGGTCAAGCGCGGCCAGCAGCATGGCCACCAGCACGCCGATGATGATCTTGCGCGTCTCTTCAGGCGTCAGCGCGGGAGGATAGGGGGAATGCATCACAGACTGTGGGCGCGTTCCACGATTCCCGCAAGGTCAGACAGGATGACATTGAGGTCAAACGCCTTGGGCGTGTAAATGGCGGCTATGCCCGCAGCGCGCAGCTCCACCGCGTCAGCGGGCGGAATAATGCCGCCGACAACCACCGGAATATGGCCAAGACCGGCGGCGCGCAGCTGCGCCAGCAGGTCGAGCGCCAGCTGCTTGTGCGATCCGGACAGGATCGACAGGCCGATGCAGTGCACGCGTTTTTCCTGTGCGGCGGCAACCAGCTCGGCAGGGGTGAAGCGGATGCCGTCATACACAACATCCATGCCGGCATCGCGCGCCCGCACCGCCACCTGCTCGGCACCGTTGGAATGCCCGTCAAGGCCGGGCTTGCCGACCAGCAGCGTCAGCCGCCGCCCGATCTTTTGCGACACCCGCGCCACCTCGTCGCGGATGGCGTCAAGCTCGCCGCCAACCTGCCTTGCCTTTGTGCTTACGCCGGTCGGCGCGCGGTACTCGCCAAAAATTTCGCGCAGGGCCGCACCCCACTCGCCCGTCGTCACACCAGCCTTCGCCGCGTCAATCGAGGGCGGCATGATGTTGCGGTCCTCGCGCGCCGCGCTTTTCAGCGCTTTGAGCGCCGCCGCGACAGCCACAGGGTCGCGCGCCGCCCGCCAGGCGCTGAGTTCCGCCACCACCTGCGCCTCGGCATGGCCGGACACCACGAGAATGGACGCGCCGTCCGCCGTCAGCGGCGAGGGCTCGCTGTCGCGGTACTTGTTGACACCCACCACAATCTGCTCGCCGCGCTCAATGGCTTCGAGCCGCGCGGTGTTCGAGGTCACCAGCGCCGATTTCAGATAGCCGCTCTCCACCGCCGCGATCGCCCCGCCCAGCGCGTCGATATGCGCCAGCTCGGCTTTGATTTCCTGCTTCAACGACGCGACCTTGCGCTCGATCTCGTGGCTGCCCTCAAACAGGTCGCCATATTCCAGCAGGTCCGTCTCAAACGCCATGATCTGCTGCATGCGCAGGCTCCACTGCTGGTCAAAGGCGCGCGGCAGGCCCAGCGCCTCGTTCCAGGCGGGCAGCTGCACGGCGCGGGCGCGGGCATTCTTCGACAGCACCACGCCGAGCATCTCAATCAAGATGCGGTAGACATTATTCTCGGGCTGGCTTTCGGTCAGGCCCAGCGAATTGACCTGCACGCCATAGCGGAAGCGGCGGAATTTCTCGTCTTCTATGCCAAACCGCTCGCGGGTGATCTCCTCCCACAGTTCCGAAAACGCCCGCATCTTCGCCAGTTCGGTGACAAAGCGCATGCCCGCGTTGACGAAAAAACTGATGCGCCCGACCACAGCGGCAAAATCAGCATCGCTGATCGCGTGCGAGGATTTTATCAGGTCGAGAATGGCGACCGCCGTCGCCAGCGCAAAACTCACCTCCTGCACCGGTGTCGCGCCCGCCTCCTGCAAATGATAGGAGCAGACATTCATCGGGTTCCATCTGGGAACCTCGCGCGTCGTGAACAGGATCAGATCACGCGACAGCCGCATCGACGGCCTGGGCGCGAACACATAAGTGCCGCGCGACAGATATTCCTTGATGATGTCATTCTGCGTGGTGCCTTGCAGGCTCGCCCGCGCGGCACCCTGTTCGTCAGCGGCGGCGATATAGAGGGCCATCAGCCAGGGCGCGGTGGCGTTGATGGTCATCGACGTGTTCATCTTGGCCAGCGGTATGCCGTCAAACAGCCCGCGCATGTCGCCCAGATGCGCGACCGGTACGCCCACCTTGCCCACTTCTCCGCGCGCCAGGGCGTGGTCCGGATCATAGCCGATCTGCGTTGGCAGATCGAAGGCGACGGAGAGGCCGGTCTGGCCCTTGGCAAGGTTGGAACGGTACAGGCGATTCGAGTCGGCGGCAGTCGAATGGCCGGCATAGGTGCGCAGGATCCACGGCGCGTCGCGGTGCGGCTTGCCGGGAGCGGGTAGGGTGTCGGTTTGCGCCATAGATTCAGGTTTCCGCGTCGCAGCGATCTGTCGCATGAGCTTTCGCCGCAAATGCAGCGCATTTCAAGGCGGACCAAGGAAGGAGTTCCGCGGGAACGTCAGGCGCAGGCGGTTTGGGGCGAGCTGCGCGCCAGAGCGCGGCTCAGGCTTCAAGATGCCGCCGCCGCCCAAATCCGCGCAGCAGGCCGCCGGAGCGGCCAAACACCAGCGACACCAGATAGATCACGCCCGCCGCCAGAATGATGGCCGGGCCAGTGGGCACGCCCGTGTGATAGGATGCGAGCAGGCCCGAAGCGCTCGCCACCACGCCGCCCGCCATCGCAATGGCAATCATCCGCGTCATGTCACTCGACCACAGCCGCGCGCTCGCCGCTGGCAGAATGGTCAGCCCGATGGCCAGCAGCGTGCCGAGCGCGTGAAAGCCCGCAATCAGGTTGAGCACCAGCAGCGCCAGAAAGGCGAGATGCACATAGGCTCCCGACCAGCTGACCGAACGCAGGAAGCCGGGATCAAGCGTCTCCATCACCAGCGGGCGGTAGACCAGCGCAAAGGCGGTGAGGGTCAGGCTGGCAATGCTGGCGAGCAGGATCAGCGTGGCATCATCTAGGGCCAGCACCGTGCCGAACAGGACGTGCATGAGGTCAACATTGGAGCCGCGCAGCGACACGATGACAACACCCAGCGCCAGCGAAATGAGATAGAAGGCCGCCATCGACGCATCCTCGCGCAAGGCGGTGGCGCGCGCGACAAGGCCCGACAGCAGCGCCACCGCAAAGCCGGCCAGCATGCCGCCAAACGTCATCGCGCCCAGCGACAGGCCGGACACGAGGTAGCCCATCGCCGCCCCCGGCAGAATGGCATGCGACATCGCGTCGCCCATCAGGCTCATGCGGCGCAGGATCAGGAAAACCCCGACCGGCCCGCCCGCGAGGCTCAGCGCCAGCACGCCCGCCAGCGCGCGGCGCATGAAGCCAAAGTCGGCAAACGGCGCGATGAGAAAATCGTAAAGCATCGCGTCAGGCGGCCCGCACGCAATTATGCGCGTCAGTCTCGAATGCCTCGCACATGCGCGTGGCGCGGGCGAGATTGGCCGGCGACAGCACGGCAGCGGTGGGGCCCCAGGCCACAGCCTCGCGCGCCAGCAGCAGGGTTTGCGGAAAATGCCGCCGCACGAGATCAAAATCATGCAGGATGGCAATGATGGTGCGGCCCTCGCCATGCCAGCGCGCGATCAGCACCAGCAGGTCGCCAGTCGTGCGCTCGTCAATGGCGGTGAAGGGTTCGTCCAGCAGCAGCACCTGCGCGTCCTGCAGCAGCAGACGGGCAAACAGCGCGCGCTGCATCTGGCCGCCTGACAGGGTGGCGATGCTGCGCCGCTCAAAACCGGCGAGGCCGACAGCGGCGATGGCCGCGTGGATGCGGGCCGTGTCCTTGCCGCCAAAGCCGCCAAACAGGCCGCGCTGGCCCCACTGGCCCATGGCCGCTACGTCAAACACATCGACCGGGAAAGACCGGTCGATCTCGGCTGCCTGCGGCAGATAGGCGATAGAGCGCGGCTCATGGCCAAAGCGCTCAATGCGGCCATCCAGCGGTTTCAGCGCCCCCATGATGCCTTTGGCCAGCGTCGATTTCCCGGCGCCATTAGGACCGACAACCGCCAGCAGCGCGCCGGTTTCAATGACGCCATCAAGGTGGTGCACCGCCGGATGCCGGTCATAGCCGAGCGTCAGGTTGTGGAAGCCCAGCGCCGCGCTCATGCTATCGCCCAGAACACGCCGGTCCAGATCAGCGCGACGAGCAGCAGCGCGCCCAGCAGGCGCTGCGCGGCAGACAGGCGCAGCAGCGAAAAGCCGGGCGGCGTCGGAGGGTGGGCATGCGGGGCATGGCCATGTGGAGCGTGATCGCGGGCTGATGGAGCGTGCAAGGCGTGGACATGGCCGGCATGACCGTGGCCAGGTTCGCCGTGGCCAGGTTCGCCGTGGCCAGGTTCGCCGTGGCCAGGTTCGCCGTGGCCATGCGCATGGCCTGCCGCCCCGGGTAATGGGCCGGGCAATAAGCCGGAAACGGCGCGGACGGCAGTTGGGTCGCTGGCGGCAAGCATCCAGTTGTTATATAGTTACACTCCACACAGCGCAAGCAGCATCACCGGCAACCTGCCCGGACCTGTCATGGCCGCCCTGCAAAAATGCGCCATTGCCTTGACGCGCCACAAGCTTCTATCCTTGCGCATTGTCCCAGGAGCGCGCCTCATGTCTGTCAAACCCCGCATCGGCTTTATCGGCATTGGTTTCATGGGCCATGGCATGGCGGGGCGCATCCTCGACAAGGGCTACCCGCTCACCATCATGGCGCACAAAAAGCGCGGGCTGGTGGATGATCTGGTCAAGCGCGGCGCGCATGAGGCAAAGACCCCGGCGGATGTGGCGAAGGCCAGCGACATTGTTTTTCTCTGTGTCACCGCCTCGCCGCAGGTGGAAGACATTGTGCGTGGCGCAGCGGGGCTGAAGGCGGGCGGGCGCAGGGGCCTCATCATTGTCGACTGCACCACTGCCAACCCGGTGTCCACCGCCGCGCTGGCGGCGGAGCTGGAGCCGCTGGGCATT
>JANLPP010000318.1:0-18121 GCA_031367295.1 Hyphomicrobiales bacterium | reverse complement strand
GTGCTGTGGGCGCAGATTGCCCCTGCTGGCGGCGCGGAACGCTTTGTGGCGGTGCAGGCGCAGGAGCAGATCACGCACCGCGTGCGCCTGCGTTTCCGCGATGATGTGACCGCCGCGATGCGCCTGCGGCTTGGCGCGCGCCTGCTGCTGATCCGCAATGTCAGCGACGAGGACGAGACGCGGCGCTACCTGACGCTTGACTGTATGGAGACAAAACCATGAGCAGTGCTGTCATTGCCCTGCGCAAGGCCATCCGTGCCGCGCTCGTTGCCGACGCGCCGCTGCTGGCTTTGCTGGGAGCCGCAAAAATCTATGATGAGGCACCGCGTGACGCGCTGGCACCCTATGTGACCTTTGGCGACGCGCTGGCGCGCGAGCTGTCATTCTCGCTGTTTCCCGGGCTGGAACAGGTGCTTGTCCTGCATGTGTGGTCAACGCAGGGCGGCGCGCGCGAGGCGCTCGAAATTGCCGACCGCATTGCGTTCTTGCTCGATGACGCGGCGCTGACGCTTGATACGCACCGGCTGATAAATCTGCGGTTTTCCGCGCTGGAGACGATCCGCGAGGATTCGGGGCGGTTTGTAAGGGTGGCGCTGCGGCTGCGGGCGGTGACGGAGTCCATTTAATAGTTTTGAACCGCCCTCCTCCGGCGCCAAAGCCCGTCCGTCAGGACGGGCGTCTTTCGACGCCCTGTCGCGCCAGCTTCCCCCGCAAGCGGGCGAAGGGATCACGTCCAATTTTCTGTATATGGAGACATCAACATGGCGGCGCAAAAAGGCAAAGACCTGCTTTTGAAACTGGACGATGGCACCGGCGCGTTTCTTACCATTGCGGGCATGCGCACGCGGCGGTTCTCGCTCAACACGCAAACGGTGGACATCACCAGCGCCGAGTCGGTCAACCGCTGGCGCGAGCTGCTGGCGGGGGCGGGCGTGCTGCGCGCCAGCATCGCGGGGGCGGGCGTGTTCAAGGATGATCCGGCCGACCTTGTCGTGCGGCAGATTTTCTTTGATGGCATCATCCGCAACTGGCAGGTCACGATTCCCTCATTCGGCATTATCACCGGGCAGTTCCAGATTGCCAGCCTCGACTACCGCGGCGACCATGCGGGCGAAATCACCTTTGACATGGCGCTTGAGTCGGCGGGCGCGCTGACCTTTGTTGCGATCTGAGGCCGCGCCATGGCAAACCGGCACCGGGGCGAAATCGCGGCAGAGTTTGGCGGCACACGCTACACGCTGTGCCTGACACTGGGCGCGCTGGCGCAGATGGAAGACGCGTTTGGCGTCACCGGCCTTGCAGGCCTTGCCGCGCGCTTTGAGGCGGGCAATCTTTCCGCCCGCGATCTGATAAAAATTCTGGGCGCGGGCCTGCGCGGCGGCGGCGCGGCGCTCAGCGATGATGAAGTCGCAACCCTATCCTCTCCGGCGGGTCTGCCGGGCTATGTGCGGACCGCTGCAAGCCTGCTTGCCGCGACCTTTGGCGAGACGCCAGAGCCGGACCGGCCCGCAAACCCTCCGGGGCCGCAGGACGCCTGAGCGTGCGGGCCGCTGCCTCCTCCCCGGCGGCCCGTACACAGCCAAAACCCGCCGCGCCCTTTCCCTGGGACGAGGCGATGGCGTTTGGCTTCGGCGTCCTGCGGCTTTGTCCGCAGGCCTTTTGGGCGATGACGCCGCGCGAGCTGGCTGCCGCCTCGCGCGGGGTTTACGGGCGCGGCGGCGGGGCGGCTGACCGCGCCGCGCTTGGCGCGCTGATGGCGGCGTTTCCGGACTGAATGAACACCGTTATTGCGAGCGCAGCGAAGCAACAGAGGGGCCTCACGCGCGGCTCTGGATTGCTTCGCTGCGCTCGCAAAGACGGATACAGCCACCAATCCCGATGGAGACCGCGCAATGACCCTCGCCGCACAGGACACAGCTTTTCTCGCCAGCGATCTTTCCGGCATTTCGACCGCGCTCGACAGCATCAACACGGCGGCGGGCAAGGCCAGTTCAACGCTGGCGAAGGCTTTCAGCGACGCCATCGTTAACGGCAAGTCGTTTCAGTCGGTGCTGCAAACATTGTCGTCGCAGCTCTCCAGTCTCGCCATTCAGTCGGCGACAAAATCGCTGCTGGAGGGACTGACCTCGTCGCTTGGTTCCGGCCTGTCTTCGCTGGTGTCCGGCACTGGCGGCGGGCCTGTCACCGCCTTTGCCGAGGGCGGCGTTGTCGCCGCGCCCACCTTCTTCTCGTCGGGCGGCGGCACCGGCCTGATGGGCGAGCGCGGGGCCGAGGCGATCCTGCCGCTGGCGCGCGGGCCCGATGGCAAGCTGGGCGTCGCGGCCTCAGGCGGCGGCCAGCGGCCGGTGTCTGTCACTGTCAATATCGCGACGCAGGATGCGCAGAGCTTTGCGCGCTCCGAGTCGCAGATTTCCGCGGCGCTGGCCCGCGCCGTCATGCGCGGCCAGCGCAGCCTTTGAGCCTTCGCCCGCAGGGAGCGCGCCATGCCAGCCTTTCATGAAATCCGCTTTCCGCTCGACATTGCCCTGGGCAGCCGCGGCGGGCCGGAGCGCCGCACCGACATTGTGCTGACCGGCTCGGGGCGCGAGGAACGCAACGCCCGCTGGGCCAATTCGCGCCGCCGTTATGAGGCGGGCTATGGCGTGAAGACGCTGGCCGCGATCCAGAGCGTCGTGGAGTTTTTCGAGGAGCGGCGCGGGCGGCTCTATGGCTTTCGCTGGCGCGACCGGCTTGACTACAAGTCCTGCGCCGCCAGCGCCACACCGCTGCCGGGCGACCAGGCGATCGGCACGGGCAATGGCGTCAACGCCGCGTTTCAGCTGGTCAAAGCCTATGGCGCGGCCTTCGCGCCTTATGCAAGGCTGATTGCCAAGCCGGTGGCGCTGAGCGTGCGCGTGGCGGTGACCGGCGTCGAGAAAACGGCGGGCGTTGATTTTGACGTTGATGTGACGACCGGCATTGTCACGTTCCGCGCGGGCAAGAGTCCGGGGGCCTCGGCGGCGGTGACGGCAGGCTTTGTGTTTGACGTTCCGGTCCGGTTCGACACGGATTTTCTGGAAGTGGATTTGCCTGCCTTCGAGGCGGGGGAAATACCGCGTGTGCCGATTATTGAAATTGTGCCTTGAGCGCAGAAGTTGGACCGCCGACCTCTGGCCGGCTTGGCGCGCGCGAGGCCGGCCGGAGGCCGGCGGTCCAGCGCTGCACTTTGATAACCAACACATTGGAGCACGCTCATGCGCGCCATTGACCCCGCCCTTGCAGCGCACCTTGCCACCGGCGCGACAACGCTGTGCCACTGCTGGAAAATCATCCGCCGCGACACAGTTGTGCGCGGCTTCACCGACCATGATGTGGATGTGACTTTCAGTACGGTGACCTATGCCGCGCGCACCGGGCTTGACGGCGCGGAGGCCGAGACGGCGCTGGGGCTGGCAGTGACGGGCACGCAGATCAGCGGCGCGCTGAACGCCGACACGCTGACCGAGAGCGATCTGGCCAATGGCCGCTTTGACGGCGCGACAATCGAGACCTGGCTGGTCAACTGGGCCGATCCGGCGCAGCGCTTTCTTGTCGACATCGGCGTGTTTGGCGAGGTGCGCCGCAATGACCATCAGTTTACCGCCGAAGTGCGCGGACTGGGCAGCGCGCTCGACGAGGAACGCGGGCGGCTGTACCAGGCCGCCTGTTCCGCCGACCTTGGCGACACGCGCTGCACTGTGGCGCTCGGCCTGCCTGCCTACACGGCGGCGGCCAGCGTTGCCAGTGCTGACACGCTGGCGCTGGCGAGCGCGGGGCTGGCGGGTTTTGCCAGCGGGTTTTTCACCAATGGCGAAATCACCTTCACCTCGGGCGCCAACACGGGTGCCAAAGCCGAGATCAAGGAGCACCGGCTTGCGGGGTCAACCGCGACTGTTATCCTGTGGACCGGTCTTGCCGCGCCCATGCTGGCGGGCGACACGTTTTCCATTCGCGCCGGCTGCGACAAGCGCTTTGCCACCTGCAAGGCCAAGTTCAGCAATGCCATTAATTTCCGCGGTTTTCCGCATATTCCAGGGCCGGACCAGGTCTTTACTTACGCCAATGGCGCGAGCCCTTCGTTTGACGGCGGCGCGGTGGTTCTGTGAGCGCGGATTTGCGCGCGCGGATTGTCGCCGAGGCGCGGCGCTGGATTGGCACGCCGTATCATCATCAGGCCTCGCTCCACGGGGTTGGCTGCGACTGCCTCGGGCTGGTGCGCGGCGTCTGGCGCGGCTGCGTCGGGGCGGAACCGGAAGCGCCGGGGCCCTATTCACCCGACTGGGCCGAGGCCTTGCGGGTTGAATCGCTGGCGCTGGCGGCGGGGCGGCATTTGACGCCGGTTGCGCGGGACAGGTGGCGGCCCGGCGATGTGCTGCTGTTTCGCTGGCGCGCGCATGTGCCCGCCAAGCATCTGGCGATTGCGGCCTCGCGCGGCACGATGATCCACGCGCATGACGGGGCCTGCGTCGCCGAGGTTGCGGTGACGGACTGGTGGCTGCGGCACCTGGCTTTCGTGTTTGCGTTTCCGGGTGCCGCCTGACGCACGCTGGACCGCCGGCCTCTGGTCGGCTCAATCTCTGGCGCCCTGGCAGTCTGTTCAAAATCCTGCGGCTTTGACTGTGGCGAAGAGCCGGCCGGAGGCCGGCGGTCCAACCGCGCGCAATCCCGAAAATTATTACCCCTCATCCGGCCTTCGGCCACCTTCTCCCGCAAGCGGGAGAAGGGATCATGATCAACTTTGAGACCTCCCCATGGCAACACTCGTCCTGCAGGTCGCCGGCTCGGTCATCGGCGATTTTATCGCTGGCCCGATTGGCGCGCTGATTGGCCAGGTGGCGGGCGCCGTCGCCGGTTCTGCGATTGACCAGCAGATCTTTGGCCGCACGCGCGGCCGCTCGGTGCAGGGGCCGCGCCTCAAATCGCTGGAAGGCCTGTCGTCGACCGAGGGGGCGCCAATCCCGCGTGTCTACGGGCGTGTGCGCGTCGGCGGGCAGATTGTCTGGGCGACGCGGTTTGAGGAAACGGTGACGCGCACCGCGCAAAAGGCAGCGGGCGGCAAAGGCGGCGGCGCAAAATCCACCGCCACCACCTACAATTATTTTGCCAATTTCGCGGTGGGCCTGTGCGAGGGCGAGGTTGCGCTGCTGCGCCGGGTGTGGGCGGACGGCAAAGAGCTTGACGTCTCGAAACTGACGCTGCGGTTTTACAAAGGCAGCGAAACGCAGAGCGCCGATCCGCTGATTGTGGCCAAGCAGGGCGCGGGCAATGCCCCCGCCTATCGCGGGCTGGCCTATGTGGTGTTCGAGCACCTGCCGCTGGCCGATTATGGCAACCGCATTCCGCAGCTGAGCTTTGAGATTGTGAAGCCGGTGGCCGGCCTCGCAGGCATGATCCGCGCGGTTGATCTCATTCCCGGCGCAACGGAATTTGGCTATTCGGTCGGCGCGGTGACGCGGTTTCAGGAGGCCGGCGTTTCGTTCAGCGAAAACCGCAACCTGCTGTCGGGCCGCTCCAACTGGACCGCCTCGATTGACGCGCTGCAGGCGCTGTGCCCGAACCTTGTCAGCGTCGCGCTGGTGGTGGCGTGGTTTGGCGACGATCTGCGGGCGGGCTACTGCACCGTTGCCCCGCGTGTCGAGAGCGCGGTTAAGGACACTGGCGCGGCGGTCTGGTCGGTGGCGGGCCTGACGCGCGCCACGGCGCGGGTGGTGTCGCTGTCGGCGGGCCTGCCTGCCTATGGCGGCACGCCGTCAGACGCGACCGTTGTTGCGGCGATCGTGGATTTGAAGGCGCGCGGCCTGTCTGTGGTGTTTTATCCGTTTGTGATGATGGATATTGCGGCGGGCAATGCGCTGCCGGATCCTTGGTCAAATGCGCTGGCACAGCCGGCCTATCCGTGGCGCGGGCGCATCGCCTGCTTTCCTGCGCCGGGTGTTGCGGGCACTGTTGATGGCACGGCGGCGGCGGGCACGCAGATCGCGAGCTTTGTTGGCACAGCGTCACCGCCTGCGGCCGAATGGTCGCTGCGGCGCTTCATTCTGGCTTGCGCCGGCCTGTGTGCGCAGGCGGGCGGCGTCAGCGCGTTTCTGGTTGGTTCCGAGTTTGCGGCGCTGACACGGGTGCGCTCGGCCAGTGGCGTCTATCCGCTCGCCAATGCGCTCGCCACCCTGGCCACGGACGTGAAGGCGTTGCTCGGCGCGGGGACGAAAATATCCTATGCGGCGGACTGGACCGAATATAATGCGCATGTGCTGGGCGGCGGCGCGGAGGTGCGCTTTCCGCTGGATGTGGTGTGGGGGTCCGCCAGTGTCGATTTTGTCGGCATCGACGTCTACTGGCCGCTGTCGGACTGGCGCGACGGCACGGCGCATCTTGATGCGGCTGAGGCCGCCAGCGTCTATGACCGCGACTATCTCGCGCGCCGCCATGCCAGCGGTGAGGCGTTTGACTGGTATTATGCCAGTGACGCCAACCGCACGGCGCAGGTGCGCACCCCGATCACCGACGGCGCTTACGCAAAGCCATGGGTGTTCCGCGCCAAGGACCTGATTGGCTGGTGGTCTAACGCGCACAAGGAGCGTGTGGCGGGTGTCGAGCTCGGCGGCACGACCGCCTGGACGCCTGCGTCAAAGCCCGTCTGGTTTACGGAAATCGGCTGCCCGGCGATTGACCGGGGGGCCAATGCGCCCAATTATTTTATTGACGCCAAGTCAAGCGCCTCGGGTATTCCGCCGTTCTCGCGCGGCTCGCGCGATGACCTGATGCAGACGCGCATGCTGGAGGCGGCGCTGACGCGCTTTGACCCGGGCCAGCCGGGCTATGTGGCCGGGGCCAATCCCGTGTCAGGTGTCTATGGCGGGCTGATGGTTGACCCGGCGCGCATCCATATTTGGGCGTGGGACGCGCGGCCCTATCCGGCGTTTCCCAACCAGAGCGCGGTCTGGGCTGATGCGGCGAACTGGGAGACCGGACACTGGATTACCGGGCGCATCGAGGGCCTGCCGCTGGACCGGCTGGTTGCCGCAATCCTCAGCGACTCAGGTGTGCCGAATCTATCTGCGGCACTGCCGCCTGTGCAGGGTTTTCTCGACGGCTATGTGCTGGACCGGACGCTTTCGGCGCGCGGCGCTCTGGAGCCGCTGGCGACGCTGTACGGCTTTGACGGCGCGGTGAGCGGCGGCTCGGTCCGCTTTGCCGGCCGCAGCGCGCGGGCGGTGCGGACGCTCAGCGAGACTGATCTGGTGGCCAGCAAGGAGGGCCGCTTTATCGAGCTGGTGCGGGCGCAGGAGAGTGACCTGCCGCGCGAGATTGCGACGTCGTTCATTGACGCCGAAAATGACTACCGCATAGCGGCGGTTTATTCGCGCCGCATCGAGGGCTATGCGCGGCGCGCCTCGCATGGCGAGTTCTCTGCCGTGCTGCGCCGCGCCCAGGCGCAGCAGCTGATGGACGTGTGGCTGCAGGACCTGTGGATCGGGCGTGAGACGATCCAGTTCTCCCTGCGGCCAAGCCTGATCGAGCTTGAGATTGGCGATACCGTGACTCTGCCGGTTGCAGGCGTGGCGCGGCAGTTCCTGATCCAGAAAATCACCGATGGCAGCGAGCGGCGCGTGTCGGCGCGCGCCATCGAGCCGTTGATCTATGACCGGCCGGTGCCGGCACTGGCGCGGACGGCGGCACTCGCGCCGCGGTTGCCCGGTCCGCCGCGCGTGGTGGTGCTCGACCTTGCGCTGTCACGCGACACGCCGGAGACCTTGCAGCATATCGCGGTTTTCGCTGACCCGTGGAATGCGGGCATGGCGGTATGGCGGCAGGCGGGCGGCACCTATGAGCTGCTGCGCATCGTCGAACGGCCCGCGCTGATCGGCGATACGCAGAGCCCGCTGGGGCCGGGGCCGGCAGGACGGTTTGACTATGCCAGCAGTGTGACCGTGCGTTTTGCCTCGGGAGCACCGTCGTCGGTCAGCGACGTAGAGATGCTGAACGGCAAGACCGCCTGCGCTATCAAGGGCAGCGATGGCGCGTGGGAGATTGTTTCGTTTGGGCTTGCAACGCTGGTGGCGGACAAAACCTACCGGCTGTCAAAACTGCTGCGCGGCCTTGGCGGCGAGGAGGCGCTGTGCCAGCGCACGGTTGGCGCGGGCGCAACGCTGGTGCTGCTGGATTCGGCGGTTGTGCCGCTGGCGAGCGGGCTTGCGGCGCTGGGCGGCGCAGCGCGCTACCGTATTGGGCCGGCAGATCTCGATTACACGGATGCCTCCTATGTCGAAATTGTCAGCACCGTGTCGGCGAAAGCGCTGAAGCCTTACCCGCCAGTGCGGGCGAAGGCGGTGCGCTCGGGCGCGGGCGTCACCATCAGCTTTCTGCGGCGCGGGCGGCGGGAATCGGATGCGTGGGAGCCGCTGGATATTCCGCTCGGCGAAGATTCCGAGGCTTATGAGATCGACATTTTCAGCGGCGTGACGCTGAAGCGCACGCTGTCGGCGGTAACGCCGTCTGTGTTGTATGCGGCGGCCAGCGAGACCGCTGATTTTGGCGCAGCGCAGACGGCGCTGAGCGTCGCGGTCTATCAAAAAAGCGCGGCGGCCGGACGGGGGTTTGGTCTGGCGGCTGCGCTGCCGGTTCTCTGACATCATCGTCATTGCGAGCGCAGCGAAGCAATCCAGAAGCCACACGCGCGGCTCTGGATTGCTTCGCTACGCTCGCAATGACGGTTGGATATCGACAATCGCCCTCATCCGCCCCCTTCGGGGCACCTTCTTCCGCTTTGCGGGAGAAGAGATCCGCCAACCAGCGAGACATTTATGACCGACACGACAAAACTTGCGCTGCCCTATATCGACGCGGCACAGCAGCAGAAGCATGTCACCCATAATGACGGCCTGCGCATCCTCGACGCTGTCATCCATCTCTCGGTCATCGACCGCAACCGCGTGACGCCACCGGGCGCGCCGGCAGAGGGTGCCCGCTACCACGTGGGCACGTCTGCGACCGGCGCGTTTCTGGCGCAGGATGGCAGGATCGCGGCCTGGCAGGATGGCGCCTGGCGCTTTCTGATCCCGCGCGCGGGGTGGCGCATGTTTGTCGAGGCCGAGAACCTCCTGCTCGGGTTTGACGGCACGCTGTGGAAAGACATTGGCGCGTTCATCAAGGCGCTGAACAACCTTGACCTGCTGGGCGTTGGCACGACGGCGGATGTTACGAACCCGCTGAGCGCCAAACTGAACGCGGCGCTGCTTGTCGCCAAAACCGTGGCCGAGACCGGCACTGGCGACTTGCGGGTAAAATTCAGCAAGGAGGCGGCACTCAAGACCGTGTCGCAGCTGTACCAGACGAATTTTTCGGGCCGCGCCGAGACTGGCCTGATGGGCGACGACCGCTTCCGCATCAAAGTCTCGAACGACGGTGCCACCTGGTTTACCGCACTGGATATTGACCCGGCGAACGGCCGGGTGGCGTTCCCGTCCGGCGCGCCGGGCCTGAGCCTGAAGCGCGTTGACACGCTGACGGCGTCGGGCAGCTACACCAGGCAGTCGGTGGATGCCGCCTATCTCATCCGCATGATTGGCGGTGGCGGTGGTGGCGGCGGTGGCTGCCTTGTCGCGGCGGCCACGGCCTGCTCGGGCGGTGGCGGCGGCGGCGGTGCGGCACATTACGAGCTTTGGGTCGACGCGTCCGATCTTGCAGCCACAACATCCTTCACGATTGGCGCGGGCGGCACGGCTGGCGCGGCAGCCGCAACCAGCACGACGGCGGGTGCCAATGGCGGCACTGGCGGGACGACAGCATTCGGCGCGCTTGGCGTTGCGGGCGGCGGCGGCGGCGGGGCGGGCGGGCAGATTGCCGCCACGGCCAGTGGCGGCGGCGGTGGCGGAACCAGCGGCACGTCTGCAACGGTTCTGGTGCCGGGCGGCTTGACCGCATCGGGCGCAACTGGCGGTGCGTCAGGCAGTTTTGGGGCCGCAGGCGGCTCCGGCGCCGCAGGCAACAGCGCGACCGTGGCAGGCACGGGCGCTGGCGGCTCAGGCTGCTCGGCGGCAGGCGCGCCCTCCGCAGGCGCGCCGGCCTATCGCGGCTGTGGCAGCGGCGGGTCTGGCGGCGGGCTGACCGCGGCGGGCGCCTCGAACAATGGCGGGCTGGGCGGATTTTCCGCCATGAACGCCAACGTGCGGGCCGCGGCTGGCACCAGCGGCACGCCTGCCGGGGCGGCAGCTGCAACGCCTTCGCCTTCGTATCTTCCCGGGGGTGGTGGCGGTGGCGGCTATGGCAATGGCGCGGGGGCCGGAGGGAGTGGCGGCGTCGGCGTGTATGGCGGCGGCGGCGGAGGCGGCGGCGCCGCGCTCAACGGCAGCACGGCAGGCGCAGGCGCGGCCGGCGGGGCCGGGCGTATTGTTATCTATGTTTACGGCTGAGGAGGCAGGCATGCGCATGGCAGTGATCGCGGATGGCATCGTCATCAGCCACATCGTGGCGGACAAGACCTTCAAGCCGCGAGAGGGAACCAGTGTGGCCGAAGCGGCGGGCACGGAAATTACGCGCGATGTGCGGCATCACAAGGAGACTTTCATGATGATCAGGTCAAGCATTGCGGCCCTGTGCCTTTTGTCCACCCCCGCGTTCGCCCAGACCACCTGCCGCAAGGCCGAGGATGTGCTGCGCATGGCGCTTGAATCGGGCGGAGCGGCACGCCCGCTGACCACCCGCGAGCTGGATTTTGCGCGCGGCCTGTATGTGGCGCAGCCCGGCACGCCGGCGGATTTTCCGCAGGGCGAAGGCGGCTTGCTGATCGAGGCGGGCGGACAGGTGCTGCTGGCCTTCACACGCGGCGCGCTGGCCTGCGAGCTGATCAGCCTTGGCCGCGACGGGCAGCGCAACCTCGACCGGATCGCGCATGGGCCGGGCGTGGCGAGCTGAGCGGTATTTTCTGGCGCATGACCGCGCCGCGCCGGATGCGCGGCAAACACCGAATGGAGCACAGCATGACCGAGCAAATCATGAGCCTTGTCCGCAGCGCGGCAAAATTCGCGGCGGGCGCCGCCGCCGCCCACGGCATTATCGGCGGCGGCATGGTGGAGGTTGTCACCGGCCTGATCGTCGGCGCGGCGGCGCTGGCGGCAAGCTGGCTGACACATGCCGATGTCAAGGCCTGACAATGCTGGCGAGCCTTGCGGGCGCGCTGCTTCAGGCGCTTGCCGGCTTCCTGCGCGGCTGGCTTGGCGACCTGCGCGCCAGTGCCGGCGCCCGGGATCTGGGCGCGGCCAATGCCGCGAACGAAACCTTGCAAACCGTGGCGGAGACTGCCGATGAGCGCGCCCATATTCCGCCTGTGCCTGATGAGCCTGCCGCTCTGGCAAAGCGCCTGCGCGACGCCGCCGCCACCCGTGGCGGCGGTAGTTCTGCAAGCGGGTGACGCGCAGGCGCGGCGGGCGGACATCCGCCGCCAGCTCGCGCCGCTGTGTCCCGCGCCGCTGTCGCCTGCCGAGCTTGCGGCGGCGGCGGCGCTGGTCGAGCGGCACGGCGATGCCGCGCCCTTTGCCGCGCGCGCCTTCCGCCTGCATCTGGAAGCGCAGGTGTGCCGGGGGACGTGACGGCGACCCCGGCTTTGCACGGCGGAACAATTCCGGCTATGGCTGCGCGAGGCCCGTTCACGCGGCATTCATGGGCGCGCATGCATGATTTTGTCATGAAAACTGGTTTGGCAGCCTCTTTTGCAATTGCCCTTTTGCTTCCCGGCTGCGGCGTTCCCCTCGCCCGTGCCGAGGGCAAGCTGCGGGAGTGCCTGGCGCCGGCCGAGACCCGGGAGGCGATTGCCGAGCGCGGCCTCGTCCGCCCGATCGTTGCCTTGCGAACCGCCGCCGTGCAGTTTGGCGCGGAGGCGCTCAGCGCAAAACTCTGCCGCTGGGGTGCCGACTATGTTTACGAGATTGCGCTTTTGCAAAAAGACGGGCGGGTTGTGCACGCCTTCGTCAACGCGGCAAGTGGTGATATCCAGGGATCGCGCACCACGCGCTGAAGCCTGAGGGAGACAAAGTGCGCCTGCTGGTTGTGGAAGACGACAAAGACCTGAGCCGCCAGATCGTGACCGCACTGGTAGGCGCGGGCTATGCGGTGGACCGCGCCTTTGACGGCGAGGAGGGGCATTTTCTGGGCGACACCGAGCCCTATGACGCGGTGGTGCTGGACATCGGCCTGCCCAAGCGGGACGGCGTGTCCGTGCTTGAGGACTGGCGCAAGGCCGGGCGCGCTGTGCCTGTGCTGATCCTGACCGCGCGCGACCGCTGGAGCGACAAGGTGCAGGGTTTTGACGCGGGCGCGGATGATTATCTGGCCAAGCCCTTCCACATGGAGGAGCTGCTGGCGCGGCTGCGGGCTCTGCTGCGCCGGGCGGCGGGCCATGCCACGAGCGAACTGGCCTGCGGGCCGGTGCGGCTTGATGCGCGGGCCGGGCGGGTGACGGTCAGCGGCGCTGCGATCAAGCTGACCTCGCATGAATACCGGCTGCTGTCCTACCTGATGCATCATACCGGCCGCGTCATCTCGCGCAGCGAGATTGTCGAGCATCTGTATGATCAGGATTTTGACCGCGACTCCAATACAGTAGAGGTGTTTGTCGGAAGGCTGCGCAAAAAACTCGGCGCGGACATCATCGAGACGGTGCGCGGCCTTGGCTATATTGTCGACGCGCCGGGCGTGCCGCCCAAAGCCGCGCCCTGAAGCGCCATGCGGCCATGAAGCTGTTTTTGTTGCGCAACCGCTCCATCGCCAGCCGGCTGTTTTTGTCCGCTGCATTCTGGAGCATTGCGATATTGCTGATTGCCGGCTTTGCGCTGTCGCATCTTTACGTCCGGACAGCCGAGCAGGATTTTGATTCGCGTCTCGCCTTTTACCTGAAGGCGCTGGTCGCTGACGTGGCCTCGCCGGCCGAGGAAACCCGCACCGGTCCCGGCCAGCTGGGCGAGCCGCAGTTCGAGCTGTCACTGTCCGGCTGGTACTGGCAGATCACGCGGCTGGACAAATCGCCGCCGGAAATCAAGACCTCACGCTCGCTGTTTGGAGCGCGGCTGCCGCCGCTGGCCGCCGACGTGCCGCAGGCCGCGCCGGGCCTGCGCAAAGGCTATGTCATCGGGCCGGACGACCGCCGGCTGCGGATGGTTGAGCGCAACATCGACATCGACGAGGATGGCCGGTTTCTGATCCAGGTTGCCGCGACAACCGATGACATCGAAGACGAGATCAATGCGTTCGAACTGTCGCTGGCGGTTACGTTTGCCGTTCTTGCGCTCGGGCTTTCCGTGTCTACCGCGCTACAGCTGCGGTTTGGCCTTGCGCCGCTGCGCCGCCTGCAACAAGGGCTTGGAGCGATCCGCAGCGGCGAGAGCGCCCGCATCGAGGGCGTGTTTGCACCGGACATCGCGCCGCTCGCCAGCGAGCTTAATCTGCTGATCGCCGCCAATCTTGAGGTGACCGAGCGGGCGCGCACGCATGTCGGCAATCTGGCCCATGGCCTCAAAACACCTCTCAGCGTTCTGGTGAATGAGGCGGATGCCGACCGGGGGCCGCTGGCAGCAAAAGTGCGCGAGCAGGCCCGCGTGATGCAGGACCAGATTGACTATTACCTTGACCGCGCCCGGGCTGCGGCGCGCGCCGTGAATTCTGGCGCGGGCGCGCCGGTTGAGCCGATGATCGCGGGCCTGATGCGGGCCTTCCAGAAGATTCACGCGGGGCAGGTGTTTGAGGTCGGGCAGGCGGCCGGCGGCGCGTTGCGCTTTCGCGGCGAAAAACAGGATTTTGAGGAGATGGCCGGCAATTTGATCGACAATGCCGCCAAATGGGCGCGCGGGCAGGTGCGCATCAGCGTCAGGCCGGACGCGCAGGCAGGTGCGGGCGGGCGGGAGTTTTTTTTCGTCGGCATTGAGGATGACGGGCCGGGACTTTCGGCGGCGCAGCGCGAGGCGGCGGTAAAGCGCGGACAGCGGCTTGATGAAACCAAGCCCGGCTCGGGCCTCGGCCTGTCCATTGTGGCCGATCTTGCCGGGCTGTATGGCGGCGGGCTGACGCTGGCGGAGAGTGCGCTTGGCGGCCTCAAGGCCGAGCTGCGATTGCCGTGCCTGTAAATGTTTGCCGCTCGCCGGAATTTTTGCCCGGCAGATTTGCCTTTGTGCGGTGCCCCGGCTATTTTCATGTCATGGGGGCTTCATTTGCCAGCTTGCTGCGGGCGGTGAATGAGTGCGCAAAGGGTGGATTGTGACAAAACTGACGCTGTTTTCAGGCGCGCGGCTTGCTGCGGGACTTGCCGCGCTGGCTGCGGTGCCACTGGCGCTTGCAGGATGCTCGCCGCTTGGCGGGTCTGAGCCGCCGCCTGCCGCCGCCGCGGTCGCTGGGCTTGCGGTTGCAGCGCCAACGCCGGGAAAGCCCGTGCCGCCGGCCGAACAGGCGCCCGATGGCGTGCTGGCCGGGGCCTTGGGCGCAAAACTGGGCGATGCGGACCGCAAGACGGCTTTTGCCGCACAGCTTGAGGCGCTCTCCAGCGGCAAGCGCAAGACCTGGCGCGGGTCGGCGGGCGGAGCCTATGGCTTTGTCGAGCCGGGCGCCGAGACACCAGGGCCAAAAGGCAGTTGCCGGTCCTATGCCCATACAATCTATTTTGGCGGGCGGCCGCAGTCCGCGTCCGGTGAGGCGTGCCGTGAGGCCGGCGGGTCGTGGCGGCAGGCGGGCTGACAGCGGTTTTATGCCACAGCGGTTTGGCCGGGCACTGACAAAACCGGCTTTGCAAATGCTGCGCCAGACCCTATGTCCTAGCCATGCTCTGGATTGGTCTGGCCGCCCTGACCGGCGTGACTTTGGTTTGCATTCTCTGGCCGCTGCGCAGCGCAAGGTCGGCGGTGCCGCGCGCTTCTGGCGAGGCGGCGTTTTTGCGTGGCCAGCTCGACGGCGTGGCGCGGGAAGTGGAGCAGGGTTATATCCCGGATGGCGCGGGCGAGGCGGCGCGGGCCGAGATCGGCCGCCGCCTTATTGCTGTTGCGCGGCGCGATGAAACCGTGCTGGTGACGGCGGATTTCGCAACCGCGCGTCGTGGCCGGCGCACGGTCGCGGCGGGCTTTGTCGCGCTTTGCCTGCCGGTGCTGGCTTTTGGCCTCTACAGCCGCATCGGCGATCCCGGCCACGCCGCTGCGGTGGCGAAAGTGGTTGACACGGCCCAACCTGCCGCTGCGGCTGGCGACATGACCGTGATTGTGGCGCAGGTTGAGGCGCATCTGGCCAAAAACCCGGAGGACGGGCGCGGCTATGAGGTTCTGGCCCCGGTGTATATGCGGATGGGCCGTTCGGACGATGCCGCGCAGGCCTGGGCCGCCGCCATCAGGCTGCTGGGGGCAACGGCGGAGCGTGAGGCGAGTTACGGCGAGGCGCTTTTCGCCGCCGCTGGCAGCATTGTGACCGCAGACTCGCGCGCGGCTTTTGAGGCGGCGGTCGCACGCGATGAAAAATCCGCCAAGGGACGGTTTTATCTGGGCCTTGCAGCCGAGCAGGAAGGCGACAAGGCCAAAGCCAGAACGCTGTGGAGCGCGCTGCTGGCTGACGCACCGGCCGATGCGCCGTGGCTTGCGTCCGTCGCGCAGCGCATTGCCGCGCTTGACGCGCCGCCGCCCAACGCCGCTCCCGGCGCGCCGGCCGCGCTGGCTGGCGTGCCCGCCGAACAGCTCGCCATGATCCGGCAAATGGTGGCCGGGCTGGCCGGGCGGCTGGCCAAGGACGGCAATGATCTGGCCGGCTGGCAGAAACTGGTGCGTGCCTATGCGGTGCTGGCGCAGATGGACGAGGCCCGCGCGGCGCTGGCGGCGGCGCGCGGCGCGTTTGCGGCGGACGCGCCGGCGACGGCGGCGCTGGACAGTTTGGCGCGCGATCTGGGGCTGGGCGGCTGAGCATGACACGCAGGCGCAAACGGCTCACCCTTATCGGCGGCGCGCTCTGCCTTGTGGCGGGGGCAATGGGCCTCATCCTGTTTGCGCTGCGCGACAATGTGGTGTTTTTCTACAGCCCGACCGAACTGACGCAGAAGGTTCTAAAGCCCGGCGCGAGCCTGCGGGTTGGCGGCCTCGTCAAGCTGGGCTCGCTGGTGAAACTCGGCGGCGAAAAAATCACATTTGCCGTGACCGACCTGTCGCAGGATGTCACAGTGTCCTACACGGGCCAGCTGCCCGATCTGTTTCGCGAGGGGCAGGGGGTTGTGGTGGAGGGCACGCTCGACGCGCCGGGACAGTTCCGCGCCACCAGCGTGCTGGCCAAGCATGACGAGACCTATATGCCGCGCGATGTCGCCGACAAGCTGAAGCAGCAGGGCGTGTGGAAAGGCGAGGCGAAAAAGCCATGAGGGCTGGGACATGATTGCCGAAACCGGCCTGTTTGCCCTCGTGCTCGCCTGCGCTGTCGCGCTGGCGCAAACCCTGCTGCCCCTGTGGGGCTGGCGCACGCGCGACGAGGGATTGAGCGCCACGGCATTGCCCGCCGCCATCTGCGGCTTTGCGCTCACCGCGCTGTCGTTTGCCGCGCTCACCCATGCGCATGTCGTCAATGATTTTTCACTGGCGACGGTGTTTGAGAATTCGCATTCGTCAAAGCCGCTGATCTACAAAATCTCGGGCGTGTGGGGCAATCACGAGGGCTCGATGCTGCTGTGGGTGCTGATCCTGTCGCTGTTTGGCGCGCTGGTGGCGATGTTCGCGCGGGCGCTGCCGATTGGCCTGCAAGGCAATGTTCTGGCGATGCAGGGACTGCTGTCGTTCGCTTTTACACTGTTCATCATTTTCACCTCCAATCCGTTTGCGCGGCTGTCGCCGGTGCCGCCCGAGGGGCGCGATCTCAATCCGATCTTGCAGGACATCGGCCTCGCCATTCATCCGCCGCTGCTGTATGTCGGCTATGTCGGCTTTTCCATTGTGTTTTCTTTTGCCGCCGCCGCGCTGATCAGCGGGCGGGTGGACGCTGCCTGGGCGCGCTTTGTGCGGCCGTGGATTCTGCTGGCCTGGATTTTCCTGACCCTTGGCATCGCCATGGGTTCTTACTGGGCCTATTATACGCTGGGCTGGGGCGGTTTCTGGTTCTGGGATCCGGTCGAGAACGCCTCGCTGATGCCCTGGCTGGCGGGCACCGCGCTCTTGCATTCAGCCATCGTGATGGAAAAGCGCGAGGCGCTGAAAATCTGGACGCTGTTTCTCGCCATCCTGACGTTTTCGCTGTCGCTGCTCGGCACTTTCCTCGTGCGCTCGGGCGTGCTCACCTCGGTGCATGCTTTCGCCTCCGACCCGGCGCGCGGCGTTTTTATCCTCGCCATCCTGATGTTTTTCATTGGCGGCGCGCTGGCGCTTTACGCCTGGCGCGCGCCCATGTTGAAACAGGGTGGGCTGTTCGCGCCGCTGTCGCGCGAGGGCGCACTGGTGCTGAACAATCTGTTCCTCACCGCCGCCTGCGCCACGGTCTTCACCGGCACGCTGTATCCGCTGGCGCTCGAAACGTTGACCGGTGACAAGATCACCGTCGGCGCGCCGTTCTACGCGCTGACCTTTGTGCCGCTGGCCGCGCCGCTGGTGCTGCTGATGCCGCTGGGGCAGGCGCTGGCGTGGAAGCGCGGGGACTTGCGCGGCGCGGCGCAGCGCCTGATGTTTGCGGCGGTTCTTGGCCTTGCCGCGGTTGCGCTGGCGCTGGGTTTTGCGCGCGGCGGGCCGGTGCTCGCGCCCATCGCCATTGGCATTGCGGTCTATCTCATCGCGGGTTCAGTTGCCGACCTGTTCGGGCGCATCCTGCGGCGCGGCCAGCCCTTGGCTACAACGCTGGCGCGGGCGGCGGGCCTGCCGCGCGCCGCCTTTGGCGCGGCGCTGGCGCATGCGGGGCTGGGCGTGACAGTCATCGGGCTGGCGGCGACGGCCTGGGGCGTTGAGCGCATCGTCAATGTGAGGCTGAACGAGAGTGTCGAGGCCGGGCCGTATCAGGTGTCGTTTGAGGGCGTGGTCAACCGCAAGGGCGAGAACTATGCCGAGACTTACGCGCGCACGCTGATCCGGCGCGGCGGGGTTGTGGTGGCGGAGATCGAGCCATCGAAGCGGTTTTA
>JANLPP010000294.1:0-14419 GCA_031367295.1 Hyphomicrobiales bacterium | reverse complement strand
GCCGAGCTGGCCAGATCTGGCCTTGATCCGTCAAAACTGGCGCTGGTCGGCTTTTCGCAAGGCACCATGATGGCGCTGCATGTTGGCCTGCGCCGCGCCCGCGCGCCAGCCGCAATTCTGGGTTTTTCCGGCACGCTGGTCGGGCCCGAGCATCTCGCCAGCGCCACCGCGCGCTCCGCCAGCGGCGCGCCGCCGCCTGTGCTGCTGGTGCACGGCGACCAGGATGACGTCATCCCGGTTGACGCGCTGTTTATGTCGGCCGAGGAGCTGGGCAAAGCCAACATCCCCTGCCAGTGGCACCTGTCGGGGGGCGTCGCCCATGGCATTGACAATGGCGGGCTGCTGCACGGCGGGCTGTTTCTGGCCAAAAGTTTTGGCGTGCGGGTGGAGCGGAAGACGCGGGCGGCGGCGTAAAGCGCTGCACCGCCGATTTCCAGCCGGTTTTGGGTACAGCAAAGCCGGCCGGAGGCCAGCGGTCCGTTACTCAAACTCCGCCGGGTCAAACTCGCGCTGCACGGAGCAGAACTCGCAGGTCACGCCAATGCGGCCATTTGCGCCAATCATGTCCGTGCGTTCCTGCGGCGAAAAATTGCGCAGCATCGCCTCAATCCGGTCTGCCGAGCAGCGGCAGGCTTCGGTCACATCCTGCGGCTTAAAAGCGGTGACCCCGCTTTCGTGAAACAGCCGGTACAGCAGCGTCTCGCTGGCCAGCGCAGGATCAACCAGCTCATGGTCCTCCACGGTTGCGGCCAGCGCCCGCGCCTCAACCCAGGCGTCGTCGTCGCGCCCCTCGTCGCGCAGCCTTCCGGGCGGCGCGTCGCCTGGATCAATATCCCGCAGGCGCTGGCGCTCGGGCGAGGATGGCAGGAACTGGATCAGCAGCCCGCCAGCCCGCCATTGGCTGCCCCTGGCGGTCACCTGCTGCGCCACGGCTAGGCGCACAAACGTTGGTATCTGTTCTGACTGGCGGAAATACTGGTGCGCCGCCGCCTCCAGCCCCAGTCCCTCCAGCGCGGTCACGCCCTGATAGCGGGCCCCGCCCTCCGGTTCGATGGTAAAGGCCATATGCCCGGTGCCGATCAGGCCAGCGGGCGTCTGCGCTTCGGCAAGCCTTGCCTGGTCAAACCGCGCGAAAGCGCGCAGCCGGTCGGGCGTGTCAAAATCAACAACAATCATGTCGATTGCGCCGCTGGTCCGGGTCTGCAGCTGGAAGCGCCCGTCCAGCTTCAGCGCGCTGCCAAGCAGCGCTGTCATCACCACCGCCTCGCCCACGGCGCGGGCAACCGGCTCGGGATAGGCGTGCTGCATCAATATTGTGTTCAGCGCCGGGCCCAGCCGCACCAGCCGGCCGCGCACGTCCAGCGCCTCAACGGCGAAGGGCACAATACGGTCGTCGGGCGAGACTTCGGTGTCGATGCGCTGCTGCATCACGGACGCGCTCATGCCTGCACGGCCCGCAGGCACCACGCCAGGATGCCTTTTTGAGCATGCAGCCGGTTCTCCGCCTCGTCGAACACCACAGACTGCGGCCCGTCAATCACCTCGTCCGTCACCTCCTCGCCCCGGTGCGCGGGCAGGCAATGCATGAAAATCGCGTCCCTGCTGGCGGCCTGCATCAGCTTGGCGTTGATCTGGTAGGGCGCGAGCAGATTGTGCCGCCGTCCGCCATCCTTGTCGCCCATCGACACCCAGCAGTCCGAGACAACCGCGTCCGCGCCAGCGACAGCGTCAAAGGGGTCGCGCGTCACCTCGACGCGCGCGCCGGCCTGCCTTGCCCAGCGCATCAGGCCGTCATCGGGCGCAAGCTCTGGCGGGGCAGCGATATTCAGGGCAAACTCAAAGCGTTGCGCGGCATGCACCCAGCTCGTCAGCACATTGTTGCTGTCGCCGCTCCAGGCCACGGTGCGGCCCCGGATCGGCCCGCGATGCTCCTCAAACGTCATCACGTCGGCCATCACCTGGCAGGGATGCGATGTCTTGGTCAGGCCGTTGATCACTGGCACTGTCGCGTGCCGTGCCAGCTCCGCAAGGTCCGCGGCATCCAGAATGCGGATCATGATCGCGTCGACATAGCGCGACAGCACGCGCGCGGTGTCGGCTATCGTCTCGCCGCGCCCCAGCTGCATTTCCGCGCCGGTCAGCATGATGGTCTCGCCGCCAAGCTCGCGCATGCCGACATCGAAGGAGACGCGCGTGCGCGTCGATGGCTGGTCAAAGATCATTGCCAGCGTCTTGCCTGCCAGCGGTTTTGCTGCCGCCGGCTCACCGCGCCGCCGCGCCGCCTTGATGGCGGAAGCTGCGGACAATATGCCGCGCAGCTCGCTGGCAGGCAAGTCGGCCAGGTCAAGAAAATGCCGCACGCGGCTGTGGCCGGCCGTGCTCATGCCGCTGCGCCCTTGTGGGCAGTCCGCGCCGCCGCCTCGAGGCGCAAACAGGCCTTGTCGAGACGGTGCACCGCCTCGCGGATTTCGTCGTCCGAGACAATCAGCGGCGGCAGCAGGCGCACGACATTGTCGCCCGCTGCAATCGTCAGCACATGCTCGGCGCGCCCGGCTGCAACAAGGTCGCTGTTGGGCACCCTGGTCTTGATGCCCATCATCAGCCCCTCGCCCCGGATTTCTGCGATAATGGATGGATGCCGGTCCTTGAGTTCGGCCAGCCGCTGCTTCAGCGCCAGCCCGGCCTGCGCCACACGCTCCAGAAAACCCGGCGCAAGCACAATATCCAGAACGGCGTTGCCACAGGCCATCGCCAGCGGATTGCCGCCATAGGTTGAGCCATGGGTGCCCAGCGTCATGCCTTTCGCCGCAGCTTTCGTTGCAAGGCAGGCCCCGAGCGGAAAGCCGCCACCGATGCCTTTGGCAACCGCCATGATGTCAGGCGTAATGCCCGCATGCTCATAGGCAAAGAATTTGCCGGTGCGCCCGACGCCGCACTGCACCTCGTCCAGAATCAGCAGCAGGCTGTGTTCGTCACACAACTCGCGCAGGCCGCGCAGGCAATGGGGCGGCACGGAGCGGATGCCGCCCTCGCCCTGCAAGGGCTCAATCAGGATAGCCGCCGTTTGCGGACCGATCGCCGCCTCCAGCGCCTTGTGATCGCCGAACGGCACCTGGTCAAAACCGTCAACCTTTGGGCCAAAACCCTCCAGATATTTGGCCTGGCCACCCGCCGCTATGGTCGCCAGCGTGCGGCCGTGGAACGCGCCCTCAAAGGTGATGATGCGGTAGCACTGGGGATGGCCGTTGGCATATTGGTACTTGCGCGCCATTTTGATGGCGCATTCGAGCGCCTCCGCCCCGGAGTTGGTGAAGAACACCGTCTCTGCAAAAGTTGCGTCACACAGCCTCTGCGCCAGCCGCTCGCCCTCCGGCATCTGGTAGAGATTGGAGGTGTGCCAGAGTTTCTGCGCCTGGTCGGTCAGCGCCTTGACCAGATGCGGATGCGAGTAGCCGAGCGAGGCGACCGCAACGCCGCCGCCAAAATCAAGGTAGCGCTCGCCGTTCGCTGCCGTCAGCCACACGCCGTCGCCTCGCTCAAAGGCGATGTCCGCACGCGCGTAGGTTGGCAAAAGCGGCGAGGTTTGGGGAGACATCGGCATTCATCCGTCAGCGGTCAGCTACAAGAGCGGTTCCATAAATCAAAGCGCCGCCCGAATGGGGCGGCAAGGCTGTGAGCGCTTTACTTAATGACTGCGTGCCAAACGGTCAAATCCCTGCGCGGGCGCTTGGCGGATAGCAATTCTTGAACGCTGCCTTGCCCGGTCATTTCTGCCAGTAGCTGGCAAGCGCGGCGGAGCAGTTCCAAAAATGCGGATGGCCGCCACCGGGAGGCCAGTGTTGCGGCCAGCGTGAGGCCACAGGCCAGGCTGGCAAAACGCAGGGTTTGCGGCGCTCTTATGCAAAGAGTCCCTGGCTGGCGGCCGGAAAACCCGGCGCAGCGACAAAAAAAATTCACAGCGCGGCGCTGTGACGCTCCGAACACAGCTGGGGAAAACACCAGATGATTCGTTTTGTTGCCAGTATGGACTCTTGCGCACGATTCAACAGCTAGTGTAGAAACGCGTCAGACAGACACGATATGTCGTGCGATTACCGCAAGCAAGTTTGAGTTGAGTTAAGCGTTGCCAGCGTTTGTCCTGCGGGCAGGCGGGGTTTTTTGCGTGTCAAGAACAGATTTTTGCAAGGATTTGAATATGTCCTGGACGGATGAACGCGTTGAATTGCTGAAAAAGCTGTGGCTTGACGGCCGTAGCGCCAGCCAGATTTCGAGTGAGCTTGGCGGCGGCGTCACCCGCAACGCCGTCATTGGAAAAGTGCACCGCATGGGCATGTCAGGCCGCGCCAAAGCGCCGGAGGCCGTGCCCGTCGCCGCAGCCCGACCGCGCGACAAGCAGCCTGCCCGGACTGTGACGCCGCGGCCCACCGGCCCGCTGGTGCGGGGCAATCTCGCCCTGTCCGTCGCACCACGCCCTGTCGCCCAGGCGGCGCCGCGCCAGTTGGCGGAGGTCGTCATTCCGATTTCCGAGCGCGTCACCCTCATGGAGCTTAAGGAGACCATGTGCCGCTGGCCGCTGGGGGATCCCACCCAGCAGGATTTCCGCTTTTGCGGCCTTAAGTCTTCGGGCGGGCTTGGCCCCTATTGCGGCTATCACGCCGGTGTCGCCTATCAGCCGGCCCAGGACCGCCGCCGTGATCGCGACCGCGAAAAGCGCGCGCTGATGCTGCGGCACGGGTGAGGCGGGCGGCAAGTATTGCCCCTGAATCCGCACGCCCTGAATCCGCATTGCCAAACTCTGCTAAAGCGCGTTATGTACGTGCAACGGGCCGCACGAGCGGTCCGCCTGATGGCGAGGTTTTTGTGGCTGATTGCGCCACCTTGTGGTTTGGTGCGCAAACGCTGGCTGCGGCCGGTGCGGCGAACCCTTGCGCTCACCTGAAATTCGGACTGCTTCTTCTTAGCCGCCCCTGAGAGCCGGCCGGGCATTGCCTTGGCCCTCAGGGGAAAGTGACTTCGAAAGCAACCCCAGAGCCCACACGGGCTACCCGAATTCAGGAACAGTCACATGACCATGCAGACCCAAAATCCCGGCAAAGACCGCGTCTTCATCTTCGACACCACCTTGCGCGATGGCGAACAGTGCCCCGGCGCGACCATGACCCTGGAGGAAAAGCTCCAGGTTGCTGATCTGCTTGATGAAATGGGTGTCGATATTATCGAGGCGGGGTTCCCGATTGCCTCGATTGGTGATTTCGAGGCAGTGGCCGCCGTCGCCCGCCGCGCCAAAAACGCCGTCATCGCCGGTCTGGCGCGCGCCATCAATGCCGATATTGACCGGGCGGGCGAGGCGGTGCGCCAGGCGCGGCGCGGACGCATCCACACCTTTGTCTCGACCTCGCCAATCCATCTTGAGCACCAGATGCGCAAGACGCAGGCGCAGGTGCTCGAAATCATCACGTCCACTGTCACCCGCGCCCGCAATCTGGTGGACGATGTCGAGTGGTCAGCAATGGATGCGACGCGCACGCCGCTGGACTACCTCGTCCAGTGCGTTGACGCCGCCATCCGCGCGGGGGCGACCACCATCAACCTGCCCGATACGGTGGGCTATGCCACGCCCGAAGACTATCGCCACATGTTTGCCGAAGTGCGCCGCCGCGTCACCAGCAGCGACAAGGCGGTGTTTTCCGTGCATTGCCACAATGACATCGGCCTTGCCGTCGCCAACACGCTGGCGGGCCTTCAGGGTGGCGCGCGGCAGATTGAATGCACCGTCAACGGCATTGGCGAGCGGGCCGGCAACGCCGCGCTCGAAGAGGTGGTGATGGCGATCAAGACGCGCAACGACGTCTACCGCTATCATTGCGGGGTGGAGGCCACCCTGCTCAACCGCGCCTCAAAGCTGGTATCAGCCGCAACCTCGTTTCCTGTGCAGTACAACAAGGCCATCGTCGGCAGAAACGCCTTTGCGCATGAGAGCGGCATCCATCAGGATGGCATGCTGAAAAACACCCAGACCTACGAGATCATGACGCCCGAAAGTGTCGGCGTTTCAAAAACCTCGCTGGTCATGGGCAAGCATTCGGGCCGCAGCGCCTTCAAGGACAAGCTGAAGCATCTCGGCTATGTGCTGGGCGACAATGCGCTGGAAGACGCCTTTACCCGCTTCAAAGCGCTGACCGACCGCAAGAAGCATGTCTATGACGAAGACATAGAAGCTCTCGTTGACCACGAGATCGGCCATGCCCATGACCGGGTCAAGCTGATTTCCATGACGGTTGTGGCTGGCACGATGGGGCCGCAGGTGGCGACGCTGACTGTCGATATTGACGGCATGCATAAAACCCAGCAATCCACCGGAAATGGCCCGGTTGACGCGATTTTCAACGCCATCCAGGCTTTGATGCCCCATACCGCGACGCTGGAGCTGTACCAGGTGCATGCCGTGACGGCGGGCACCGATGCGCAGGCCGAGGTCACGGTCAAACTCGCCGAGGATGGCAAGACGGTGACGGCCCGCGCCGCTGACCCCGATACGCTGGTGGCGTCGGCCCGCGCCTATCTCGCCGCGCTCAACAAGCAAATGGCAAAAAAGGCCAAAAGCCGGGTGAGTGAGCTGAAAGCCGGGTAATTGGTGCCTGCGGCTCAGACTCCGGGCGCAAGCTTGTGCGCAGGCACCTGCGCCACAATACCCATCCCGGGCCGCGCGCCCTGGGGTGGGCAGTCGCGCCGGCATTGTGGGCAAGGTATCTGCCTGGCTTTGAACCCGGGCACCATGATGGTAACAACACGGGCAAGAACGCCGGGCAAGAGCGCCGGGCAAGAGCGCAATATGCGCAGATATAGTGCCCGGCTGCGACCAGGACCGTGCCGCCTGAACCGTGCAGCGAGGCAAAAACCGCCTGATATTGCGCCAGATTGAAACAAAACGCCGGAAATTGTTGCAGAAATGGAACATGGTGGTTCTCCAATAACATCAGTGGCTTTTGCTCCTTTCCCGCGTCCTGCGGATGCTGTACCGTTGCGATGTTCGTGCAGAGAAAACGGTTCAGCGGAAATCGCCGTGAAACGCCTTTGGATGAGCAGACGGCCTATAGTCTTTAGAAGTTTTCAGCTGGAAAGCTTGCGTTGAGGAACTGGCACTGGCTGCGTGCATCGTGTTTGGCGCAAGGTCGGCTGGCACGCCGGGGTGAACGGTATCCAAAGGGAGAAATCCATTGATTTTTGACCGCGCCAGCATTTTTTTGGCCCTCGCAGTTTTGGTGGCGGTTCCGGGATGCGCGACACTTCCGGCCGTTGGACCGACTGTCCGCGAAATTGAAGCTGCACCGGCAACCCCTGCCGAGGCCGGGTACCTCATCGTCGGTGTTGATGATCGCGTGGTCAATATATTGGCGCATGCGCCGGGCGATTCCTTTTCCGGCAGTTTTCAGAACCGCCGTCCCTCAGCGGATTTGCGCATTGGCGCAGGCGATGTGTTGCAGGTTTCAATTTGGGAGGCGGGAGGCTCGGGACTGTTTGGCCCCGCCGCTGCCGTGAGCGCCGGTGGCGGTGTTGCTGCCAGCCAGACGCAGCCAGGATCGCACGGCTCTGCGCTGCAACCGGTTGTTGTCAGCCGGGAAGGTTTTGTGTTTGTGCCATTTGCCGGGCGCATCCAGGCCATTGGCGCGACGCCCGACCAGGTTCGCCAGCGCATTGAAAACGCTTTGCGGGACAAGGCAATTCAGCCGCAGGTCATGGTGTCGCTGGCATCCAACGGCGCAAATGTCGCCAACGTCGGCGGCGAAGTTGCCAGGGCCGGCATAGTGCCGCTGTCGCTGCGTGGCGACCGCCTGCTGGACGTGATTTCCATTGCCGGGGGAGCGCGGTTTCCGGCACATGAAACCAATGTGCGGGTAACCCGCCGTGGCCATGGCGTGACTGTTTCGCTGCAGCGCATTGTTGAGGCGTCATCCGAGAATATTTTCGTGCAGCCCGGTGACGAGGTTTATGTATCGCGGGTTCCGCAGACTTTCACCGCCTTCGGTGCGGCCGGCAAGGTTGGCCAGTACGCGTTTGACAGTGACCGCCTGTCGCTGGCTGAGGGTGTGGCCAGAGCGGGCGGGCTGATCGATACGCAGGCGGACCCGGCGGGCGTGTTCCTGTTTCGCTACGAATATCCGCGTGTCGCAGGCCAGCTTGACAGCAACTTCAGGGCCAATGGCGCAGGGCGTGTGCCTGTTATCTACAAGCTCAACATGCGCGAGGCCAATGGCTACTTCTTTGCGCAGAATTTCCGCATGCGCGACAAGGATGTGATTTATGTCGCCAATTCTGATGCGACGCAGCTGCTCAAGTTCTTCATGCTGGTGCGCGGCGTCACAGGGATCGTCGGCGATCTGACATCAACTGGAACCGGAGTCTCCCGCTTCTGATTTTCCAGTTTCTGTTGCCCGTTTGGTCGCCCGGGTTGTTGCTGGCTTCAGGCCGCGCTGTAGCGGGTTGCCTCAAACGCCGGACAGGCGCTGGAGAATGCGTCAAGCCAGGCGACGCAGCGGGGGTGCTCCGCCCGCCACTGGCCGCCAAAGCGCAGGTCAAGATAGCCGAGCGCGCAGGCGGTCGCGACATGGCCGATGGTGAGCCCGCCCTGCGGCGCATGCGCTTCCAGCGCGGCCAGCGCGCGCGCAACTTTGCCGGCCTGATGGTCAACCCAGCGCGCGCTGCGCATGGCCTCGTCGCGCCAGCGCAGTTCGTAGATCTGCAGGATTGCGGCGTCCATCATGCCGTCTGCCAGCGCCTGGCTGGTGAGCGCCGCAAAACGCGCCCCCGGTTCCACCGGAATCAGCTTGCCGCCGCCTGCCAGGTGGTCGAAATATTCCACAATGACCCGGCTGTCGTAGACCACCCCGCCGTCTTCGAGGACAAGCGCCGGAATCTTGCCGAGCGGGTTCTGCTGGCGGATAGAGTCGGCTGCACTGGTCGTGTCCGTTTCCTCAACCACAATGCGGTCCATCAACCCAAGAATTTTTGCGGCGATTTTGACCTTGCGGCCAAACGGCGAGGCACCTGACGAGCGAAGCGTGAGCATGGGGTTTTCCGGGGTGGGCGGGATTGAGGGGTGGTCTGGCGGATGTTGCGCAGCAGCCAGCCAGAATGCGGACCCTGGGCCAGCAGAGGCCCCCGGGCTGGATCACCCCTCGCGCCACTTCCTTTCCGCATCATCCCATGTTGACAGGGCCTGCAAGTCCGGCACCCAGGCGAGGCCCGTCTTGGCATCCGCCGACACCGCGTCCGGCGTGATCACCACATCGACCAGCGCCGGCTTGTTGGCGAAGGCGCGCTCCATCGCACCGGCCAGATCTTCCGGCTTCTCGACCCGCTCGCCATGCATGCCCAGCGCGCGGGCCATCGCGGCGTAATCGGAGGAGCGCAGGCGCGTGCCGACGATGCGGCCATTATGGGTCGTCTCCTGATCATAGACCTCCACCTGCCAGCCGGCATTGTTGGCGACAACGAAGACAGTTTGGCTATTGTGCCGCACCGCCGTGTCAAGCTCCATGGCGTTGAAGCCAAACGAGCCATCGCCGGTCGCCACCACGGCATTGCGCTGCGGCGTTAACAGCCCTGCCGCGACGCCATAGGGCACGCCGACGCCGATGCAGCCGAACGGGCCGGGATCGAGCACCGTCTTGACGCCCGACAGCGCGACGCGGGCGAAAGACAGGAAATCGCCGCCGTCGATGATCAGCACGGTGTCCGGCGTCAGATGCGGCTGCAAGGCGGCGAGCATGCGGTTGGGATGCATTTTGCCGTCCTTGCCGGGCGGCGCCGTGGCGAGCGACGCCTTGAGTTTTGCGGCGCGCTCGACATGCTTGGCGCGGTAGCCGCCGATCCATTTTGGATCGACGCTGGATTTGCGGTTGCCGGCCAGCTCCGTCATCGCCTTCAGCGTTTCGGCCGGCGTCGCCAGAATCTCGACCGCGCCGCGCCGGTTGTCGCGCAGCTCGGCGCCGGTGTCGCCGATGCGGATGAACTGCGCCTTGCCGAACACGCCGGGCGAGCCGAAGGCGACCTGGAAATCCAGCTTGCGGCCAATTGTCAGCACCACGTCGGCGTCGCCCATGATCGCGCCGCGCGTGGCGGCAACGACGCTGGGGTGATCATCGGGCACAATGCCGCGCGATTCGCCAGTATCGAGATAGGCCGCGCCAAGACGGTCAAGAAAGCGGATCAGCTCCGGCCCGGCCTTCTGCGCGCCGCGCCCGCTGATCACCAGCGGTCTTTTAGCGGACCACAGCAGGTCTACTGCCGCCTTGACCTGATCGGGCGCGGGCATCAGCACGACGCGCGGCTTGGGACGGAAATGCTCCTCCATCTGGATGGCCTTCGGCACAAGTGCGCGCAACGTGTCAGTGGCGAATTCGATGAACACCGGCCCCGGCTCGCCGCCCTCGCCAAAGGCGCGGGCGATGGCGTCGTCAAGTTCGCGCAGCACAGAATCAGGGTCGCGGATGGTGCGGGCGTAGCGCGTCACCGAGCGGACCAGCTGCGTGTGGTCCATGTCCTGCAGCGCGCCGCGGTTCTCCTGCGGGCGCGGGGGAGTGCCGCCCAATATCAGCAGCGGCACGCGCGACACATGGGCGTTGGCGATGCCGGTCATGGCGTTGGTCAGGGCCGGCCCGGCGGTGACCATGGCGACGCCAAGGCCGCCGGTGATCTCGGCATGCGCCTGCGCCATATGCACGGCGGCGCGCTCGTCGCGCGTGTCGATGATGCGGATGCCCTCGGCATCGGCGCGCATCCACATCGGCATGATGTGGCCGCCGCACAGGCCGAATATCCGGTCGACTCCTCGCGCGCGAAGGAGGCGGGCGATGACGCCGGCGGCGCAGTCGGGGGAGAGGATCATGGCGGTTGCTTTCCTGTCAGGTGTTGCAAAAGTTCCAACGCGCGTGTTTTATTTCGTAGCGTGCGACGCTTTCCCCGGCGCCTTTTTCAGCGCGCGCATGTCAATAATCCCGGGCTCTTCGCGAGGATCGGCACCTTTGGGAAAAATCTGGATCTTGTGCAGGCGCTGCGAGGTTGTCAGCGGCAGGCTGTCGCGCCAGATCAGCCAGCCCGGCGTCTTGAAATAGGCGAGGCGCTCGGCGCACCATCTGAACAGCTCATGCGCCAGCGCCTCGGTTTTTTCGACGCCGTCCTGCGGCACGATGCAGACCAGCACTTCTTCCTCGCGCATCTCGTCCTTCACCGCGAGTGCCGCAGCCTGCCTGACCTTGGGATGCTCGATCAGCACCGCGTCAATTTCGGCGGCGGCGATATTCTCGCCCGAGCGGCGGATAATGTTTTTGGCGCGATCAACGAAATAGAACATGCCCGCAGCATCGCGCACCGCCACATCGCCGGTGTGGAACCAGCCGCCTTTCCACGAGTCCTCCGTCGCCTGCTCATTTTTGAGATAGCCGGAGAAAAATCCTTTGCGCGGGTCGGTGGCGCTATGGCGGATCAGCAGCTCGCCGGGCTGAGCGTCGGGCGCGTCCTTGCCATAATCATCAACAATCTTCACCTCCAGCCCCTCGACCGAACGCCCGATGGCGCGCGTGTCAATGGCGCGCGGCTCGTGGTTGTCGCTCATGATGCGACCGGTCTCGGTCATCGCCCACAGCTCCACCAGCGGCAACCCAAAACGATCCTCAAACAGGCGGTGCTGCTTCGGGTCAACGCCCGAGCCAAAGCCGAAGCGCACCTTGTGCCGCGACTCGTCCTCGACTGGCGGCAGCTTCAGCAGAATATTCGGGATGACGCCCTGATAGTGCAGGCAGGTGATCTCGCAGGCGACCAGATCCCGCCACCAGGTCGAGGCGTGAAAGCGGTCGGGAAAATACAGCGCGCCGCCACTGATCAGCATGGCCGGCAGCGAAATCGACAGGCAGTTGGCGTGGTGCAGCGGCAGCGGATTGTACATGCGCTCCACTCCCTCGCGCATGGCGATGCGCCCGCCCATGCCCAGATACCAGTCACCGAAAGTGTGGAAATAATCGTTGGTGAGAATGCAGCCTTTGGGCTGGCCGGTAGTGCCGGATGTGTAGAGCAGCGCAGCCTCGGTGCGACCGTCAGGCGCAGGCCCGTCAGCACGCGGTGGTTCAGGAAGATGCTGCGGAAAATCTTCAAGCGACACAACCTCCAGTCCGCCGCCGACCGACTGCGCCACGCGCCGCACCTCGGCCAGCCGGGAGTCCGTGGCAATGGCGAGACAGGCTTCCGAGTGTTCAACCACATAGCGGATTTCATCAAACAGATAGTCAGGATTAAGCGGCACCACGCTGCAGCCGAGCGCGTTCAGCGCATAAAAATGAAAAATGAATTCCGGGCGCTGCGCAAACAATATCGCGACGCGATGGCCAAGGCCATAACCGGAGCGGGCGTAGACAGCTTTCAGGCGCTCCACATGCGCCAGTGTCTGGCTCCAGGTGAAGGTGACGCCATGCGGATAATAGGCACGGTCGGGCTTTGGCGGCACGCCATAGGCCGGACGATCCGCCCAGCGCCCGGCCGTCAGCTTGAGCGTGCTGTAAAGTGATCCGGGTGCCTGCGGGTTCAGGGCATTGCGATCCATCGTGGCGGCTCCTGTGTTGTGGCACGGGCATATGCGCTGCCCGTTCACGACTAAACTGTCTTGCCTTGTATTCCAGCAGCGGCAGGCATTGACCCGCCCCTGTTTTCGAATAAGCTTTGCCAGCGCCGCGCGCCCCGGGTGCCTTCAATGCCCCAGCGTGTCCGCAACCTCATGCGGCGGCGTTTGTACTCGGAATACGAAATACGGCATTCTAAATAGCGCTTGCAAGACAAAAATTTTGTGTGCACTATACTCATGCTTTCGTCGTAGAACGCGGCGACCCGGCAGGCCCGGCTGCTGATTTTATCCTGTTATCGCGAGGTTCCCAAAACGCTTGACAGGCACGCCCGGCTATCAGCCCAATCACACTCGACATTCAACTATCATCCCGCAACGAGGGTGACGGACACGGAGGAAACCATGACGCATTTGAAAAAAGTACTGTTGTCAGGCCTGGCGCTGGGGGCATTGGGCGCATTCGCGGCTGGCGCGCCGGCGCGCGCGGCAGATACAGTCACGCAGGAGCGGCTGCTCAACGCGGATGCCGAAAAGGGCAACTGGATTCATCACCACAAGAATTATTCCGGCCACCGCTTCTCGCCGCTGAATGAAATCAACGCCGCCTCGGTCAAGGGTCTGAAGGTTGCATGGACCATGCATCTGGGCGGCATTGAGGGTGGCGGCATCTGGTCCCACGGCGGGCTTGAGGGCACACCGCTGGCCGAGAACGGCGTTCTTTACGTCACCGACGGCTGGGGCTCAGTTTACAAGATTGACGCAAAGGGCGGCAAGGGCGCGCTGATCTGGAAGATGGACCCGAAGACGGATCACGACTGGGCCGGCGCTGTCGCCTGCTGCGGCGTCGATAACCGCGGCGTCGCGCTGTGGGGCGATCTCGTCATCTCGCATACGCTGGACGGCCGTCTGGTCGGCACCAACAAGGAAACCGGCGAAATCGCCTGGCAGAGGAAAGTCGCCGACCCGGACAAGGGCGAAGTCGTGACAGCTGCGCCGCTTGTTGTGAAAGACCTTGCAATCACCGGCGTGTCGGGTGCGGAATATGGCATCCGCGGCTGGATCGCCGCGACCGACCTGAAGACCCAGAAAGAAGTCTGGCGCACCTACACGATCCCGGCCAAGGGCGAGGCAGGCATCGAGACCTGGAAAGACAGCTATAACGCGGCCGCCAATGGCGGCGGCTCGACCTGGGTGACCGGCACGTATGATCCCGCTTCGAACACGCTGATCTGGGGTGTCGGCAATCCTGGCCCGGACTGGGACAATGCCTACCGCCCGGGCGACAACCTCTACACCGACTCGAGTCTTGCGCTTGACGCCGACACCGGCAAGATCAAGTGGCATTACCAGCACACGCCAAACGATCCCTATGATTATGACAGCGTGTCCGAGAATGTGATGGTGGACGCCTCGGTCGGCGGCAAGCCGCGCAAGATGGCGATGACCGCAGACCGCAACGGTTTTGCCTATGCCAATGACCGCGACACCGGCGCCTTCATCTGGGGCACCCAGTTCGTCAAGCAGCTGAACTGGACCAAGGGCCTTGACCCGGAGAGCGGCCGCCCGCTCGACTATGATCCCAAGGGCGGCCAGCAGAAGTACAATGCGGCGGCGACGCCATCGCGCGAAAACAAGATCGCCGACATTTGCCCCGGTAACATGGGTGGCAAGAACTGGCCGCCGACCTCGTATAACCCGTCGCTGAAAATGTGGTACATTCCGGTTATCGAAAGCTGCAACCGCATCACGGTTGCCGAAACGATCCCCGGAAAATCCTTCAAGGCGCGCGAGTTCTACACAGGCGGC
>JANLPP010000276.1:0-2605 GCA_031367295.1 Hyphomicrobiales bacterium | reverse complement strand
GCCCGCGCCTGCATGCGGGCGCGCTCAAAACACAGGGTCGGCAAGGCGTTGACCCTGCCGTCAACGGCACCGATGCGCGCCTCCAGCGCGTCCAGCAGTTCAAGCGGCGAGAAATCACCGCGCTTGAGGCCATCGACAATTTCAACCGCGCTCTTGCTGATAAGCTCGTTCATCGACGCTCCTCGAAACCCGCCAAACTGTAGCGCAGGCAATGGCCCCGGCGCCAGCGCGGGCGGCTGTCAAAAAATAAGACTTTTGCACAAAACCTGGACCGCTGAAATCAAACCTTTTTCTCTGTGCAAAAATCAGCTGCGAAATATAATGCTTGTACGTGTCTTATGGCGTATTCTATCATATCATGATAAGGATTGTATGGGGGCTGAAAATTACGGACGAACATACGCTTGAATATCTGTTGGCTTTCAATGGACGCATTCATCATCTCGAACAGGGCTACTGGCTCAAATTCGAGATTATGCGTGTCCCGCCGACACCTGAGAGGCCGCATGGATTGGGGTATTCGTTCACGCTGCACAACCCCGAAGGAGTGCGGCTGATCGGGTTCGACAATGCCCACAGCGTTTCCGCCATGGGCGCGCGTTTTCAAAAACGCGGTGCAGAGCGCGACCATTGGCACAGAACCGAAGATGACCTCGGCAGGCCGTATGGGTTCACGACAGCCGACCAGCTGCTAGCGGATTTTTTTGGCGAGGTGCGGCGCGTTCTGGCCGCGCAGGGCATTGGCGATACGGTCATCGGAACAAGCGAGACATCGAAAAGGAAAAAACCATGAAGATGCAAAACATGAAGGCACTCGAAACAGAAATGCGGGCTGTTGCGCGCGGAGAGATCGCTGCGCCTCGCGATGCGGCGTTGCCTAGCATGGAATCCGCCGAGGCGTTGATACGCCTGCTAACACCAGAGAACCGCAGCCTGTTGCGCACCATCCGCGACACCAAACCTCAATCAGTGGCGGAACTCGCGCGGCTCACCAATCGCGCCGAACCAAACCTTTTGCGGACACTTGGCAAGCTCGAAGCATTCGGGTTTCTGGAAATGCGGATGGTTGCACGGCGCAAAGTGCCTACCGCCATGGTGGACAAACTCCGTCTTGAAATCGATCCTTACGCGATGACCGACCGCATCGAAATGAGTCTCGCGCATGGGTAATTCGGCACTCAAAAGCTTGTCATGATTTTCGGCTACGCGCGCGTTTCGACAGACGGCCTGAGCGACAACGCTCAGGCGACGCAATTGCGCGCCGCCGGAGCCGAGGACGTGTTTCGGGAAACCGCCAGCGGAGCCAAGGCCGACCGCCGCGAATTGGGGCGAGCCTTTGGCGCGCTTGAAGCTGGCGACGCGTTGATGGTGACGCGCCTTGACCGGCTGGCGAGATCGACGCGCCATCTTCTCAACAGTCTTGCCACGATTGCCGAACGCGAGGCCGGATTCAAATCGCTGGCCGACACATGGGCGGACGCGACGACCGCGCATGGCCGGTTGATGCTCACGGTTTTGGGCGGGCTTGCGGAGTTCGAGCGCGACTTGATCCGCGCCCGCACCAGTGAAGGCCGCGAACGCGCCAAGGTGCGGGGCCAGCACATGGGGCGACCGCCGAAAATGACGGTAGCGCAGAAGCAGGAGGCGCGGCGCAGGCGGAAAGACGGTGAACCGGTTGCCGACCTTGCGCGATCCTATGGAGTGTCGGCTGCGGCCATCTACCGTGCGACAAACTGATTCAGGCGCTGCTCGTCGAATACGTTGATTTTTAGGCGGCAACCAGCTCGGCGAGCTTGGCCGCGACGTCAGCCATCGGCATTTCGACAGTTTCTAGGCCGTTTCGGGAGGCGAGCATGGGGCTGACTTCGCGGAGTGCTGCGTACGTCGTGTTATGCACGATGGGAACGAGCTGATCACGCGCTAGGAGTACCGAAAGCTCCTTGTCTGCGACGCCCGCTGCTGGGAGGCGCTTCAGCAGAGCAGGAGTCACCAGCACGATCCCGATCCGCGACTTCGCCAAACCCTTGTCGATAGCGCGGAGAAACGGCTCGCCGAGGCCAATGTCATTCTCACTGAACCAGACCGAGACACCACGTGCCACAAGCAGATCGTGCAGCTCTTTAGCGACCCCCTGCCGGTCGTCCCACGCGTGGCACAGAAAGATGTGCCGAAGATCAGGCAGGGACGCTCGCTTCTCGACGGTGTCGCGAATTGGCGTCAGCGCCCGCACTTCCTCAGGCGTGTACAACTGAGACGAACCGGCTCCCGACCAGCGTGGCTTGGTGCTGCGGCTGGAGCCACCACTGCTCCGGCCACCTCCGCTGCTGCCGCTGCTCCCCGACGAGAGATAGGAGGGATAGGACGGTGACGAGTATCCGTAGCCACTATAGCGGCCACGGCCACGGCATGCAGGGCAGGCCGCTTCAGCGCTCGCTGAGTGATGGCCTTTTACCGGTGCTGTGCATCTAGCCATGGGGCGCTCTTGAATTTGCGGCTAAAACTTCGGCTGCTCTTTGCGAGCTTACCTAAGGCGACGATAGCAGCAAAGGTTCTCCGAACAAACCATAAACGTGACTATGCGCGCACTTTGCACAGGAATATTTGG
>JANLPP010000249.1:0-10779 GCA_031367295.1 Hyphomicrobiales bacterium | reverse complement strand
TTTGGTTGTGTATCGGCTGACACACAACCAAGTTATCGCCCTGCGCAACTATTGCAAGTGCGAAATTAAGATACTCTCGCACGGTACTGGACGCAGTTGAATAAGGCGTTGAGAAGATTCACAAAAGCGATTCTTGGTCGGCAAACTAAGGATCGCTTTGATGCAAGATACTTTCGCGAACGCCTTATTCGAGGCGGCACGCAAACATATTTCACTGTCGGCGACAAGACAGGAAACCCTGGGCTGGCTGGCTTTTCTGATTATGCGGCAGGGCTCGGTCTGTCTGTGGCGGCTGGCGGCCTGCGTCTCGAGCGCGGCTCAGACAAATTCCGTGCGGCGGCGGTTTTACCGGTTCTTCCAGCATGTGAAGCTGGACGGCACCATGGCCGCGCGGGTGGTTGTCGACCTGCTTGGACTGGCAGGCAAACCCTGGATGCTGGCGATTGACCGCACCAACTGGGATTTTGGCAAGACGCCGATCAACATTCTGATGATTTCGGTGATGTGGAAAGGCATGGGCATTCCGCTGATCTGGACGCTGCTGCCGTCGGCGGGAAACTCCAACACGCAGACGCGCATTTGCCTGCTTGACCGTCTGCACGCGGCATTTCCAGATTTGAAAATCGCTTCGCTGCTGGGCGACCGCGAGTTCATCGGCGACAAGTGGATGGCCTATCTGAAAAGCCGTGAAATCCCTTTCATCCTGCGGCTTCGCGAGAACCAGCATGCCGCGCGCGGCGGTTATGCGGCATGGATGGTCAAGGACATAGCGCGCCACTTGCCGCGCGGCGGAAAAATGATCGTCAAAGGCTGGTGCAGACTTGGAGACAACGCCGGTCCGCAATCGCCCGCAGTGCGGCTGGTGATCCTGCGCCTGCCGACCGGCGAGCTGCTGGCGCTGGCCTGTTCCGGCAATCCACGTCGCGCGCTGGCCAGATACCGTTGCCGCTGGACGATTGAATCCATGTTCGCCAATCTCAAAACCAGCGGCTTCAACATGGAGGACACGCACATCACCGATCACGACAAATTATCGACGCTGCTGGCCGTGCTGGCCATCGCCCTCGCGCTGTGCGTGAAGACCGGCGTGACCGCCGCGCGGCTCAAACCAGTTCCGCTAAAAAAACATGGCCGCCCGGCATGGTCGCTGTGCGCCCTCGGCCTGTCCAGCCTGCGAAAAATCTTCGCCGCAGCCGATTTACGCCAGTCAATCGTCTTCCTCAAATACCTCTTCTCGTCAAAACTGCCGCTCATCCCTTTGAAATTTATGACGCTTTGAGAGGGAGTCGAGTACTGTGCACCCACAGGTTAAGGGCAGCGCTCATCAACCTGTAACCGCGCATCCCAGTGGACGTCGCTTGCCAACATGGCTACACAGCCCCAACCAACACGCCACTGACGGAAGCCAGCCGACCATGCCGATCACCAACCCCCCCGCATTCCTGACCCTCGCCGCCGCGCTGTCCTTTGGCCTGCTGGCCGCCTCCCCGCTCTCAGCCAAAGTTTTCGCCAAGGTCGATGGCGTAGACATCACCGACGAGGATTTGCAGATCGCCATTGACGATCTTGGCTCGACGCTGCCCAAGGATATGCAGGGCCCGGCGCGCGACACCTATATTGTTGACTACCTCACCGACCTCAAGATCGTGGCAAAGCAGGCGGAAAAGGACAAGTTCGGAGAGGGTGCCGAATTTGCCAAAAAGCTCGCCTATTTCCGCGACAAGGCGCTGATGGAGTCGATGCTGTCCACATCGACCAAGGCGGCAGTGACCGAAGAGGCGATGAAGAAGGTTTATGACGAGGCCGCCGCCAAGCAGAAATCCGAGCCGGAAATCCATGCCCGCCACATTCTGCTGCCGACCGAGGACGAGGCCAGGGCGGCGCTGAAGCGCTTGCAGGCCGGCGAGGAGTTTGCCAAGCTGGCGACCGAGCTGTCGAAGGATACCGGCTCCGAGGGCGGCGATCTCGGCTTTTTCTCCCGGGAAAAGATGGTGCCGGAGTTTTCCGAAGTTGCCTTCAAGCTCGACGTTGGCAAGATTTCCGAGCCGGTCAAGAGCCAGTTCGGCTGGCACATCATCCGGGTTGAGGAAAAGCGGACAAAACCCTTTCCGGCCTTTGACGCGGTCAAGGACCAGATCAGCCAGTATGTCGCCCGCAAATCGCAGAGCGACCTCATTCTGAAGCTGCGCGAAGGCGTCAAGATCGAGCGCATGGACGCCGCGCCACCAGTTCCCGTGACGGAGCTGCCGGTTGCGCCGAAGCAGTAGGGCATTGGTACTCCCCTCCCCCTTGTGGGGTAGAGGAGCGGAGCGACGAATGGCTGGGGTGGGGGTCGACGAGTCTCCGGCACAATCACGCGACCCCCACCCCTGTCCCCTCCCCACAAGGGGGAGGGGGACGCTAACGGCGCAATATTGGTCCTTGGCCGAAAGCTACTGTGAGAACCCGGGCCGTTCTACGGACAATCAAAATGGGCAAGCCCGCTGCCATCTCCCCGCTTGCGCCAAAGTCATATCCGGCCATGCCGGATATTGACGGCGTGCGTTTTGCCACCGGCGAGGCGGGCATCCGCTACAAGGGCCGCACCGACGTGCTGCTGGCGGTGTTTGACAAAGGCACCCAGGTCGCCGGAGTCTTCACCAGGTCCAAATGCCCGTCGGCCCCGGTGGACTGGTGCCGCGCCAGGCTTGCTGGCGGCAAGGCGCGGGCGCTGGTTGTCAATTCGGGGAATGCCAATGCCTTTACCGGCAAAACCGGCGTCAGCAGCGTCACCCTGACAGCGGATATTGCTGCAAAAGCCACTGGCGCGCCCAGGGGCGAGATTTTCCTCGCCTCAACCGGTGTCATCGGCGAGCCGCTGGAGGCCTCCAAATTTGACGGCGTGCTGGCAAAGCTGGCCCACGAGGCGCAGCCGGGCCGCATCATGGACGCCGCGCGCGCCATCATGACCACCGACACCTATCCAAAGCTGGCCACCGCCACGGCGCAGCTTGGCGGCGTCGAGGTGACCATCAATGGCATTGCCAAGGGCGCGGGCATGATCGCGCCCGACATGGCGACCATGCTGTCTTTCGTTTTCACCGACGCGCCCATTGCCGCGCCCGCCTTGCAAGCCATGCTGGCCAGGGGCGTGCAGCCTTCATTCAACTGCATAACTGTGGATAGTGACACCTCCACATCCGACACGCTGATGCTGTTTGCCACGGGCGCTGCCGCCAGGCGCGGCGCGCCAAAGATTACCGAAGGCTCCGACCGCCGGCTTGGCGATTTCAGGCGGGCACTCAACGGCCTGTTGCTGGAGCTTGCGCATCAGGTGGTGCGCGACGGCGAGGGGGCGCGCAAATTCGTCGGCATTACCGTCACCGGCGCGGCCTCGGCCAAGGCTGCCAGAATCGTTGCCCTGTCCATCGCCAATTCGCCGCTGGTCAAGACAGCGCTGGCGGGCGAGGACGCCAACTGGGGCCGTATTGTTGCGGCTGTTGGCAAGGCGGGCGAAAAAGCCGAGCGCGACAGGCTGGCGATTTCCTTTGGCGGCATCCGCGTCGCCCACAAGGGCCTGCGCGATCCTGCCTATGACGAGGCGGCGGTGTCAGCCTATATGAAAAACCCCAATATCGACATTCTGGTCGACCTTGGCATCGGCAAGGGCCGGGCCACTGTCTGGACCTGTGACCTCACCAAAGACTATGTCGAGATCAATGGTGATTACCGCTCTTGATCTTTGCGGGAAGACGCGGCACTTTCAACTCCGTTATTGCGAGCGCAGCGCAGCAATCCAGAGCAGCGCATGGGGCCACTGGATTGCTTCGCTGTGCTCGCAATGACGCAGTTTTGCGCGGGGTTGAGTCATGCGTCAGTTTGCTTTGGTTCTTTGCCTGTCTGTGGCGCTCGCCGCCTGCCAGTCGATGGGCGGGGAGCCTGCCGGGAAGCAAACGACCGCATTTGATCCCGCCGCTGCCGCCTTCATCAACAAAAAGGGCGAGTCCACCATTAGCGGCCACGCCTTCCTGCGCCGCAAGGACGGAATGACAGTGGACGCAGCAGGCGAAATCGTCCGGCTGATCCCGGTCACGCCCTATGCGCAGGAGCGTTTCGCCCGTCTGTATCAAGGCAAGAAATTCGCTGGCGGCATTTTTGCGCCGCAACAGGACCCGGCCGATCCTGAATATGCCAAACTGCTGCGCCAGACCAAGGCTGAGTCAAACGGCAGATTCTTTTTCGAGAATGTCAGCGCAGGCCACTATTATGTGGCCACCCAGCTGCAATACCAGCACAGCAGCAAGTATTTTCAGGACGGCGGCGCGTTTTACGACGAGGTAACCGTCACCGGCAAGGAAGAGAAACCCGTGCAGGTGGTGCTGTCGGGGAATTGAGTCCTCACGGATAACGTGCCCGTATTTCCGCCATCCGCCGGTCATTCTGGTCAATGATGCAGGACAGGCGCGTGTCGCCACCGGTCTTGCCGATACCCGCCTCAAATGGTGACACATCCTGACAGTCGGCGTCGCGGTAGCGCAGCCACAGGGCCTGTGCGTCGTTAAGCGAGCGCTTCCAGCGGGCTTTCTGGCCACCCTGCAAACCGGCCCGTCCGTCGATACCCTTGCCCACCGCCTCAAATGTTGTGGCTAGGTCGCGCTCGCTCTTGTCCGAGGCCAGCCGCAGGCAATCGGCAAGGTCCTTGGCGCCAAGCTTTTTGGTGTCGCAGGCAAGCGCGGATGCCGAGGGAACGGCCTGCGCAACAGCAACAGGCGCATAGGCCAGAACCCAGACAACAACAGCAAGAGACAGGCGCATGAGTGTTCCAGAAGGTTGAACGCAGGCAGAAAACGACAGGACAGTGCGTGAAGTCTGTATCACACTGCACCTTTGTGGCAAGGCCTCAGGCAGCCCTCTGTCACTCCGGCCGCGTCGCCTCCAGAAACGCCCGCATGCGTGCCAGCGCCTTGACGATATTTTCTGTCGAATTGGCATAGGACAGGCGGATATAGCCTTCGCCATAAACGCCGAAGTCCGGCCCGCCAATGGTGGCGACGCCCGCAGTCTCCAGCAGGGCGGAGGCCAGCCGTTTGGCCTTCCAGCCGGTTTTCGCCACGTTGGGAAAGGCGTAGAATGCGCCCTTGGGCGAGGCGCAGGAGACGCCGGGCAACGCGTTGAGCCCGTCCACCACCACGCGCCGCCGCCGGTCAAATTCCGCCACCATGGCGTGCGCCGCGTCCTGCGGGCCGGTCAGCGCCGCCAGCCCCGCCCATTGGGCCGGCGCATTGGTGCAGGAAAACGAGTTGACCGCCAGTTTGCGGGCGTTCTCATACAGCGCTTTGGGCCACACCGAATAACCGAGCCGCCAGCCAGTCATCGCATAGGTTTTTGACCAGCCGTCGAGCAGGATCAGCCGCTCGCGGATTTCCGGATAGGCGAGCAGAGTCTGGTGCGCCAGCCCGTCATAGGTCATCTGGCCATAGATCTCGTCGGACAGGATCGCCACATCCGGGAACTTCGCGAGGCCATGGACCAGCGCGTCAATCTCGGCCTTTGGAGTGACCCCGCCGGTCGGGTTGGCAGGCGAATTGAGGATCAGCAGCCGCGTCTGCGGGGTGATCAGCGCCAGCGTCTCGGCAGCCGAGAAGGCAAAGCCGTTTTCCTCGCGCACCGGCACCGGCACGGCGCGCGCGCCCGTGTATTCAATCATCGAGCGGTAGATCGGAAAACCCGGATCGGGATAGAGAATGTCCGCTCCCGGCTCGCCGAACATCAGAATCGCCATATACATGGTGACCTTGCCGCCCGGCACGATCATCACCAGTTCGGGCGAGACCTCGACGCCCAGCCGCTTGTGCAAGTCCGCCGCCACCGCCTCGCGCAACGGCAAAATGCCGGTGGCGGGCGTATAGCCATGGTGGCCGTCCCGCAGCGCCTTGACCGCCGCCTCGACTATGTGGGCGGGCGTCGCAAAATCCGGCTGGCCAATGCCGAGGTTGATGATGTCGCGACCCTGGCGCGCCAGTTCCGTAGCGCGGGCGAGAACGGCGAATGCGTTCTCTTCTCCCAATCTTTTAAACGCTTCAACAACCTTGAGCATCGTTTACCTCGTTCCTTCACTTCACCTTACGTGATGTTGGCCAAACTTGCCGGATGGAGCAGGCGGGACCGCTCCATAAGGATCGGGTTGGCAAGAGAATTTGTCGGGGAGGACACATATCATGGCTTTGGCAGAATTGGCGCTGCGCGCGCCAGCGGCGGATGTTTTTTTGGCGGAGGTTCAGGCCTTCAATCCGGGACTGTTCCCGAGCTATCCGGCGGTGATGAATGCCGCAATGGAGCGTTTTCACGCGCGCGTTGATGCCAACCTCAAAATCATCGGGCGCGAAAAAGCCGACAGCTGGATTTGCGACGAGGAGGCTGGCTCCATCGCCTTCAGCTTCCGTGGCAAGTTTGTTGCCCGGGCCAATTATCAGGTCATCGGTGCCCTCAGCTATGCGGACTGGAGCTGGACCTGGGCCTGGAACGACACCTCCGTGCCCCAGCACCTGCGCCGCCACGCGCAGAACATGCACAGCTACGGCGAATGCCATGGCGTGCGCAAACTGCTGGACGCGCGCCTGACCGCAACCGACAATGAAGCCTGGCATTTTGCCGCGCTGGCCAATTACATCAGCAAGGCGCAGGGCGTGTTCCGGGCGGCGGCGTCGGAAGACGTGCGGTTTTTGACGCTGGATCATTTTGAGGGTGTGTGAGCGGGATGCGGTGCCTTTGATCCCTTCTCCCGCCTGCGGGAGAAGGTGTCCGGAAGGGACGGATGAGGGCAGTCGGGCCGCTGGATTTTGAGCGACTGCAATGAAATTTCGCGTTATTGCGGCGGCATGACGCTGACCGGCAGCGGCGGAGGGATTGATCAAAACGCGGCGGCGCGATAATTCAGGCCGGACGAACCCCGCCACCGGGACATGCCGATGCTTGCCGGTCACCTCGCCCTCATGGTTGCGGCCCTGTTTACGGGCGCGGCTTTCTACATAAATTTCGCCGAGCAGCCAGCCCGGATGCTTCTCGACACCAAAGCTCTGCTGACCCAGTGGAAACCGTCTTACAAACGCGGCTACACGATGCAGGCTACGCTGGCCATCGTCGGCTGCATCCTTGGCCTCATCGCGGCGTGGCAAACCCGGCAGCCCGCCTTTGCTGCGGGCGCGCTGCTGATTGTGGCGAACTGGCCTTGGACGGTGTTTGGCATTTTTCCGCTCAACCACATTTTGATGGCGACCGATCCTGCTGAAGCTGGCGATGAGACGCGCCGCCTTCTGGCGCGCTGGAACAAACTGCACGCGGTGCGCACCGGACTTGGAACCCTCGCTGTAATTGCCTTTCTGGTCGCTTTGCCGACCTGATTTGCTGCCCTGCGTCAAAATAAATTGATTTCTGCCGCCGCCGGTAGCATTCTAGCGCAAAGACGAAAGCTGGCTTTGCGGAGGATGTTATGGCGGGCAAGGGTACAGACAAAACCGGCGGCGTAAAAACCGGCGCAGCCAAGGCCAAAGGTGCTGCAAAGGCCGCCCCGCCCAAAACAATCGCCCTGCGCTCGAAGCAGTGGTACGACAACCCCGATAACCCCGGCATGACCGCGCTCTATATCGAGCGCCAGCTCAACTATGGGCTGACGCCCGGTGAACTCCGCTCGGGCAAGCCGATCATCGGCATCGCCCAGACCGGCTCCGACCTGTCGCCCTGCAACCGCCACCACATTGAACTGGCCAAGCGCACGCGCGAGGGCATAGTGGCGGCAGGCGGCATCTGTTTCGAGTTTCCGGTGCATCCGATTCAGGAAACCAGCAAGCGCCCCACAGCCGCGCTCGACCGCAACCTTGCCTATCTCGGCCTCGTCGAGACGCTCTACGGCTACCCGATTGACGGCGTGGTGCTTACCACGGGCTGCGACAAGACTACACCCGCGCTGCTGATGGCCGCCTGCACCGTCAACATTCCCGCCATCGTGCTGTCGGGCGGGCCGATGCTCAACGGCTGGCACAAGGGCGAGCGCACCGGGTCGGGCACGATCGTCTGGAAATCACGCGAGGATCTCGCTTCGGGCAAGATCAATTATGAAGAGTTCATGGAGATCGTCACCTCCTCCGCCCCCTCGGTCGGCCATTGCAACACCATGGGCACCGCCTCCACCATGAACTCCATCGCCGAGGCGCTGGGCATGTCGCTGCCCGGCTGCGCCGCGATCCCCGCGCCCTACCGCGAGCGCGGCCAGATCGCTTATGAAACCGGCAAGCGCATCGTTGACATGGTGTGGGAAGACCTGAAACCCTCCGACATCATCACGCGCAAGGCGCTGGAAAACGCTATCGTCGTCAACAGCGCCATTGGCGGCTCGACCAACGCCACCATCCATTTTATCGCCATCGCCCGCCATATCGGCGTGCCGCTGGTGGTCGAGGAGTTCGAGACCATCGGCCACAAGGTGCCGCTGATCGTCAACGTGCAGCCGGCCGGCAAATACCTTGGCGAAGAGTATCACCGCGCTGGCGGCGTGCCCGCCGTGGTCAACGAACTGATGAAGAAAAAGCTGATCCACACCGACGCTCTGACCGTCAATGGCAAGACCATGGGCGAGAACTGCAAGGGCCGCGAGAGCCTCGATGCTGACGTGATCTGGCCCATCAGCAAGCCGATGGTGCAGGACGCGGGTTTTATTGTGCTGAAGGGCAATCTCTTCCACAACGCCATCATGAAAACCAGCGTCATCTCGCAGGAGTTCCGCCAGCGCTATCTCAGCAATCCCAAAGACCCCAATGCTTTCGAGGGACGCGCCATCGTGTTTGAAGGGCCGGAGGATTATCACCACCGCATTGATGACCCGAAGCTGAAGATCGACGAGCATTGCATGCTGTTTATCCGCGGCACGGGACCGCTCGGCTATCCCGGCGGCGCGGAAGTGGTGAATATGCAGCCGCCAGCCGCGCTGATCAAAAAAGGCATCACAGCACTGCCCTGCATCGGCGATGGCCGCCAGTCCGGCACCTCCGGCTCGCCCTCGATCCTGAATGCCTCGCCGGAAGCGGCCGCCATGGGCGGCCTCGCCCTGCTGAAGACTGGCGACCGGGTGCGCATCGATCTCAACACGCGCACGGCGGACATCCTGATTGCTGATGCCGAGCTCAGCGAGCGGCGCGCCGCGCTGGTCAAGAGTGGCGGCTTCAAGTTTCCGCAAAGCCAGACGCCCTGGCAGGAAATCCAGCGCTCGATGATCGCCCAGCATGACGAGGGCGCAGTGCTCAAACCCGCCATCAAGTATCAGCGTGTCGCGCAAACCATGGGGGTGCCGCGCGATAATCACTAGGGAGCGCAATGCGTCCGTTTGGTCAGGGGGAACAGTGACAACAGACATTAATCTCGGTGCCGCCGTGCCGGGCTGGAGCGAGCGGCCCGTGCCATCCGGTGCGACCGCGCAGGGCCGCTTTGCGCGGCTGGAAAAACTCGACCCCGCCCGCCATGCCGCCAGCCTGTGGGACGCTGTGAAAGGTGCAGACCACATCTGGGATTATCTGCCCTATGGGCCGTTTGAGACGCAGGCTGCGCTCACCGCCTGGCTTGCCTCCCGCGCCGCGTTGAGGGACCCGTATTACTATGCGGTTATTGATCAAAGCAGCGGGCGGGCGCTTGGCTGTCTCACGCTCATGGAAATCCGCCCGGCGATGGGCGTCATCGAGGTTGGCCATATCTTCTATTCGCCTGCGATGCAAAAAACGCCAATGGCGACTGAGGCCATTTATCTGGCGGCGCGCAGTATTTTCGACGAGCTCGGCTACCGCCGTTTCGAGTGGAAATGCAACGACCTCAACGATCCCTCAAAATTCGCCGCATTGCGCTTCGGCTTCACCTTTGAGGGCGTGTTCCGCCAGCATCTCGTTGTCAAAGGCCGCAACCGCGACACGGCCTGGTATTCCATGCTCGACACCGAATGGCCGGCCCGCAAGGCGGTGTTTGAGCGCTGGCTGGCGCCGGATAATTTTAACGCGGCGGGGCAGCAGAAAACCTCGCTGTCGCAGATGAACGGCGTCGGCTCGTCGTGAGCGGGCCGCGCCTGCCGCTGCGCGTCCGCCTGCGCCGGGCTGTGCCGGACGATCTGGCCGCAATCGAGCAGGTGCAGCGCGCGGCCTATGCGCGCAACCGCGACATTCTGGGCGTTGCGCCGCTGCCGCTGCTGGCGGATTACCGTGATATTTTGCAAAGCCATGGGGTGTGGCTGGCCGAGGAAACCTTCGGGGCGCAGGAAGGTTCCGGCGCAAGCCTCGCAGGCGTGCTGGTGACAGTGCCGGAAAATGGCGCGCTGCTGATCTGGAGCATCGCCACCGCGCCGCGCGCGCAAGGCAAGGGCGTGGCGGGGCAGTTGCTCCAGTTTGCCCAGAGCATGGCGGAGCAGGGCGGCCTCAAGCGGCTGACGCTCTACACGGGGGAAAAACTGGTGCAGAATATCGCCTGGTACGCCCGCCACGGCTTTGTGGTGGTGCGGCGCGAGGCGTTGGCGGACCGGGTGATTGTGCATATGGAGAAGGCGCTGGCGGGCGACTCTACCCCGGAGTAAACTGCTGTCAGGAATTTTGTATTTCGAAAATGGGCGCAATCGTGACGAACCCAGCTGCCTTTCGCCGAGGTGAACGGACTTTTTGGCGGCGGCAAAGCCTGAACACACACACCCGGGCCTTGCGCCAGACACGACACGGCAACGGACAATCAGGAGAGACACACGTGACCAAACGACTATCCGGCAAAACCGCGCTG
>JANLPP010000224.1:0-3072 GCA_031367295.1 Hyphomicrobiales bacterium | reverse complement strand
ATCGAAAACGCGGCCTTCACTGTCCCAGCCCTCGCGCAGGCCCACGGAAATACGAAAATCGCGGCGCGGGCCGCGCGAGGCGGGCACGAGCGCATAGTCTTCACGTCTGGGAGCGGGCGGGCGGGTTTTGGGGTCAGGCATGGGTGAGTCCTCTGGCGTTCTGCCGTGTGGCAACACAAGTTGCGCCGCCAGCCCCGCGCGTGCAACCCTTGCGGCTTTATGGGTTGCGCAGACCCGCATGCAGCCCATACACAGCGCTCTACAGCCCCGTCCGCGACCGGAACCTGCATGTCCTTTGCCCTGCCCGATACTGAGATCCCCTATGACCGGCGGGTTGACGCCGCCCCCGGCGAGCTGCGGCAGGTCTCGCCGCTGGTGCGCCGCCTGATCGCGCCCAATGGCGGGCCGTTCACCTTTACCGGCACCTGTACCTACATTGTCGGGCAGGGCAGGGTGGCGGTGATTGATCCGGGGCCGGAAGATGCGGCGCATGTCGCGACGCTGCTTGACGCGCTCGAGGGCGAGACCGTCGAAACTATTCTTGTCACGCATACACACCGCGACCATTCGCCCGCATCGCGCCTGCTGCAGGCAGCGACCGGCGCGCGCATCCTTGGCTGCGCGCCGCATTTTTCGGCGCGGGGGCTGGCGCCTGGGGAGGCAAGTCCCCTCGATGCCTCCAATGACAAAAACTACCTGCCCGGCCATGTGATGGCGGATGGCGAGGCCCTGCAGGGCGACGGCTACACATTGCGGGCGCTGGCCACGCCCGGCCATACGATGAATCATCTGTGTTTTGCGCTGCCCGAGGAGAACGCGCTGTTTTCCGGTGACCATGTCATGGCCTGGTCCACCTCGATTGTCGCGCCGCCGGACGGTTCCATGGCGGCCTATATGGCCTCGCTGGACAAGCTGCGCGGGCGCAGTGAGGCGGTCTACTGGCCGGGCCATGGCGGGCCTGTCAACGAGCCGCAGCGGTTTGTGCGCGCGCTGGCGCATCACCGCAGGCAACGCGAGGTGTCGATCCTGAATTGCCTGCGCGAAGGTCCGTGCACCGTCGCCGACATTGTGGCTCGCATTTATGAGGCTCTCGACCCGCGTTTGCGCGGCGCGGCGGCGCTGTCGGTATTCGCCCATCTGGAGGACCTGTGCGGGCGGGGCGAGGCACGGGCGGATGGCGCTGTGACGCTCCACGCGCTTTACGCGCTGGCGTAGCGTCCGGCGGCCAGACATGCGAGAGCCGGAATGGTCCGGTCAGTCCAGCGGCGGTTTCCCACTTGGCCAAAATTCATCCTGATGCGCAGCGTGCCGACGTGCTGCTGGTGGCACGCGGCTTTTTTGACAGCCGCGCCCGGGCGCAGGCGGCAATTGCCGCCGGGCTGGTGACAGCCAATGGCCGGCCGGTGGCCAAGGCGTCCTTGCTGCTGGCGGGCGATGCGGTGTTTGCTGCCAGCGCGCCGCACCCATACGTGTCGCGCGGCGGCGTCAAACTGGCGGCGGCGCTGGATCATTTTGGCTATGATCCGCGCGGCCTCGCCTGTCTTGACATCGGCGCGTCCACGGGCGGCTTTTCGCAGGTTCTGGCCCTGCGCGGCGCGGCGCGCGTCTATGCGGTTGACGTCGGACACGGCCAGCTGCATCCGCGCTTGCAGTCAGTCCCGGCCATTGTTTCGATGGAAGGGCGCGACGCGCGCAGCCTGACCGCAGGCGATTTTGCCGGGCCGCCACAGTTCATCGTATTTGACGCAAGCTTTATCTCGCTCAAGCTGCTACTGGCGCAGGTTCTGGCGCTGGCGGCGCCGCGGGCGTGGCTTATCGCGCTGGTCAAGCCGCAGTTTGAGGCCGGGCGCGCGGCAGTCCGCAAGGGAATTGTGCGCGACGCGGCGGTTCATAAAGAGATTTGCGACGACATGGTCAAACTGATTGAATCCCTCGGCTGGCAGGTGGCGGGCCTCATCCCCTCGCCGATTGAGGGCGGTGACGGCAACCGCGAGTTTCTGGTTGGCGCGGCGCGATGAAACTGACCACGCAGACTTTGATCATTGACCGCCTCGGCCAGCGCGGCGAGGGCGTGGCCCAGGGCGGGCGCGGCCGCGTGTTCGTGCCCTATGCGCTGGCGGGCGAGACCGTATCAGCCGAGACAGGCGGCGAGCGGGGCAGGCTGCTGGAGGTGCTGGCGCCCAGCGCCGACAGGGTTGCGCCGGTCTGCCAGCATTATGGTGTCTGCGGCGGCTGCGCCGTGCAGGCCTTGCGCTACGACGCCTATGCCGCATGGAAACGCGGGCTGCTTGCTGATGCGCTGTCACATGCCGGTCTGACGGCGGATGTTGCGCCGCTGGTGGCGGCGCATGGGGAAGGCCGCCGCCGGGTGACTTTTCACGCTCGCGGGCATGAGGTTGGGTTCATGCAGGCGCGGGCGCATGAGATTGTCGAAATTACGCATTGCCCGGTGCTGGCGCCGGGGCTTGCCCACGCGCTTCGCGTCAGCCGCGCCATTGCCAAAACCCTCGCCAGCCACGGCAAGCCGCTTGACATTCTGGTCACTGCGACACGCTCGGGCATGGATATTGACCTGCATGGCCCCGGCAGGATTGCCGCCCATGAATTGCAGCGGCTGATTGCACTGGCGGGCGAGCATGATCTGGCACGCCTCTCCAATCATGGCGTGGCGATCATAACGCGGCGCGACCCCGTGCTGCAAATGGGCAAGGCGGCGGTCAGCCCGCCGCCGGGCGTGTTTCTGCAGGCGACCGAGGCGGCGGAGGAGACGCTTGCCGCGCTGGTGTCAGCCGCCATGCCGCGCGCGCGGCGCGTGGCCGACCTGTTCAGCGGTGCCGGAACATTCGCGCTGCGGCTGGCGGCGCAGGCTGAAGTGCATGCGGTGGAGCTGAGCCCGCCCGCCCTTGCCGCACTGGCCGCCGCCGCCAACGCGGTGCAGGGGCTGCGGGCGGTCAGCATTGAGGCGCGCGACCTGTTTCGCCGCCCGCTGGCCGGTGATGAACTGGCCGCCTTCGACGCGGTGGTGTTTGACCCGCCGCGCGCAGGCGCGCAGGCGCAGGCGGCCGCGCTGGC
>JANLPP010000197.1:0-3603 GCA_031367295.1 Hyphomicrobiales bacterium | reverse complement strand
GGGGCGCGAAGCCCGCCGACATCCCCGTCGAGCGGCCGACGAAGTTTGGACTCGTTATCAACGCGCGCACCGCCAAGGCACTCGGCCTCGCCATCCCGCTGCTGCTGCTGGCGCAGGCGACCGAGGTGATTGAATAGGAGGCATGTCATGCAACGCCGCGCATTCGTACAAGGTCTGGCCGCCACAGCCATGCTTCCCTGCGCCGGCGCGCGCGCGGCGGACAGGCTGCCTGTGGTGGGATTTGTGTCTGGCGCCACACCGGTCGGCGAGTTGGCCGGGCCCGAACCCATTTACCTCGGCATGCGCGGGTTTCTGCAAGGCTTGAGCGACCACGGCTGGGTGGAGGGGCGCACTGTCATCATCGAGCGCCGGTCGCTCGAAGGCCAGCCCGAGCGCGCGCCGACGATCTTCGCGGACCTCGCGGCGCGCGGCGTGGATGTCATCTACTACAGCTGGACGCGCGCGTCCCATGACGCGGCGACCAAGGCGACGCCGACGATCCCGATGGTCGCCATGTTCTTTACCGATCCCGTCGCCGACGGGCTCATCGCGAGTCTGGCGCGGCCGGGCGGCAACCTGACGGGCGTGACCGCCGACACCGGCCCGGAGCTGGTCGCGAAGCGGTTGCAATTGCTCAAGGAGATGGCGCCGGGCATTGCGCGCGTCGCCTATATTGGACAGCGCGAAATTTTTGAGTCTTACATGAGACATCCGGCCGCGCAGCCCCCCGCCTTCTTCGCCCAGGTCGAGAGGCCCGAACAATATGACGAGGCTTTTGCAGCGATAGAGCGCGAGCGCATCGATGCACTATTTGTCCTGGACGGTATCATGAACTTCGTTCACAGGGGCCGCCTCGTGGCTTTCGCGGCGGCGCATCGACTGCCGGCGATCTATCCAGCTAACGAGGCGGTCGAGGAGGGTGGTCTTATGTCTTATAGTGACACTAGAACAGTAGCAGATATTACTCGCCAGCTCGCCGGGATCGTCGACAAGATCCTGAGGGGCGCGAAGCCCGCCGACATCCCCGTCGAGCGGCCGACGAAACTTGAACTGGTCATCAACTTGCGCACCGCCAAGGCGCTCGGCCTCACCATCCCGCCGCTGCTGCTGGCGCGGGCTGTAGAGGTGATCGAATGAGGCGGACGCGGTCACATACAGGCGAGCGGGAAGCCGAGCGCCTGCGCCGCCGCAATAAAGCGCAGGTCGTAGCTGGCCAGATGCAGCGTCTGGCCGCGCCGGCGCAGGTAGTCCAAGGTGGCGAGGTGCAGGCCGTCGAGGGTGCGCACGGGGACGGGATAGGGGTCGAGCGCGCGGGTGAGATTGTCCCGCGTCATCTCAATAAACTCAACTTTAACCATCATATCGTTTGCCGCGCGCAGATAGGCCGCGCCCAGTTTGCGCGCATGTATTCTGGTCATCATTTCGAATTGAAAGAGGCGGCTCGACACCAGCGGCTGGTTCCAGAAATCCGCCGATGGCGCCCGCGCTTCCGCAAACAGAGCGGCAAGCGCGACGGACGTGTCGATATAGATCACCGGTCTTCCCGATCCGCCGCGATGTCGGCCATCAACTCCTCGAACGTCATGACGGGCATGCGCGGCGGCGGCCCCGACATCGGCTTGCGCGCCGGGGTGATAATCCCCTCGCGGATCATCGCCGCCCATTCGCGCTCGGCATGCGTGCCGCCTGCTTCAACGGCGCGCGGCGGCACAATCTGCGCCACTACCTTGCCGCGGTCGGTCACCAGCACGGTCGCACCCGCCGTGACGGCGCGAATGTGCTTGCTCAGGTCATTTTTCAGGGCTTTTATGCCGACGGTATTCATGATTGAAACAGGTAGCTACAACGGGCTACATTGTCAATAGCTGCGCGCCAGCGCGAATGATGTGAACGAATGACCATCGCTTTGCCCGCCGTCACCACGCCCGCGCCGCCCCGCGCTCCTGCCCGTCCCCCGCCGCGCCGCGCCCTTGGGCGGAAGCTGGCGGTGGCGCTGATCGGGCTGGTCGGCTTTGTGCTGATCGTCAATGGCGCGGTCAACCTGTGGCTGAATTACCGCGAGGCGCGGGCCACCGCCGTGCGCTTGCAGCAGGAAAAGGCGCAGGCGGCGGCTGAGCGCATCGGGCTGTTTGTGGCGGATATCGAAAACCAGATCGGCTGGACGACGCGCGCCGAGTGGAGTTTTGTGGCGCTGGATCAACGCCGCTATGACTTTATCCGCCTGCTGCGCCAGGCCCCGGCGATCACCGAGCTGACGCAGGTCGATGCCACAGGCAAGGAGCAGCTGCGGCTGTCGCGGCTGGAGCCGGATGTCGTGGGCAGCGGCGCGGACCTCTCCGCCGATCCGCGCTTTGCGCAGGCGCTGGCCAACAAGATCTGGTTCAGCCCGGTCACCTTCCGCCACGGGTCCGAGCCTTACATGACGATTGCCTTGGCGCAGGCGTCAAAGAAACCCGGCGTCACTAGCGCCGAGGTCAACCTCAAGCTGATCTGGGACGCGGTCAATGCCATCCGCATCGGCGATACCGGCAACGCCTATGTTGTCGATGCGCGCGGAAAGCTCATCGCGCATCCTGACATCAGTCTGGTTTTGCGCGACACGGACTTGTCGGCCCTGCCGCAGGTCGCCGCCGCGCTGGCCAGCCGCAGTCCCGGCCCGCATGATTTCAACACTGACACCGCCACCGCGCCCGAAGGCGGCACTGTGCTCACCGCCCATGCGCTGATACCGCGCCTCGGCTGGGCTGTTTTTGTGCAGCAGCCGTTGCGCGAGGCGCTGGCGCCGCTCTACGTAGCGTTGATCCAGAGCGCCGTGCTGCTCGGGCTTGGCCTGCTGCTGGCCAGCCTGCTCGGTCTCACGCTGGCGCGCCGCATCACTGCGCCGATCCGGCTGTTGCAGGCGGGGGCGGAAAAGCTCGGCGCGGGCGACCTGTCGCAGCGGCTCAGCGTGCGCACCGGCGATGAAATCGAGACGCTGGCGGACCAGTTCAACCTTATGGCCGGGCAGGTGCAGAACTCTTACGAAACGCTGGAAGGCAGGGTCGAAGCGCGCACACATGAGCTGGGCGAGGCGCTGGAGCGGCAGACCGCCACCTCCGACATTTTGCGCGTCATCGGCCAGTCGCCCACCAGTACCCAACCGGTGTTCGAGGCCATCGTTCTAAGTGCAGTAAAGCTGTTGCATTGTGATCTGGCTGGTGTCGGCGCTGTTGATGGCCATGTAATGGCACCAAAGGCAGTCGCAACGCCGCGCGGCCTCGCGCTGGACCTTGGTCCTGACCATGATCTGTCTGACGCGGCAGTCAGTTTTCCGGCACGCGCATTCGCCTCAAAAAAGACGCTCTACCTGCCGGACTGGTCGCAGATCGACCTGCCGGAAAGAGAAAAACGGGTCAGGGCTGCGTCCGGGCTGACGTCATCGGTCTATGTGCCGATGCTGCGGGGTGATGCCTGTATCGGCGTTCTGATATTTGGCAGCAAACAGGCAAATGGATTTGGTGCGGCCCAAATCGCTCAGGCGGAGTCCTTCGCTGACCAGGCCCTCATTGCCATCGAGAACACCCGGCTGTTCAAAGAAACGCAGGAGGCGCTGGAGCGCCAGAC
>JANLPP010000191.1:0-1806 GCA_031367295.1 Hyphomicrobiales bacterium | reverse complement strand
ACGGGTCAGGACACGAGTTCGCAACCATCGAAGGAACCTCTACCATGAGCGCGTTTTCGACAATTATCCTCGTCTGCTCCATTAACCTCAGCCACGGCGACTGCCGCCCTGACACAGCCATCGACGTTATCCGTGGCGACCAAGCAGACAGCTTGATGATGTGTGCCATGCGCGGCCAGGCCAAACTAGCCGCAACCGCCCTCGCCCCGGTCGAGGGCGAGGAATACACCAAGATCATGTGTGTTTCGTCCGAGCGGGCCGACACCATGCAGCGTGAAGCCAAGGTACGGATCGCGCCGGAGGACTGAGGTGTCAGGCCGCTGGCAAAGTCAGCAGCCCCGCCTCGCCTCCAGCCGTGCCGAACAGCAGGCGCTGTCCCCTGGCGTCCCAGCACAGCGCGCTGACCGCCCCGCCGCCCTCGCCCGCTTCGGGCGCGCGCACCAGCAGTTCTGACGCGTCAGTCAGGCGGCAGAGCATGACCCAGCCGTCATCGTAACCCAGCGCCGCGATCAGCGCGATCGGGTGAAACGCCACGCGCGATACCCGCGCCGGGCGCACGCCGCATTCACGCGGTTTTTTGCCCATCGGCCCGTCTGTGGACGAAAACGGCCAGACGATGCAGGCTTCCGCTCCCGAGGTCGCCAGCCACTTGCCGTCATGCGACCAGCTGACCGATTGCACCTTGCCGGGATAGCCGGTCATTTTCATGTTTTTCCTGTCGGCGATGCGCCAGCCGTGCAGCGAGTTTTCCTGCATGGCCGAAACAGCGAATTTGCCGTCGGGCGACAGGGTGACGCTGTGATGCGCGCCTTTCCATTCGAGAAAATCGACGTCCGCCGCAAGATTGGGAAACCACAGCGAAACACCATTGTAATGGGCGGCGGCGAGGCGGTAGCCCTTGGGCATGAAGGCAAGGCCGCGCACGGTGCCTGGCGCGCTCCAGGATTTGACCTCGCCTTTGGCGTCCCGCGCCCGCACCTGTTTGCCTGCCGCCCAGGCGGTAACGCCGTCTTCGCGCCAGGCCAGCGCGTCAATCCAGCGGCCTTTTTCATGCGCGATCTCGCGCGCTGAGCCGTCTTCGCGCGTTTCCACAACGCGGCCGTCGTCACCGCCGGACAGCAGGCGCGCGCCATCGCCGCCTGCCACCAGAATTGCAGCGTCAGGATGCGCGGCGACTCGCCTTTGCGCATCGCCTTCGCCCAGCAGCACAGTGCCGTCGCCAAGCGCGAGGGCGGGCGTCCTGCCCAGAAAGGCAGCGCCAGTGACATGCGCGCCCGCAGCGATGGGCGCAACATGCCGGGTGAGCGAGGTTTGGGTCAAGCGCGCCGCCCACAATGCACGTTGGACCGCCGGCCTCTGGCCGGCCCTGCGCCATGCGCGCTGCCCCGGAGGATTGGCGGGTGTCGTCTGCCAGTGGCAAGAGCCGGCCGAAGGCCGGCGGTTTGATGTTGCAGCAAGCTTATCAACGCCGCCGTCATCTCACAAAATCTCAATCGCATCGACCCGGTTCGGATAAAACGCCAGATGCTCCTTAATCGCCGCGCTGCCGGCAATCGGCGTCTCGTAGCTCCAGATGGCATTCTCTGATTCCGCGCCGCCCGCCACAATCGAAAAATAGCTCGCCTCGCCCTTGTGCGGACAGGTGGTGTGATGCGCGGTCTTTTTTAACAGGCTCATATCGGTGTCGGCGCGCGGCACGTAGTAAGTCACCGGGTATGAACCTTCGTGCAACTCCAGCGCGTTTTTGGTGTCAACAACAACTTTGCCCTTGTAGGTGACGCGCACGTGTTTGGCTGAAGGCGTGAT
>JANLPP010000117.1:0-4719 GCA_031367295.1 Hyphomicrobiales bacterium | reverse complement strand
TGGAAAAATATGAGTCCGTGCAGGTGCGCAGCAGAAACGCGCGCTGCAGCGCATTGAGCGTGCGGTTGACCGCCCACACCGAAGCGAACGGACCAAAATAATCGCCCTTGCGGTTGCGCCCGCCGCGATGTTTGGTCAGCTGCACGCAAGGGTGGTCGGCGGCCAGCAGGATATAGGGAAAACTCTTGTCGTCGCGCAGCAGCACATTGAAGCGCGGCTTCATCTGCTTGATGTAATTGGCCTCCAGCAGCAGCGCCTCGGTTTCGGTTTCAGTGGAGACGAACACCATGGACGCGGTCGCCGCGATCATCCGGGCGATGCGGCTGACGTGACCGGAGGCGCGGGCATAGCTGGAAACGCGTTTTTTGAGGCTCCGCGCCTTGCCGACATAAAGAACCTCGCCTTCGCCTCCCAGCATGCGGTAGACGCCCGGCCCCATCGGCAGGGTTTTCCAGTGCTCGCGGATGACCTCGGCGCCGCGCCGCACGGACGCGGGGGCGGCCGCTTCCTCAGGCCCTTGCACGATTGGCAACAGGTCCGCTTCATCGCCATCATCGGGCAATGCGTCGTCTGGCGGCAGGTCGGTTTTCGGGTGACTCATGGCGCTGAGACTTAAGAATCCTGAACGAAAGGGGAAGCCCTGTTGTGGATACGTGCAGGTCGACGCTGGACCCGCGGCGCTTTAGGCGTTACCAAAGGCTTAACAAAATCTTGACAAAGGCCGGCCACCCCGGCGGGGCAGGCACATGCGGAAAACCACACCGGCAGGGAAAATGCAGCAGACCGGGCTGGCCGCGCTGGCGGTTGCGCTGCTGGCCTTGCCGCTTTGCGGCTGCATTGACCAGGTGTCCGAACTGCAAGCCGCCAGCGTCACGCCTGCCAGCCTTCCTGCGGGCTCGACTCTTGTGCGCCGTGCGGATGTCAGCCCGGGTGGCGCGGCTCTGGCTCTGGCCAGCCTCGAGGGACCGCCCCCGGCTTTAAGCGCCCGCTTTGTGCAGGCGCTTGTAGCGGCGGCTGGTCCGCGCGAAATTGTGCTGGCCGAGGCTGCCAGGGCCCGGTATCTGGCGCGCGGCTATCTGACCACCTATCCGGTTGAGGGCGGCATTGCCTTTGAATATGTCTGGGACGTGTTTGAGAACGGCAAAGCCAGAGCGCAGCGGCTGAATGACGCGGTTGTTGTCAAGGACAGCGGCGGAGCCGAGGCATGGAGCCTTGCAACAGACCAGGTTCTGGCCAGTCTTGCCGCCAAAAGTGCCGATGAACTGGCAGCTTTCCTGTCCAACACGCCAGAGGCTGTCGCTGCAGCCAAGGCCGGTCGGCCGGCGATTGCATCGACGCGCACCGCTTTGAAGCCGCTGGGCTACGCGCCGGTGAATTAGCCACCTGATGCAGGCGCTGCGGGAACGCTGCGCCAATTCGTGTGTTGTTCCTGCACGCCCTGACTGCTAATGACCGCCCGGTCAGGCAGGCCCGCCGCCGCGTTGATGGAGTTCAGGGAATGCACGCAAACATGAAGCTTCTTGCGGGCAATTCCAATCGTCCGCTGGCCGAAGCAATCGCTGCGTACATTGGTGATCCTTTGACCAAGGCACAGGTCAAGCGCTTTGCCGACATGGAGATATTCGTCGAGGTGCAGGAGAATGTGCGCGGTCGCGACGCGTTCATCATCCAGTCAACGTCCTACCCGACCAATGACAATCTGATGGAGTTGCTGATCATGGTGGACACGCTGCGGCGCGCCTCGGCGCGGCGCATCACCGCCGTGATCCCCTATTTCGGCTATGCAAGGCAGGACCGCAAGACCGGCCCGCGCACGCCGATTTCGGCAAAGCTCGTCGCCAATATCATCACCCGCGCCGGGGTGGACCGCGTGCTGACGGTGGATTTGCATGCAGGGCAGATTCAGGGCTTCTTCGATATTCCGGTTGATAATCTCTTCGCCATCCCGATTCTGGTGCGCGACATCAGGGAACATCTTGAGCTGGGGAATGTTATGGTCGTCTCGCCGGATGTCGGCGGTGTGGTGCGCGCCCGGGCGCTGGCCAAGCGCATCGACGCGCCGCTCGCCATCGTCGACAAGCGACGCGACAGACCGGGCGAATCGGAAGTGATGAACATCATCGGCGACGTGCGCGGCAAAAGCTGCATCCTGTTTGACGATATTGTCGATTCGGGCGGCACGCTGTGCAACGCCGCAGAGGCGTTGATGAAAGAGGGCGCACGCGATGTGTATGCCTATATCACCCATGGCGTGCTGAGCGGCGGCGCGGTGGAGAAGATCGCCAATTCGCATCTGAAGCAGCTGGTGATCACCGATTCGATCCAGCCTACCGAGGCAATCAAGGTCGCGCGCAATATCCGCGTGGTGCCGATTGCGCCACTGATCGGCGAGGCCATTGCCCGAATCGCCCGTGAGGAAAGCGTATCCAGCCTGTTCGATGATTTTCCCTTCGTGGCGCGTGCCCCAGTTCGCGAGCCGGACGACGCACAGGGTGACTTGCTACGCCAGAAAAAAAGAGACAAGGTCACCTCAGGGCAAGCGTAACCGAGGCTGCCCGAACCGAGTAACACCATGGCAAAGAGCAGAAAATCCCTCGCCCGCATGTCGTTTGATGCCATGCAGGCGGCCCAGGATGCGGCGGTGACGATTTCCGCGCGCCTGCCAGACCTGGCGGCCGCCGCCCGCAGCCCTGCCGCACCGCCCTCGGCAGAAGTTCTGCGGATGGTCAGCGAAAAGACCGAAGCTGCCATGCAGGGTGCCGTCGCGGCCAGCCTCGCCATGGGCCAGCTGTGGACGCGCGCGCTGTTTGGCGGCGTGCGCACGCCACTGGATGCGATGCACGGCCTTGCCGGGGTGGCGGACGCGGCGATGCGCCCGGCGCGCGTGCGGGTGCGCGCCAATGCCAGGCGCCTGACGCGCAGGCCCGACTGAGCCGCGCGGGCTGCATGCCGTCACTCGCCGATCTGTTTCCGCTGCTTGACTGGATCGCCGCCTATGGCGTGATCGTGGTGTTTGTCATTGTCATGCTGGAGAGCGCCGGCGTGCCCATGCCGGGAGAGACCGCACTGGTCAGCGCCGCCATTTATGCGGGCACAACGCAGCGCATCAGCATTGCCACACTGATCGCCGCCGCCGCTGCCGCCGCCATCATCGGCGATAATATCGGTTATTGGGCCGGGCGGCGCTTCGGGTTCAATTTTCTGCTGCGTTACGGGCACTATGTGCATCTGACGCGCCCGCGTCTCAAGATGGGGCAATATCTGTTCTTGCGGCATGGCGGCAAGATTGTGTTTTTTGGCCGGTTTGTCGCCTTTCTGCGGACCTTCGCGGCGTTGCTGGCCGGCGTCAACCTGTATGACTGGCGCCGGTTCCTGATGTTCAACGCGCTGGGCGGCGTCTGCTGGGCACTGGTGTTCGGGCTGGGCGGCTATCTGCTGGGCCGGTCGATCGAGACGTTTGCGCGCCCGGTCGCGCTCGCCGGGGCAACTGCCGCCGTGATCGGCTTTGTGGCGGGAACGCTGCTGTTCCGCCGCTACGAAGTGCAGTGGACGCAGGAGGCTGAGCGCGCCCTGCCGGGGGAACTGGACGAGCGGCTGTAGGGCGCGCTTGCGCCGCCAGGCCTGGGCGACTATCTGCCTCAGCATGTCGACAGTCCCGCTCCCTCCCGGCACGCCCGGCCGCGTCCCGCAAGCCCTTGCAAGCCGCATGGAGGCGCTTGCCACGCTGCCGCTGTTCTTCAAGCTGCACGGTGCGCGCTGCGTTGTCGTGGGCGGCAGCGACGGGGCAGCGTGGAAAGCCGAGCTGCTGGCTGCTGCCGGAGCGCGGGTGGATGTCTATGCCACAGCGCCCGCCGCAGTCATGGCTGAGCTTGGCGAGCACCTGCCGGACAGCATTATCCTGCACGGACGCGCCTGGCTGCCTGCCGATCTCGCCCAGGCCGCACTTGCCATTGGTGACTGCGCCGATGCTCATGAGGCGCGCGCCTTCCAGGCAGCCGCAAAGCGCGCGGGTGTGCCGGTCAATGTGATCGACAAGCCGGAGTTTTGCGATTTCCAGTTTGGCGCCATCGTCAACCGCTCGCCGCTGGTCGTCGGCATTTCCACGGATGGCGCAGCGCCGGTGTTCGGCCAGGCGCTGCGGGCGCGCATCGAGACGCTGCTGCCGGAAGGGTTCAGGCGCTGGGCACAGGCCGCGCAGGACTGGCGGCCCTTTGTGCAGGCGCTGAAGCTGGATTTCCGCGCCCGCCGCAATGTGTGGGAAGCTTTTACCCGCATGGCTTTGGCTGCGCCGGGCCGCGCGCCTGATGACAGCGACCGGCAAGCGCTGCTGGAGGCGGCCCGTCACGGCGCCGCACAGGCAGGCAAGCGAGGGTCTGTCGCCCTTGTCGGCGCGGGCCCCGGCGACCCGGAGCTGTTGACACTGAAAGCTGTGCGGCTGCTGCAATCAGCTGATGTTGTGCTTTATGATGATCTGGTCTCGCCGCGCGTGGTCGACATGGCGCGGCGCGAGGCGCAGCGCATCGCGGTTGGCAAACGTGGCTACAAGCCGTCCTGCACGCAGGAAGAAATCACCGGCATGCTGGTGCAGCTGGCGCAGGCGGGCAAGCATGTGGTGCGGCTGAAAGGCGGCGACCCGATGATTTTTGGCCGGGCTGGCGAGGAGATAGCAGCCTTGCAGCGTGCTGGCGTGCCGGTCGAGATCGTGCCCGGCGTGACTGC
>JANLPP010000031.1:0-1528 GCA_031367295.1 Hyphomicrobiales bacterium | reverse complement strand
CATGCTCAACATTGATCTTGAGTCTGTCGGCAACTGGGCCGAGCGCAACACTGTGTCCTATGGTTCCTACCAGGAGCTGGCGGGCAACGCGCAGGTCTATGACATGATTGAAAAACATGTCGATGCGGTCAATCGCATTCTAGCCAGTGAACCGGCGATGGCCGCCTCGCAGATCAGGCGCTTTCTCATCCTGCACAAGGAGCTTGACCCTGATGACGGCGAACTGACGCGCACGTTAAAGGTGCGGCGCGGCTTTATCGCCGAGCGCTACGGCGCGCTGGTGGACGGGCTGTATAACGGCGCGGACGCCGCTGACATTTCGACAGAAGTGACCTTCGAGGATGGCCGCAAGGGCATCATCTCCGCCCGTGTCAAAATCCGCGACATGGCCACGCATGCCGGCAGCGCGGAGCGCGCGGCATGAGCGCCGAGGTGCTGCTTTCGGTCGAGAATGTCTCGCTGCGCTTTGGCGGGGTGAAGGCGATCACCGACGTGTCGTTTGACATCCGCAAGGGTGAAATCCGCGCCATTATCGGGCCCAACGGCGCAGGCAAGACGTCGATGCTGAATGTCATCAACGGCTTTTACCATCCGCAGGACGGGCGGATCACCTTCAGGGGCGAGACGCGGGCGCAGATGCGGCCCTACGTGGCGGCGAGCCAGGGCATCGCCCGCACCTTCCAGAACGTGGCGCTGTTCAAGGGCATGACGACGCTCGACAATATTTTGACGGGCCGCACGCTCAAAATGCACAAAAGCTTTTTCTGGCAGCTGCTGCGCCACGGCCCGGCGCTGCGCGAGGAAATCGAGAACCGGAAGTTCTGCGAGGGCATCATCGATTTTCTCGAAATCGAGCACATCCGCAAAGCCCCGGTCGGCAAGCTGCCCTATGGGTTGCAAAAACGCGTCGAGCTTGGCCGGGCGCTCGCAATGGAGCCAACGCTGCTGCTGCTCGACGAGCCGATGGCGGGCATGAATCTTGAAGAAAAAGCCGACATGAGCCGCTTTATCATCGAGGTGAACCGGCATTTCGGCACCACCATCGCGCTGATCGAGCATGACATGGGCGTGGTGATGGACCTGTCTGATCGTGTGGTCGTTCTGGAATATGGCCGCAAGATTGCCGACGGTACGCCGGATGTGGTGAAGGCTGATCCGAGGGTCATCGACGCCTATCTCGGCGTGGCGCATTAGGGGGCGGGTGTGGCGAGGCGTTCGACGAAAGCACGCATGTTGGACCGCCGGCCTCTGGCCGGCCCTGCGCCAGCGGCAAGAGCCGGCCGGAGGCCGGCGGTCCAACGCTGCGGCGCGCGGAGCCAGCCATGGACCTCCTGACCGCCATTCTCATCGAACCCTTCCGCCAGATGGCGTCCTCGCCCGACCTGCTCGCGCAGACGCTGTGGGAAGGCTTTGTCTCGGGCATGCTCTACGCGCTCATCGCGCTCGGATTTGTGCTCATCTTCAAGGCCTCCGGCGTGTTCAATTTCGCGCAGGGCATCATGATGGTTTTCGCCGCGCTGACGCTGGT
>JANLPP010000020.1:0-5487 GCA_031367295.1 Hyphomicrobiales bacterium | reverse complement strand
ATGTTGTCAATATCCGCCTCGTTAAGCTTGCCCGCGCGCAACAGCGCGGCCTGATGGTTGCTCCAGGCGTAGAAGTCGGATTCGTAGAGACTGGCTTTCATGAGCTGCAAGATACGCGAACTGGATTTGCGCGGCTAGCGGGATCTGCCCGCTTCACCCCATCACCAGCACCGCAAAATAAAACCCGTCCGTCCCCGCGCTCAGCGGCGACAGCCGCATGCCGGGGCCGTGGGGGGAGGCGAAGGGTTCGAGCGCGGGCAGGATCGCCAGCTTGACCATCTCTGCCGCGCTGAGCGCCTTGAAGTTTGATCGCGCGGCCAAAAACGCCTGCACCCGCGCCTCATTCTCGTCGATCAGCACCGAGCAGGTGACATAGACAATCCGCCCGCCCGGTTTCACATAGCGCGCGGCGCTGGCCAGCACCTCGTCCTGCTCTTTGATGCGCTGCTCCAGCGCGCCGGGGCGCATGCGCCACTTGGCGTCCGGGCTGCGCCGCCAGGTGCCGGTGCCGGTGCAGGGCGCGTCGACAAACACCAGATCGCAGCGCGCCGCCAGATCCTTCAGCACGTCCTCTGGCCCGCGCGGCGGGCGCAGCTGGATGTTGCGCACCCCTGCCCGCTCGATGCGCGGCAGTATCGGCATCAGGCGGCGTCCGTCGCTGTCATGCGCGTACAGCTGCCCCTTGTTGTGCATCAGCGCGGCAATCGCCAGCGCCTTGCCGCCGCCGCCAGCGCAAAGGTCCAGCGCCTGCTCGCCCGGCTGCGCGCCGCTGGCAAAGCTGGCGAGCTGCGAGCCCTCGTCCTGAATTTCGACATAACCCTTCACGTAGGCGGGCTCGGCATCCATCGCCGCGCCGCGGCCGTCGGGTTTCAGCGGAATGCGTATGCCGATGGGCGACAGCGGGCAGGCTTCTGGCTTCAAGTGCTCCAGCTTTTTCATCGCCCGGGCCCGGTCGCCCTTGTGGATATTGACGCGCAGGTCGAGCGGCGCGCGGGCGGCCAGCGCCACGCCCTCATTGGCGGCATTGGCCCCGAAAGCAGCCGTGAAATGGGGGGCGAGCCACTCCGGATAATTGCCGCGCACATGGTCGGGCGCGCCCTCCAGCGTGCCGGTGGCAAGGTGCCCGCTCTCCGCCTCGGTCAATGGCGCAGGCGCATGCGCCTCGCCGCTGAACAGCGCCGCGATGGCCGCGCCGTCCAGCCCGCGCGCCAGTTTCAGCGCACCGATCATGGTGGCGCGCGCATCGTCCGCCGCCATCAGCCATTGCGCGGCGGCGCGCTGGCGCAGCGCGTCAAACACCAGGCCCGCGATAAAGGCGCGGTCTTTGGAACCGGCAAAGCGGTGCGCCGCGCCCCAGTCCTTCAGTGCATCGGCGGCGGGGCGGCGTTGCAGATCGGTCACGCCCAGCACTTCAATGGCGGCGGAAACATGGGCGGCAGGCAGCATTGCAGGAAAACCATAAAGGAGACATGGAATTAGCGATTTTGGCGCAATACAAAAGCCGCGCCGCCGCTTCGATGGCGCTGTCTTATCCGCAACCCCCGGAAAATGAAAATGCCAAAGTCTTTCCGCCTGTCGCTGTCCGCCGCCGTGCTGCTGGCGCTGGCCGGCTGCGCCAGCCCGCCGCCGCCCGCCCCGCTGGACTATCCGGCAGCGCCGCCAAGAAAGTGCATTGACGCCAAGACCCAGCTGGAAACCGGCCGCCGCTGCTAGGCGGCCTCTGCACGCCGCACGCCCGGCTTTGTTGTGGCCGCGGGCAAAAATTACGCTGTGGGCTGTTAACCTGCGAATAACAGGCTGGCGCAATCTGTGGCATGGTGCGGCGGGCAGCGAGGGCAGCGGTGATTGCTGCTGACGACGATATTGAAGCGGGACTGCTGGCGCTCGGCTGCCTTGCGGTGGACGAGCATGCGGCGGCGCGCCTGCGTTCGGCGCGTGACCCCGGCTTCGCCAGGGCAGCGGATGACTGGGAGGCGCGGCTGCTGCCGCTCGCCCTCGCTCTGCCGCCTGCCGAGCCGCCGCCCGGCCTGTTCGCCAGAATTGAGCAGCGCATCGGCGGCTTTGCTGCGCCTGCGGGCCTGACCATCCGGGCGGGCGAAGGCAGATGGCATGCAGTCGGCCCCGGCTTCAGCAGCAAGCTGCTGCACCTCATGCCCGCCATTGGCCGCCAGACGCTGCCGCTGAGGGTGGAGCCCGGCGCGCTCTATGCGGGGCATGGCCATGACGATGACGAGGAACTGTTCAGGATTTCCGGTGATCTCACCATCGGCGGCATCGCGCTTGGCCCCGGCGATTATCATCTCGCCCCCAAAGGCAGCCGCCGCCCCGGCGACACCACCCGCCAGGGCTGCCTGTGCCTGTTTGTGATGGCGGCATGAATCTGTGCCCCGTTCAAGCCACTGCGTTAAAATCCACCGCGCTCAGACCGGGCAGGGTTTGCAGGCGGCGACGGCGTGTTGAGACAGGAGCGCAGGGTGCATCCACCTCGTGATCGGCAAAATCGTGAATTGCTCAATCATTTTTTTGCTCACGCATGAAAAAACGCCAAATCAGAGCATCGGCCATTTCGGGCAATGCAAAGCCAGCCTGGCACGCCGCTGTTCGCAGCAGCCACTACGCGGCAAGCGGGTCGTCCCCATAGGCGTTCGGCCCGGCGGTTCCACGCAGGCAGGCAAGCTCGGCAAAGGCCCAGACCGACAGCGCCGCGCCCGCAGCTTCCAGCACAGGCTGAAGCCCTTCCCCGGCCACGGCCACAGTGGAACTCAGGATGGCGGGAGCGGCAAAGAACACCAGCAGCCACCAGCCGCTTTTGCCGCGGTCATGCAGGCGTTTGACGCTGACGGGCACGCACACGAGCAGCGCGGCGATTCCGGACTTGAAGGCAATTGTGCCAAGCCCGCCAATGGCGGGGATGTCCAGCGACAGCGATCCGAATCCAAGGGCGAATATGTGGTTGCCTTGCCAGCCAAGAACGCGGCCTGCCGCGCTCAGAACGAGGCCGGTCAACAGCCCGGCGCACAACACTGCAAAGGCAAGCAGAATGATCAAGCGCCAGTAATCCGCGCGGTTGATGCGCCCGCTGAAGCTGAAAAAAACTTGACGCACGTTCATGACACTGGTTTCCGTACCGGGTTCGGGCGCGCGTATTTCTGGCTTTGCCGTGGTGTGTACAAAGGCGCGGGCAAGCGCGCTGTGTGAGGCGGCACGCAGCGGTCTGGTGCGTCTGCGGCCCGCTTTGAACGGTACTGCATCCCGCATGGCGCGCCAGCGCCAGCCAGACCAGCGACGTGCGTTGTGTCACAGCGCCTGACGGATTTATGGGCTAGCGAAACCCTCCGCCAATCACCGGAGGCAGTCCGCCATGCAGTGCGTGCTCAAGGAAGTGGAACACCCGGTGTGGCCGGGCCGAACATTTTTCACAAAATCGGTTTCTGGCGACATGCTTCCCGCCGCCGTCTACATGCCGCCAAACCATAATCCCTCCGCCAATATGCTGAATGTGCTGCTGTTTCTGCACGGCTATTATGTCGGCTCGACCGCTGCGCTGACCAATTCGGACAATTGCCGCCTGTGCGAGCAGGTCATCAATTCCGGCCGGGACATCGTGCTGGTGGCGCCCTGGCTTGGCTACAAATGGGGCTTGGGCGCGGAGAACGGAACTTTGCAGACCGGACGCCTTGCCAACGCGAAATATGGGGAAAGTTTTCTCAAGGCGATACTGGCGGCATTGCCGGTGCCGCGCGCAGCCGCAGCGCCGCCGCCCGCTGCCCCGGCGGCGGCTCCGGGCGCAGATGCCGTTTCCGGTGCCGGCACCGTGGTCAATGCGCCAAAACCGCCGAAGCTGGACATAGCAAACCTGATACTCGCCTGCCATTCGGCCGGCGGCGTCGGCATGCGCAATATCGTCAGAACCCTGGGCGCCTTTGAGGCAAAGCTGAAGGAATGCGTCGGGCTTGACTGCCTGTACACAGGCGGCAATGACGGCGATGCCAAATTTTGGTATAACCGCGCGAGGGAGCCGGGCGTCTGTCCGGAATTTTTCTACTATGGCCCCAGCACTATTCCGGAATCCGTAAAACTCTACCTGATGGCGCAGGGCCGGGCTGACGCGCTCGGCGACCTGCGCGATCCGGCAGGAACCGCGCAGACCAATCTGGTGGTGCGCCCCGGCCACATATCGTCGTTCATGTCCGGCGGGGTGACCACCCACGTCAGCAGCTATATTGACAACGTAGTCGATGACCTGATCGCCAAAGGCCAGCCAGCGCCTGCAAAACCTGCATCGGCAAAACCTGCGGCAGCCAAGGCTCCGCCAAATGGCGAATTTGTTCATCAGGCTGCCAGGAGCTTTGCGAACGGCTATATTTTTCCGGTCAGGGAGAAGGACGAAAGAGGCGGCATCCATTATTTTATCGCGCGCGCGTTTCTGCTGGAGCGGCTGAAGAATGCCGCTTTGCCTTGACACTGGCCTTGACCCTGGCCTTGACCCTGGCCAAACCGCGCCGCAGCCTTTGCGCGCCCGGCGGGTTTCATCCTAAGATCACGCACGCCCGTTCACCCTGGTTTGCGCATGCGCCCTTTTCTCATCGACACCGACACGGCCTCCGACGATGCGGTGGCGCTGATCATGGCGCTGGCCGCGCCGGATGTGCGGGTTGTCGCCATCACCACAGTGGCGGGCAATGTCGGCGTGGAGCAGGCGACGCGCAACGCGCTCTGCACGCTGGAGATTTGCGGGGCGGACACGCCGGTCTATCAGGGCGCTGCCGCGCCGCTGGTGCGCGAGCACAAGCACGCGCACTGGTTTCATGGTGTTGATGGCTTGAGTGACCGGGGCTATCCCGCACCGCGCGGGCGGGCGCAGGCGCAGCACGCGGTCGATGCGATTATAGAGACCGCGCACAACAATCCGGGGCTGACGCTGGTGACGCTGGGGCCGCTGACCAATATTGCGCTGGCGCTGGCGCGTGATCCGTCCTTTGCGCAAAACATCGCGCGTTGCGTGGTGATGGGTGGCGCGCCCTGCTGCGAGGGCAATGTGACGCCCGCCGCCGAGTATAATATCTGGGTGGACCCGGAGGCGGCGCGCGCCGTGCTGCGCAGCGCCCTGCCGGTGGAGCTGGTTGGCTGGCACCTCTGCCGGGGCGCGGCGGTGTTCGGCGACGCTGACAGTGCGCAGGCGCTGGCGCTGGGGACAGCCAAGGCGCGCTTTGCCATCGACTGCAACAGCCGCGCCCGCGCCGCCTACAAGACGCAGACCGGCGAAAACGGCATCGCCCTGCCCGACCCCACCGCGATGGCGATAGCCCTCGACCGCACGGTTGCGACCGCATGGAGCGCGCATTGGGTGGAGGTGGAAACGCAAAGCCGCCTGACCCGCGGCATGACCGTGGTGGACAGGCTGAACGTCGCCGCCGACGCCAGCAACCGCGAAACCTGGGCGCAGGCGCTGGCCGGCCGCAAGACCGACGTGTGCTGGACGCTGGA
>JANLPP010000185.1:0-4421 GCA_031367295.1 Hyphomicrobiales bacterium | reverse complement strand
AGGTCCGCCTGGCGTTGGTCAAACGGTGTCTCAAACCTCGGCCGCACGGTTTTCGCGGCTGCGGCCGCAGGTGCCGGCACCCGCCCGCCCGCCGGTGTCAGCGCTGCCAGTTCGCGCACATAGGCCGTGGGCAGTTTCCAGTGTTTGGCGGCGGCCAGCACGCCTTCCATATAGCCGGGCAGGGGATTGCCGGGCCGGGTCTCCGCGCCAAGATAGATCAGCGCGCGTTTTGCGCCGCCAGGGCTCAAGACCGGCTGTATCGCCTTGCGGAACAGGCCGCGCGCGATCTCCTCATAGGCGTCGAGCCCCGCAACATCGCGCAGCGCCAGGTTCCACAGCACGCCATGCACGGCGCGGGCCGGGTCGCGCGCCACCGAGGCATAGCCCGACGCCATGATGAAAAAGCGGTGCCGCATCAGCCGCGCAATGCCAAGCGGCTGCGACGCGGGGCAGCGCTGCGCCATGGCGGCAAGGTCCATGTTGGAGCCATAGGCGAAGTAGAGGGGCATCAGGCCTCGCTTTGAAAGGGGGCAGCAGCCGCAGCATGCTTGATCCCGGCGCAAATTCAAGCCACATGCCGGGTTCCATCCACTTCAGAACGCAAATTGCATGCCCGTCTCCGCCATCCTGTTCGACAAAGACGGAACCCTGATCAGCTTCGAGAAAACCTGGGGTCCGGCGCTGCTGGACGTCATGCGCGAGGTCACGCAGGGCGATGCGGCGGCTTTTGCGCGGCTGGTCGATCTCAATCATTTTGATGTGGCGAGCGTCAGTTTCCGCCCGACGTCGCCACTGATTGCGGGGTCGTCGGTCAGCTATGGGCCGGACTGGGCGCGCGCGCTCGGGCGCAGCGATGTCGAGGCGCTGAAGCTGGAGATGGACCTGCGATTTTACCACGCCGGTCTCCGGCATCTGACGCCGATTGGCGATCCGGCAGGCACGCTGGCCGCTCTGGCAAAACAACGCTTGCGCCTTGGCATTGCCACCAATGATTCGGAGCGGGCGGCGCGGGCGCAGGCCGATGTGCTGGGACTGACGCCGCTGCTGGACTTTGTCGCAGGCTATGATTCGGGCCATGGGGCCAAACCCGGCCCCGGCATGGTGCAGGCATTTGCGCGCCACTGCGGCTGCGCGGCGGGCGATGTGGCGATGATCGGCGACTCCGTGCACGACCTGCATGCGGCGCGCGCGGCGGGCGCAGTTGCGGTGGCCGTGCTGACCGGGCCAGCGCAGCGCGAGACGCTGGCACCGCATGCCGACTGGGTGGTTGAATCGATTAGCGGACTGGCGGCGTGGCTTGAGGCGGCGGGCGGCAGGCGGTAGCCTATTCCGCAGTCTCCCGCGTCCCCATTTTCTTGCGCACCAGATCGCGTGCCGCAATCGTCAGCGTCTCGAATGCGGCAAGCTCGCCGTCGCTCAGCCGGCCCAGCGTTTCGTTGACAAAAACCGCCTGAATCTCCATTCCGCGCGCCACGAGGCTGCGGCCCTGGTCGGTGAGGTGGATGGCATAGGAGCGCCGGTCTGTGGCAATGCTGCGCCGCTGCACCAGCCCTGCCTCCGCCATCCGGTCCAGCAGGCCCGAAATATTGCCCTTGGTGACATAAAGGCGTCCAGCCAGTTCCTGCTGGCTCATGCCTTCGCTTTCGGTCAGCGTCGACAGCACGTCGAGTTGCGGCACCGACAGGTCCAGCCGCTTCAGCTTTTCCCCCATCGCGGTGCGGATGCTGGTTTCGAGGCGCAGCAATCGAAACCAGACGCGCAGGGCCTGCGTAGCTTTTGTCTCGGGAATCATGACATCTCGATGCGTAAAGCGATAGGCCAGTCGTGCCGGACGCCCGCGCTGCTGTCAAATATCCGCGTTTTGGGGCTTTGGTTTTTGGCTGCACCTCGGCTAGCATAGGCAAAACAATAATCGAGGGAGACGACGATGTTTGGCCAAATGCAGGACTGGCCGCTTCTGCTGCACAAGATCATTGACCACGCCGCAAGCCAGCATGGCACGCGTGAAGTGGTGACGCGCTCGGTTGAGGGGCCAATCCACCGCACCACCTATGCGGCCATTCGCGGACGCTCGCTCAAGGTGGCGCAGCGGCTGGCGCGCGAGGGCATCAGGCCGGGTGACCGCGTGGCGACGCTGGCCTGGAACACCTGGCGCCATCTTGAGGCCTGGTACGGCATCACCGGCATCGGCGGCATTTACCACACCGTCAATCCGCGCCTGTTTCCCGAGCAGATTGTCTGGATCATCAATCATGCGCAGGACCGCATTTTGATGACGGACCTGACGTTTGTGCCGCTGCTGGAGGCTATCGCCGACAAGCTGCCAGGCATCGAGCGGTTCATCATCCTCACGGACGCAGCGCATATGCCCGCGACAAAACTGAAGAACGCGGTCGCCTATGAAAGCTGGATTGCCGAAGCCGATGGCGATTTTGAATGGATGGCGTTTGACGAGCGCACGGCGGCGGGCCTCTGCTACACATCCGGCACCACGGGCAACCCCAAGGGCGTGGTCTATTCGCACCGCTCCAACATCCTGCACTCCCTGTCGCTGTGCAACGCCGACGCGCTGGGCGTCGACTCGCGCGGCGTAATCCTGCCCGTCGTGCCGATGTTCCATGCCAACTCCTGGTCGCTGGCTTTTTCCGCGCCGATGATGGGCGCCAAGCTGGTCATGCCGGGGGCAAAGCTTGACGGCGCCTCAGTCTATGAATTGCTGGAGACCGAGAAAGTCACCATGACGGCTGGCGTGCCGACTGTGTGGCTGATGCTGCTCAACTACATGCAGAAGGAAGGCAGGCGCCTGAGCACCGTGCGCAACGTGATGATCGGCGGCTCAGCCTGCCCGCGCGCCATGATCGAGACGTTTGAGCGCGACTACGGGGTCAATGTTTTCCATGCCTGGGGCATGACGGAGATGAGCCCGGTCGGCACGCTGGGGGCCATCAAGCCCGCCTCCGCGCATCTGAAAGACGAGGCGCTCTATGACCTCAAGATCAAGCAGGGCTTTGCGCCCTTCGGCGTCGAGATGCGCATCGCTGATGACGAGGGCAGAGAACTGCCCTGGGATGGCAAAGTTTTCGGCCGCCTGAAAGTGCGCGGCTTTGCTGTCGCCAGCGCCTATTTCCATGGCGACGGCGGCGAGATTCTCGACGCCGAAGGCTGGTTCGACACCGGCGATGTCGCCACCATCGACGCCAATGGCTACATGCAGATCACCGACCGCGCCAAGGATGTGATCAAGTCTGGCGGCGAGTGGATTTCGTCGATCGACATCGAGAACCTGGCGGTCGGCCATCCAGAGGTGGCGGAAGCGGCGGTGATCGGCGTGGCGCACCCCAAGTGGGACGAGCGGCCCCTGCTGATTGTGATTGCCAAGGAGGGTTGCGCGCCAACCCGCGAAAGCGTGCTGAAGTACATGGATGGCAAAATCGCCAAATGGTGGATGCCGGATGATGTGCAGCTGGTGAAGGAAATTCCCCACACCGCGACGGGCAAGATCAACAAGGTCAAGCTGCGCGAGGCGTTCAGGGATTACCGGCTGCCGGGGTAGGGCTCACACCAGCTCCAGATGCAGCCGCCGCCCGACCGCATGGGCTGCGCGCACCAATGTGTCCAGCGTGACGGACTCATTGCGACCCAGCACAGGACTTGAATCGCAAGTACGGTAAAGGGAGGCGCTGCACGAGCCAAAGCAATGACGCCAGAACGCACTGCGGAGATCGCCAGGAAGGCAGCTGACAAGCGGTGGAACAAAATGGAGCGCCTGTTCAACGCAAGCCGGTCTGCCCGGGTGATCAACGTCAGTCAGCCAAGCCCATGACGATCACAATGAGTTCGTTTAGCGAGATCAATTCCGCGTCGCCGACTGTCCCGATAACCGCTCCGCACTTTTCGCGCGGCACCGCCATGATCTTGTCGACCATTATCTGCGATGGGAATTTTAAGCCGTTCAATTTGCCAGGCAGCAGGGTCATCCGATGCTGCGGCGTGTCTTTGAGCGAGGAGGTCATGAGGCTGACGAGCACACTTTTCGTGCCACCGAGGGTGTCAGACTGCACCACGACAGCCGGGCGCGGTTTGCCATAGTCACCCGGCGCTGAAACCGTGACGATGTCGCCTCGTTTCAAGTTTCGCGCCAGTCGAAGGCGGCCTCAATGAAATCCAGAGCTTCCTGCTCCTCCGGCGCGCCGCGCAACAGCGCCGCCTGCCGCTTTGCCTCCTTGGCAAACTCCGGGCTATGCACATCCGGCACCCATATGCGCAGCAGTCGCTTGCCCTTGCTCTTCTGGCTCTGCCTGTAGCGCTGAAACTTGCTCAATCCGTCGTCTGCTGTTCGCTTGACGTTTGGCATGGTGTTTCCTTTCAGTATAGTGCAGCCATAGCACAACACGTAGCGCGCTACCACCTGTTTCCAATAG
>JANLPP010000449.1:0-7358 GCA_031367295.1 Hyphomicrobiales bacterium | reverse complement strand
CTAGCCCCGCCCGAACATCTCGTCTGCCGCATAACCCGCGCCGCGCACCGTGCGGATTGGGTCTGGCTCGCGCCCGCGCGACAGCGCCTTGCGCAGGCGCCCGACATGCACGTCCACTGTGCGCTCATCCACCTCGCTGGTCATGCCCCAGACAGTGTCGAGCAGTTGCGCGCGGCTGAAGACGCGGCCCGGCTTTTCCAGCAGGCAGTCAAGCAGGCGGAACTCGGTTGGCCCCAGATGGATCTGGCGGCCCGCGCGGCGCACGCGGTGGCTGTCGCGGTCCAGCGCAATGTCGCCCAGCACCAGCTGCGTGGCGATGCGCTCGGGCCTTGCCCGCCGCAGCAGCGCGCGCACGCGCGCCAGCAGCTCGGGCACAGAAAACGGCTTTGTCACATAATCATCCGCGCCAACCTCAAGCCCGCGCACCCGCTCGCCCTCTTCGCCGCGCGCCGTCAGCATGATCACCGGCAACGTCTTGGTGGCCTCGCGGGCGCGTAACCGGCGGCAGATTTCGAGGCCGGAGACGGCGGGCAGCATCCAGTCGAGCAGCACGAGGTCGGGCGGCTGTTCGGCGAGGCGCAGCTCGGCCTCGTCGCCGCGGGCCACGCGCTCGACAATGTAGCCCTCCGCCTCAAGATTATAGGCGAGCAGCATGGACAGCGCCTCCTCGTCCTCGACAACGAGAATGCGCGGCGGCGCGCTGCCGCCCGATTTTGCCGGCGTGGCGCGCGGTGCGGCTGCGGCGGCGCTCATCCCGACTTGCCCTTGGGCCGCTCGGCCGGCAGCGTGCTGCCGGTAACCAGATAGAACACCGTCTCGGCAATATTCGTCGCGTGGTCGCCAATGCGCTCGATGTTTTTTGAAACGAACAGCAGGCTGGTGCAAAAGCCGATGTTGCGCGGATCCTCCATCATCGAGGTGAGCAGATCACGGAAAATCGAGTCCTCCAGCGCATCAAGTTCGACGTCCTTCGACCACACGTCGCGGGCCTTCTCGATATCGCGCTGCGCGTAGGCATCGAGCACGTTTTTCAGCTGCAGCGCGGCGACATCGTTCATGTGCCTGAGGCCGACCACAGCGCGTGGCAGACGCATCTCGCCGCTGGCGCGCAGCGTGCGCTTGGCGATGTTTTTGGCGAGGTCGCCGACGCGCTCAAGGTCACCCGCCACGCGGATCGCGCCGATGATCTGGCGCAGGTCAACCGCCATGGGCTGGCGGCGCGCGATGGTGAAGGTGGCGCTTTCCTCAACCTCGCGCTGCAGCGCGTCAAGGCGCATGTCCGTGGTGATGACGGCGCGCGCCAGCTCGCTGTTGAGATCGGACAGCGCGTCCATCGCGTCGGACATCATCTTCTCGGCGATGCCGCCCATCTCGGCGATTTTCTGGCCGAGGCCGTCGAGCTCGGCGTCGAAGGCTTTGACTGTATGTTCGTTCATGGGCATGTCCCCTCAGCCGAAGCGGCCGGTGATATAGTCCTGCGTGCGCTTGTCGTGCGGCGCTGTGAAAATTTTCGACGTCTCGTCAAACTCGATCAGCTCGCCCAGATACATGAAGGCGACGCGGCTTGAGGTGCGCGCCGCCTGCTGCATGTTGTGGGTGACGATGGCGATCGTGTAGTCGGCCTTCAGCTCGTCGATCAGCTCCTCGATCCTGGCGGTCGAGATCGGATCAAGCGCCGAGCAGGGTTCGTCAAGCAGGATGACCTCCGGCCGGATGGCGACGGTGCGCGCGATGCACAGCCGCTGCTGCTGGCCGCCCGACAGGCTCAGGCCACTGGCATTCAGCTTGTCCTTGACCTCCTTCCACAGCGCGGCGCGCGTCAGCGCCTCCTCAACACGCGAGTCGAGTTCGGCCTTCGGCAGTTTTTCATAAAGCCGCATGCCAAAAGCGATGTTCTCGTAGATCGACATGGGGAACGGCGTCGGCTTCTGGAACACCATGCCGATGCGCGAGCGCAGCAGGTTGAGATCGGTGCCCGGATCAAGAATATTCCTGCCATCCAGCAGCACCTGCCCCGCCGCGCGCTGGTTGGGATAGAGGTCATACATGCGGTTGAGGACGCGCAGCAGCGTGGACTTGCCGCAGCCCGAAGGCCCGATGAAGGCGGTGACCTGCCGGTCATAAATTGGCAGGCTGATGGATTTCAGCGCGCGGTTGTCGCCATAAAAAAAATCAAGACTGCGGACCGCGATTTTCTCCGGCGCGCCTTTGGCGGCTTGCTTGCCAGGCGCGGTGACGGGCGCGGCAATGCTGGTCATGTCGTTCATTTTCTGGTCCCTCCTGCGCCAAGGACGCGGGCAAATATGCTCAAGGCGAGAACTGCGAAGGTGATGATGAGCGCGCCGGTCCAGGCCAGCTGCTGCCATTCCTTGTATGGGCTGAGCGCAAACTGGAAAATGACCGCCGGCAGGCTGGCCATCGGCGCATTCAGGTTGGTGCTGTAGAACTGGTTGTTGAGCGCCGTGAACATCAGCGGCGCTGTCTCGCCGGTGACGCGGGCGACCGCCAGCAGCACACCGGTGATCAGGCCGGCGCGCGCCGCGCGGTAGCCGATCTTCTGGATAACATAGGCGCGCGGCAGGCCAAGCGCGCTCGCCGCCTCACGCAGCTGGCCCGGCACCAGCAGCAGCATGTCCTCGGTGGTGCGCACCACAACCGGAATGACAATAACCGCCAGCGCCACCGCGCCCGCGATGCCGGAAAAATGGCCGAGCGGCGCCACCATGATGCCATAGACAAACAGGCCGATGACGATGGACGGCGCGCTGAGCAGAATGTCATTGATGAAGCGCACGTAAAATGTGAGTTTCGAGTACCGGCCATATTCGGCCATGTAGGTGCCTGCCAGCATGCCGACAGGCGTGCCGACAGCGACGCCGATGGCTGTCATGATCAGGCTGCCGGTGATGGCGTTGAGCAGCCCGCCGTCAGCACCGGGCGGCGGCGTCATCTGCGTGAAAACCGAAAGATGCAGGCCGGCAAGGCCGTTCCACAGCAGCGCGCCGAGAATCAGCGCCAGCCAGCCGAGGCCGAAGGCGGCCGCTGCAATGCACAGGCCCATGGCAAGGCTGGAGCGGCGTTTGCGCGCCGCGTATCTGGCCTGGTTGAAAGACGCCATGGTCAGGTTCCCTTGCCGCGTTCGAGCCGCGCCAGCATCAGCCGCGCAAAGGCAAGGACGATGAAGGTGATGAAGAACAGGATGAGGCCAAGAAAAATCAGCGCCGAGGTGTAAATGTCGCCGGTGGCCTCGGTGAACTCATTGGCGATGGAGGCCGAGATGGTTGTGCCGGGCGACAGGATCGAGGCGGAGATATTGTGCGAATTGCCGATGACGAAAGTCACCGCCATGGTCTCGCCCAGCGCGCGGCCAAGGCCGAGCATAACGCCGCCGATAACGCCGCTGCGCGTGTAGGGCACGACGACGCGGCGCACCACCTCCCAGCGCGTGCAGCCAATGCCGTAGGCCGCCTCCTTGAGCACGGGCGGCACGGTCTCGAACACGTCGCGCGAGATGGAGGTGATGAACGGCAGCACCATGATGGCAAGGATCAGCCCCGCCGTGAACATGCCGATGCCATAAGGCGGCCCGGCAAACAGGCTGGACAGCACCGGCACGCCCTTGAACAGCGCGATCAGGCCCGGCTGCACATGCTGCTGCAAAAATGGCGCGAGCACGAACAGGCCCCAGATGCCGTAAATAATGGAGGGGATGCCCGCCAGCAGCTCAATGGCAATGCCGACCGGGCGGCGCAGCCAGTGCGGGCAAAGCTCGGTGATGAAAATGGCGATGCCAAGCCCCACCGGCACGGCGATCAGCATGGCAATCAGCGAGGTGACAAGCGTGCCATAGACCGGCGCGGCAGCGCCAAACTCTTCAGTGACCGGATCCCAAACCGCAGTGGTGAAAAAATGCAGGCCGAAGGTGCTGGCGGCAAGCCATGACCCCTGGATCAAGGAATAGATAACGCCGCCGAGCAGGACCAGAACCAGCACTGCGGCAGTGAGCGTCACCATGCGGAACACCGCATCGACGCTGCGCATCCGCGCCATGACGCGGGCGCGGGCCGCGCCAGTGGCGGTGATGGTGGAGCCTGCCCGCACAATCGCGCTATCGCTCACAAGTGGTCTCCCGGTTTGCGAATGCGTCATTGCGCGCGCGGCAAAGCGGCCCGCGCGGCAAGTATCAGTTCACCGCCAGCGGCTTGCCGTCGGCGTCCGTCAGTTCCGCCGCCCAGGCTTTCTTGACCGCTGCCACAACAGCCTCCGGCATCGGCACATAATCAAGTTCCGCCGCCATCGCGTCACCCTTGTCATAGGCCCAGCTGAAGAACTTCAATGCTTCGCCGGACGCCGCCGCGTCAGCGGCCTTCTTCTGCATCAGGATAAAGGTCGCGCCGGCGATGGGCCAGGACTTTTCGCCGGGCTCGTCGGTCAGCACGACGTAGAAGCCCTCGGCCTTGTCAAAGCCGGCATTTGCTGCGGCGGCCTGGAAAGCCTCGGCGCCAGGCGTTGCGCGCTTGCCGTCTTTGTTGATCATGTCAACAAAGCTCATCTTGTTCTGCTTCACATAGGCATATTCGACATAACCGATCGCGCCCTTGGTGTTGGCGACATTGTTGGCGACGCCCTCATTGCCCTTGGCGCCAATGCCGGTGGGCCAGGACACCGAGGTGTTCGCGCCAACCTTGCTCTTCCAGTCAGCGCTGGCCTTCGACAGATAGTCGGTCCAGATGAAAGTGGTGCCCGATCCGTCGGAGCGGTGGACAACAACGATGGCCTGCGCGGGCAGCTTGGCATCAGGATTGAGCTTCTTGATCGCCGCGTCGTCCCACGAGGTGATTTCGCCCATGAAGATTTTTGCCAGCGTGACGCCGTCAAGCACCAGCTCGCCGGCCTTGATGCCCTCGAGGTTGATGACTGGAACGTCGCCACCGATCACGGTGGGAAACTGCATCAGGCCGGCGGCCTTCAGGTCTTTGGGCTCAAGCGGCATGTCGCTTGCGCCAAATGTCACCGTCCTGGCCTTGATCTGCTTGATGCCGCCGCCCGAGCCGATGGACTGGTAGTTGAGGCCGTTGCCGGTCTCTTTCTTGTAGGCGTCGGCCCACTTGGCATAGATCGGATAGGGAAAAGTTGCGCCGGCGCCGGAAATGTCGGCGGCAAGCGCGGGCGCGGCCGCCAGAGTGGCCAGCGCGAATGCGCCCGCGAAAGACTTGAACATCATGAGACTGCCTCTTTGGTTACCGCCGCTTGGCCTGCACCGCGCCGGGGCGGTTTGCAGGGCCGGGACAGGCATTCATCTAACCCGTCCGCACCACGGGTTTACGACAGTTTGACAACAGTTTTGTGACAGTGCAGTTCCATGTAACGAATGACAATTCAGGATTTGTGCAAAGGCACGTGCGCCGAAAAAGCCGCGCCCTCGCCCGGAACGGACTGAATCGCCAGCCGCCCGCGGTGGCGGGTGAGTGTGTGCTTGACAATGGCAAGGCCCAGCCCGGTGCCGCCGCGGGCGCGGCTGGCACCCGGATCGGCACGGTAGAAGCGCTCGGTCAGGCGCGGCAGATGCAGCGGGTCGATGCCCCGCCCATAGTCGCGCACGGACACAAAACCGTCACGGCCGTCGCTGCCGGCGTGGATCGTGATGCTGTGGGCCACGCCCGGCTGGGCAGGCGCGCCGTATTTGATGGCGTTCTCAATCAGGTTTTCGACAACACGGATCAGTTCGTCGCGGTCACCGGTGACAATGACCGGCTCCGGCGCGTCAACCGCCAGCAGCGCGCCGCTGTCCTGCGCCAGATGCGCCATAGTGTCAGCCACATGGCGCGCCAGCATCGCCAGATCAAGCGGATCAGCGGGCCGCACATGCTCCTTCTGCTCGATGCGCGACAGCGACAGCAGATCGTCGATCAGCCGCGCCATGCGCTGGCCCTGGGCGCGCATGATGGCGAGGAAATTTTCGCGCGCGGGCGCATCGTCGCGCGCCGCGCCCTGCAGCGTCTCGACAAACCCCAGCAGCGAGGCCAGCGGCGTGCGCAGCTCGTGGCTGGCGTTGGCGATGAAGTCGGAGCGCAGCCGCCCGACGCGCAGCGCTTCAGTGAGGTCAGTCAGGCTCAGCACCACGGCCGCAGCGCCCTGCCCCGGCACGGCGCAGGCGGCGCAATGCACCTCAAAGGCGCGCTCCACCGGCAGCCGCTCGTGCCAGGCCACTGTCTCGGCGGTGCGCGTGGCGGCCACCCGGCGCAGGGCGTCCAGCACGTCGGGCGCGCGCAGGCCATGCACCAGGTGCTGGCCCAGCGCCAGTGCCGGCAGCACGGCCAGCGCCGGCGGGTTGAAGGCGGTGACGCGCAAGGCCGGATCGACGACAATGACCGGGCCGGGCAGCGCCGATACAAAGGCTGAAGCCCAGCGCGTAAACGGCTCAGTCATCGTCCGGCTTCTCCATTCCCGCGCGCAAAAACGCCCAGCGGCGCATCGCCTCATTGGCGCCAAGCAGCGCCAGCGCCAGAATAAACGGCCCAAGGTAATAGATGATGCGGAACAGCAGCAGCGAGGCGAGCAGCGCCGCCTGCGAGGGCGAGGGCACAATCTTGATCATTGCCGCCTCCAGCACGCCAATGCCGCCCGGCGCATGACTGGCAATGCCCAGCATGCAGGCGAAGGCATAGGAGGCCGCGAACGTGAAAAAGTCCAGCCTGTGGCCCGCTGGCAGCAGCGCGAACAGCGCGCCAGCCCCGGCGCAGACATCAATGACACCCAGCGCCATCTGCGCCAGCGTCAGCCGGAAGCCTGGCAGTTCCAGTCTAAAACCCTGCGCCTGCACGCGGCGCGGCCGAAGCGACACCCAGACGAGATAGGCGGCGATAAACGCCAGCACACCGAGGCCGATGAGGGCGTTGGCGTCAGCCCTGAACTGGTTGAGCTCGGCCAGCGCCGCACGCTCGACAATCAGCCCCGCGCCGACAACCAGCCCCATGCCGAGCCAGAAGGTGATGCCCGCCACCAGCGTCAGGCTGGCGACCCTGGTGGCGCCAAGGCCCGCCTGCGAATAGACCCAGAAACGCACGGCCCCGCCGGTGACCAGAGGAAACCCCAGCATGAACGAAATGGCATAGCTGGTGAAGGAGGCCAGCGCCGTCGTGGGATAGGGCACCCGCACTTTCAGCTGGCGCAGCGCCAGCGCATCATAGCCGGTCAGCGCAAGATAGGACAGCGCCGTCAGCGCCACCGCCATGGCGAGCTGCTCGGCGCTGGTGGCGGCCACCGCCTCGCGCAGCGCGGCAAGGCTGACGCCGGCCAGCGTGCGCGCCAGCACAAAAACCGACAGGCCGACAATGGCGAGGCTGCCCAGCGCGCCA
>JANLPP010000146.1:0-2590 GCA_031367295.1 Hyphomicrobiales bacterium | reverse complement strand
AAGTCTTTGGTGGCTGCCGCCTGAGTGTCCGCCATTTGCCTCGCCTGAACTGGCCACCGGAAACCGGGGCCGCATTGCTGATGGCGCAAAAACTAGGGCAAGCGCGCCGCTGTTGCAATGCACCAAAAGTGCGGGGCGGGCAGGTGCCTCGCGTCTTCATGCCAAATTCCCGCCCGGTGTTGCAGAAATATAGGATTTTCCGCAAAATGCAGTATCATGCTTCTATGAACGCACCCGCGCGCCACCACTCAAGCACCGTGCCAATCGGAACTGGGTTCTACACTGTTCCCGAAGCCGCGCGGCTGCTCAGGATTCCGGCGCGCAATATCGCGCGCTGGCTTGGCGGTTATGTGCATGGCACCAAAGGCGAACGCGTCAATATCCCGCCGCTGTGGACGCCCCAGTTGCCGCGCGTCGGCGACCACATCGAGCTCGGTTTCCGCGACCTGATTGAGCTGCGCTTTGTTCAGGCATTCATCAATGCCGGTCTCGGGCTTAAATCGATCCGGCACTGCCTCGAATTTGCCCGCGTCTGCGTGAAGGACGAGCGGCCATTTTCGACCCGCCGCTTTGAAACTGATGGCCGCAGCATCTTTCTCGACACTGTAAAACAGTCGGGAGAAACGGAATTGCTCGATCTGAAAAAGCATCAATATGCTCTGAAACCGATTATCGAGCGCACCTTCAAAGACCTTGATATAGAAGATGATGCCGTAGCCCGCTGGCACCCTTACAACGGCAAGAACACAATCGTCATTGATCCGGCGCGCGCCTTTGGCCAGCCGGTTGCCGCAGACTACGGCGTCCCAACGGTTGCTTTGGCCGAGGCTGTCGAAGCCGAGGGTTCGGCAGAGCGTGTCGCCCGGTGCTACGAGATGCCAGTTGGCGTCGTGCGCGATTGCGTGAAATTTGAAAGCGGCTTGTTGGCAGCGTGAAGCTCCTCGTCGACGAGCATTTGCCGCCAGCGCTGGCGCGGGCCCTGAACGAACTGTTTTGTGGCGAACACGAGATTGTGCATCTGCGCGACCGGTTTGGTCCGGGTGTCAAAGACATCGAATGGATAGAGGCGCTCAACCGCGAGGGCCGCTGGGTTGTGATTTCCGCTGACCGGCGCATCACGCGCAACAAAGCCGAATTTAACGCTTTCCGCAGCTCAAAGCTCATCGGATTTTTCATGAGCCGGAGTCTCTACAAGGCCCGTCTGACCAAACAGGCAGAGCGCCTTCTGGCCTTGTGGGACAGCATCGTGGACCTTGCAGCGCGCGTCGAGGGCGGCGCGATGTTTGAATTGCCGATGAAGAGTGGCCGGATCGGACAAATTAAACTCTAGAGCGGGATGTCGATAATTTGAATCATTCTGGATTCCCAAATCAGTTCTGATCTGATTCAAGACTTTGGCTGGACCGGAGGCCAGCCGTGATGGTTAAAGCTCTTTCGATGGATTTGCGCGCGCGTGCCATGGCGCGTCTTGCTGCTGGCGAGACGACGCGGGGTGTTGCGGCTGCTTTGGGCATCAGCGCGTCGGGCGTATCCAAGTGGGCGGCCCGCTTGAAGGCGACAGGGCTTAACGGTGACGCCATACGCATTGCCGCATTGGCCGCAATCAACTTCCCCGCACTTCATAATTTTTGACAATCCTTGCCAAACCATGCCATCGTCGCACATGCGAGGACAAGCCCTATGGCGACGATGAACGTATCGCTTCCCGACCCGATGAAACATTGGGTCGAGCAGCAGGCTGAGACCGGGCGCTTCAGCAACGCCAGCGATTATGTCCGTGACCTGATCCGCCGCGATCAGGAGCGCGCCGACAAACAGCGCGAATTGCAGCGCTTGATTACCGAAGGGATCGACAGCGGTGTCAGCGCCCGTTCGATGGATGAGATTTTGCGGTCTGCGCTTGCAAAAGCAACACCATAAAACATGGCCTGGCGACTCTCGAAACAGGCCGACCGCGACGTGGAGACTATCGTAGCCTACGGCGCACGCGAGTTTGGCGTTCCGCAAGCCAAAAAATATCACGAAGGCCTCACGCGCGCTTTCGAATTCCTCGCTGCCTATCCCCGCGCGGAACGTGAGCGGAAAGAATTTTCGCCGGCCGTCCGCATTCACGCCTATGGCGCGCATGTGGTGATCTATGTGATCGATGACGCCGGTATTTTCATTGTCCGCGTCTTGGGCAGCGCGCAGGATTGGCAACGGCACTTATAGAAGCGGCAGCCGTCAAACCCTATGCCGCCCGGCGCGCAATGCGCTCCAGCGCCGCCCCAATCTCCCGCTTGCGCTCCATCAAATCATAGCTGTTTTGCAGGCGCAGGAAAAAGCCTTCGGAAAAAACCGAACTAGCGCGCGAGGCGCAGATCGGTGTCGGCCGTTACGGCGCGCCTGGCGTGGACGATTTCGTTGATGCGGCGCGGCGGCATGCCGATGGCGCGCGCCAGCCCATTCTGGCTTAGGCTTCATCCGACATTTACTGCGTCGGAACCGGCGCGTTTGGGCTGACTGTGTAGTTCCATTCGCCATGAAAGTCATCGCGGATGAGGTTGATGGCGGCGATCTCGGCATCGGTCACCTTGATGCCTTTGGGGTA
>JANLPP010000426.1:0-37354 GCA_031367295.1 Hyphomicrobiales bacterium | reverse complement strand
AGTGCTGGCGCACCGTGTGCCTCTGTTTGAGGCGATCAAGCCTGGCCGCGCATGGGCCGGCCATTACGACATGAATATTTTTGACCACAACGCGATTGTTGGCAAATTGCCCGGCGCAGACAATCTGTATCTGGCAGCCGGTTTTTCCGGCCACGGGATGCAGCAGTCCCCTGCTGTCGGACGCGGCCTTGCCGAACTGATAATTCACAAACAGTTTACGACACTGGATTTGAGCGATTTTGCATTCGAGCGGATTGCGCTGGGCAGTCCGCTGCTGGAGAAAAATGTGATCTGACCGCATGGCGAGCAGTGACGCACTAAAACGTCAATGCAAGCTGACACCAGAACCTTCGTTGCCCGCGACCGTCGCCGACGATAGCCAGTCCACTACTTTGCCGAGAGCCGATGAGCGTGCCCCACCTTGGGACCGGACATAGCGGTAAATTGAAAGCTGCTGGTCGGCGCTGGTGCCGCGCATCAGGATTTGTCGCGCCGCCTCAACCTGTGGCAGGCAGTCCAACGCAAGCGCATCCTCCGCCACAAGGGCAATCACTTCTTCAAGCGCATCAGCGACCCCAATGGCGCAGCACTTTTTCTCGTCCACGAACGACCCGTGAATGCCGTAACGCTGCGCCCGCCATTTGTTCTCCACAGCAATAGCCCGTGACGCGCCGGTGAGGCCGGCGTTTAGGTCCGGGTCACGGTCAAGGCGGCGCACCAGCGAGCGGAACAATGCCGCGATCGTCACAGCGTCTCCAGCATGCGTGCAGGAATCGGCGACACGCAATTCGAGGGTCGGATGCGCCAGCGATGGCCGCACCGCCCACCAGACAAAACTCGCATCAGTGATCGCACCCGCCAAGGTCATTGTATCAATGTAACGGCGATAGTCGGCGGCAGAATCAAACAGCTCAGGCAATCCGGTGCGCGGCAGTTCATCGTAGGCTGCAAGACGGTAGCCCATCAGGCCGGTGCGCCGGGCCTGCCAAAAGGGGGATGAAGTCGAAAGCGCCAGCAGCAGCGGAATAAACGGAATCATGCGGGTCATCAAGTCGACGCGTCTGTCTGGATCCGGCACACCGACATGCACGTGCAATCCGCACACCATGTTGCGCGCGCCAAGCATCTGCAGATCATGCATCAGCTTTTCATAGCGCGCCGAATCAGTCGCCTGCTGGCGGGCCCATACAGCATTGGGATGCGTTCCAGCGGCCAGAATTCCGAGATCATATGCAGCACCGACCTGTGCCAGCGCCGCGCGGCAGGCTTGCAGCAGGGGCAGTGCGTCCTTCATTTTTTGCAGTACCGGCGTCGCGATTTCAATTTGTGATTGAAGCAGCTCAGGCGACACGCAATCGCGCAGCACTGCATTCTGGAAACAGGCGCTGATAAACTGCCTGGGAATATGCCGGCTGGTATTTTTGGTTCGAAGGCTGGTGATAAAATATTCTTCTTCAATTCCATAGGAATACTGAAGTTTCCCAGTACATGAACGAAACGATTCTGCTCGTTGAGTCGATGGCATTGTGGACGTCTCCAGTGAACAGGAGAGAGCAGCCTTTTTGCAAGCCCCCCAAACCGGGCTCGCCATCCGTCAGTCCGTCCACTCGCCAGCGCAATTCCGGCGGCAATGCGGCGGCCACATGAAGATTTAACAATCCATTGATTTCATGTCAGAAAATAGCAGCCCATTTGGGGCTGCACCATGAGAGAGGCGATTGCGGCGAACTGATTCGCTGCGTATCAATCCTCGCAGGCACCAAGACATATATTGTCTTTGCCGTTGACCTTGAAGCGCTTGTCGTTGATCCGTTCAAAACTGGCACAGCTCTTGTCCTTTGGACTGCTTGCCTTGAACAGGCACACTTGGTCATTGTCGAAAACCCAGCGCGTGGCCTCCCCCGGATCCCCCTTGCTGAATTTGAACAGGCCATCGCGGCCATAGGTGAAGCAGAAGACGAGATCGGCAAACAGGCCGCCGGATTTGGGCGTGCACAGCTCATGGCCTATGATGCTGGAACGGATTTCGGCCCCGGTCATTTGCGCGGCGAACGAATCGCCCGCAACCGCGCAAACGCAAAATGCCGCGCCAATTCTTAACATGCCAGACATGTGCAATTTGCTCCACCGTGTCGCTGCCCGGCGTCCGTCATTCCATCGGCTTGACGTCCACGGAAATATCACTGGCCGTATACGTCTGCGATGGGCCGTTCGCTACCACAGTCCTCGTATGAAGGGCTGTCCGCAGCTCGGGCGAATACCAGAATTCGGTCAATGACTCAGAGTATTTCTCATTGATCACGCCGGTCACCTTGCGCAGACTCTTGACGACTTCAAACTCACAGCCTGCCAGATCAATCGTGTGGTGGCCAAGAAAACTAACTTCATGATCCTGCTCGCCAACGGTCTGCCCATCCTGACGCTTCATGCTCACATGGAAGGAAACCGGCTTTTCGTCAGCAAACAACGCTGCTGAAGGCGCGATGGAATAGGTCAGATCGACGCGCGTGCCTTCTTTCGAGACAAAAAATTCAACTGGAAAGCCGCTGAAGGCATACCGCGTCCGGAAAAACCCGCCCGGCGAAAAGCTCTGATAGGTGACGACACTGTCGCCCTTGCGGAATACCTGAAGCTGCCCTGCAGCGACAGCCGGCGCGTTATCCGCTAACTGGATCTTGCGCTCAAGCCTGATCTCGAAAGGGATCGCCGAGGCACGCAGACCCCCGCAGTCCAGCGCAGCGGCGGGCTGGGCTGCAAAACAGGCAAGCGCCAGCACCAGCATGCGGCCGTTGACAGACATGTGCAGAGTTTTCTGTCTCATCGGCGCTCACAGCATACTGGGCAAAACGCGGTCCGGCGGGCGATGGCCGTCCATAAAGGCGCGGATATTGATGATAACCTTCTCGCCCATGTCAACGCGCCCCTCGTTGGTCGCCGACCCCATATGCGGCAGGAGGGTCACGCGCCCGGATTTCGCCAGCTTGACCAGCTTCAGGGACACAGCCGGCTCATGCTCAAACACGTCCAGCCCGGCCCCCGCGATTTCGCCTGCCTCCAGCATGCGGGTCAGCGCGTTTTCATCGATAATTTCGCCACGCGCCGTGTTGACCACAATGGCCATCGGACGCAGCAGCTTCAGCCGCCGGGCTGACAGCAAGTGGTAGGTGGCGGGCGTGTGCGGGCAATTGACCGACACAATATCCATGCGTGCGAGCATCTGGTCGAGCGAATCCCAATAGGTCGCCTCCAGGCCCTCCTCAAGCGCAGCGGCAACGCGGCGGCGGTTGTGATAATGAATTGACAGGCCAAAGGCCTTGGCACGTCGTGCCAGCGCCTGGCCAATGCGTCCCATGCCGACAATGCCGAGCCGCTTGCCGGTGATGCGATGGCCGAGCATCCATGTCGGCGACCAGCCTGCCCATTCGCCCGAGGGAATCGCCCGCGCCCCTTCAACAATGCGACGCGCCACGGCCAAAATCAACGCCATGGTCATGTCCGCCGTATCCTCGGTCAAAACGCCGGGCGTGTTAGTGACTGCGATGCCCCGGCGCAATGCGGAGGTCACGTCAATATTGTCGACGCCATTGCCGAAATTGGCAATCAGCTTCAGCTGCTCGCCGGCCTGGCCGATCAGGCCCGAATCGATCCTGTCCGTTACTGTCGGCACCAGCACGTCGGCGGTGGCAACCGCTTCCGCCAGCTCTCCTGGCGTCATGGGCTTGTCGCTGACGTTCAGGCGTGTGTCAAAAAGCTCGCGCATGCGCGTCTCGACACTGTCCGGCAATTTGCGGGTGACGACAACCAGCGGTTTTTTCTTGGTCATTCGCGCTTGCTTCCCATGAATTTCGCTGACCCGGCTCGCACCATTTTCATTGGTCCTTAACGGCGTTCTGGCCAAATGCGAATTGTCGCGCCTTGCCTTCGTCCCGCCTTCTGGCCTGTCTAACAGAAGGCCTGCCAAAGACAAAGCTGAAGCGGTTGAGGGTAACGAGGGCTGGATTGCGGAATGATGCGTCTAATTATTTCCTTGATCGCTGCCGGTTTCATGACGTCCGCAGCTGTTGCGGAACAGACGGGCTCTGCGACCGGGCTGCCACTGCCACGCTATGTCAGCCTGAAGTCTGACCGGGTCAATTTGCGAGAAGGACCCTCAAAGGACCATCGCACCAGCTGGGTATTTCAGCGCGCCGGACTTCCCGTCGAAATCACCGCTGAATTTGAAACCTGGCGCAAAGTGCGCGATTCAGAAGGATCGGAAGGCTGGGTATTGCATTCACTGCTGTCGGGCAGACGCACAGGGCTGATTGCGCCCTGGAAAAAAAACGAGGTGTTGCCACTTTACGCAAATCCGGATGCCGCTTCGGACACACTTGCCAAACTGCAAACCGGAGTCATCGCCAATATCAAGCTGTGCAGCGGCAAATGGTGCCGCGTGTTTGGCGAGGGGTTTGACGGGTTTATTGAACAGGCAAATCTGTGGGGCGCTTATCCTGACGAGAAGGTGGAATGAGGTTTTTTACCTCATTCCCCCCAATGCCAATTTGCCAGCCTGACCACTACCTGCCAACAACGCTGGCAGTCTGGCCAAACAGCACCTTTTTCTCCTCGTCCAGCATGCCTCCCGGTGGCCGAGGCTTGGTCCATGGCGCGCCTGCCGCGTAGGCGCGCACTGTCGCAGGGCGGGCCTTGATGGCATCAAACCAGCGCTTGAGATCAGGAAAATCCTCCAGATTCTGGCCCTGCCATTCATACTGGACCGTCCAGGGATAGGCGGCCATATCGGCGATGGAGTAGTCGTCGCACATAAATTCCCGCCCTTCCAGCCGCCGGTTGAGCACACCGTAAAGGCGGTTGGTTTCCTTGACGTAGCGGTCAATGGCGTAGGGAATTTTTTCGGGTGCGTAGATAGCAAAATGATGGTTCTGCCCGGCCATCGGGCCAAGGCCGCCCACCTGCCAGAACAGCCACTCCAGCACCTGCATGCGCCCGCGCAGGTCTCCTGGCATGAAGCGTCCGGTCTTTTCAGCCAGATATACAAGAATTGCGCCCGACTCGAATACGGACACCGGTGCGCCGCCATCCTCGGGCGAATGATCAAAAATGGCAGGCATGCGGTTGTTGGGGGCAATTCGCAGAAACTCGGGCCTGAACTGCTCGCCTTTGCCAATGTCCACCGGGTGGATCGTGTAGGGCAGGCCTGCTTCTTCCAGAAACATCGTTATCTTGTGGCCATTGGGCGTCGGCCAGTAATGGAGATCGATCATGGGGAAAATCTCAGATGGTGAAATCCCGCATTGCGGGCTTTCTCGGACCCGAACTTAGCACCCTGAACCTGTGCCGCAAGCGCTTCACGGCATGCCTGCCCGCTGCGGTATTCACCCCTCATTCATGGCGTTGCCTCTATTTGCGCAAGTGCGGCCCCAGATCCGGGGCCGCTCTGGCGTATTGCCTGGAAGTGGGGAGAAATAAGATGACTGAAACGTTTAGGGCCACCCGCCGGTCGGTGCTTGCCGCTGCTGGCGCAGTGGCGGCAGTTCCGGCGCTTGCCGCTGTTCCAGCAGGACTGGGCGCGGCAACCGCAGCGCGCCAGAGCGAAGTGGCGCGGCTCTGGTCGCAGGCAGCTGCCCTGACGCGCCAGATGCTGCCTTTCGCCTCGCAAATCGCGGCGCTGGCCCCGCGCGCCGGGTTGCCGGGCTGGATGCATTTGTCGGGCGCCGCCAATGACCTTGGCAACCGGCGCTACGACACGCTGGTCTCCATTCTCAAAGCAAAACCCGAGACAATTGACGATCTTGCGACGATTGCCAGTGTCACGCGGGAACATGAGATCGCCAGCGGCCCGGCCACCTGGGCGCGCTTCCAGTTTGACGGTGCCGCACGCGATTTTCATCGCGCTGCGTAAAGTCCAGCAATGAGGCAGCCCCGCACCGCGCAAGCGTGCGGGGCTGCAAATGCAATCACGCCGCCAGCAGCGTTGCCGCCTCAACAAACACCAGTCCATGCGCATCAGCTACCGGCTTGCAGGTGACTTTGCCCGCATGCACGTTAAGGCCTGCGCGCAAATGAACATCGTCCGCCAGCGCCTGCTTCCAGCCCTTGTCCGCCAGCGCCAGCGCGAAGGGCAACGTGGCGTTATTGAGCGCAAAAGTTGAGGTCCGCGCTACCGCGCCGGGCATGTTGGCGACGCAGTAATGCACGATGCCGTCCACCACGTAGGTCGGGTTTGAATGCGTGGTGGCTTTCGATGTTTCGCAGCAGCCGCCCTGGTCGATGGCGACATCGACAATGACCGCCCCCTGTTTCATCGTGCCCAGCATGGCGCGGGTGACCAGCTTCGGCGCAGCTGCGCCCGGCACCAGCACGGTGCAAATCAGCAGATCGGCGCGCTTTACCAGTTCAGCGATGGCGGGTCGCGTCGAGAAAATCGTGCGCACGCCAGTGCCGAACTGCGCCGACAGCCGCCGCAGCACATCGGCGGAGCGGTCCACAACTGTAACATTGGCGCCCATGCCCAGCGCGATGGTGGCGGCATGGGTACCCGACACGCCGCCGCCCAGAATGATGACTTCCGCCGCAGGCACGCCAGGCACGCCGCCCAGCAGGATGCCGCGCCCGCCGGCTGCCTTCTCGAGGCAATGCGCTCCGACCTGTGGCGCGAGTCGGCCCGCGACTTCAGACATCGGCGTCAGCAGCGGCAGGCCGCCAGTCGGCGATGTCACCGTCTCATAGGCAATGCAGGTTGCGCCTGACGCAATAAGGTCCTGCGTTTGAGCAAGATCGGGCGCAAGATGCAGATAGGTGAACAGCACCTGGCCTGGCCGCAGCATTTTCCGCTCGGCGGGCAGCGGCTCTTTGACTTTGATGATCATGTCCGTGCCAGCAAATATCGCAGCCACGTCGGCAACCAGTGTTGCACCAGCGGCGGAGTACTCGGCATCTGTCAGGCCAGAACCCGCGCCTGCGCCTGCCTCAATCAGCACGCTATGACCGTGATGGACAAACTCGGCAACTGACGAGGGCGTCAGCCCGACACGGTACTCATTGTTTTTGATCTCTTTTGGAACGCCGATGCGCATGTGTGTCTCCCGTTACTGACTGCTTACGCCCAGCATCGCGCCAGCGGCGCGCAATTTCCTGCCAAAGTGCAAAACTGCAGGACTATTTGGCGTATATTATTCGGCGTAATTGCTGTATTGTCGCATATGCTGCGGACAATGGACCTTGATGACCGGGATCGTGCGATTCTCCGCGCGCTCATGCGCGACGGCCGTCTATCCAACGCCGACCTTGCGATGCGCGTAAACCTGTCGCCATCGGCCTGCCTGCGCCGCGTAAACTTGCTGGAGGAAGCGGGCATCATTGCGGGCTACGTCATGCTGCTTGATCCGGCGATGGCGAACTTGCCCGGTGTCGCCTTCGTCAACGTCACGCTGGACCAGCAGGGCCGCAGCGCCCTCGACCGGTTTGAGGTTGCGGCCAAACGACATCCGGAGATTCTCGAATGCTATCTCCTCGCCGGGTCGTCCGACTACCTCGTGCGAATCGTCTACCGCGATTCTGCGGATTTCGAGCGCATCCACACCGCCATTCTCACGCAGTTGCCGGGCGTCGCACGCTTGCAGTCAACGCTGGTGCTCCGCACCGTGAAGAAGACGACGGAACTGCCGGTTTGACGCTGCGAACCGTGTAACGTCACTGTGCGCTGGCGCACATCGGGCGGTGCGGCCTTCAACAACAGCTGCCGCAGATTTTTCTGCATTTGGACGGGATGCGATGGAAGGTTTTTTTGTCCTGCTGGCCCTTGCAGCTTTCGCTGCCTTGCTTCTGGGACCGATCGCATTTTTTCTCGTGCTCGGTGCGCGTCGGCGCGTGGCGGCGATGGAAGGCCAGCGCGATCAGGCGCTGCTGCGACTGCTTGGAGTTGAGACGGCATTGAGCCAAACGCGGGTGCCGGCGGCGGGCGCGGATGTGGAGTCCGGCCGTTTGGTTACCAGTCAGGTTCCGGCAAAAGCGGCAGCGCAGGCGCCTTCTGTCAGTAACAGCGTTTTTGACGACCCGATGATCATGGCAGCATCCATACCGCTTGCGCCGGAGGCAGCTCCGTCGGCGTTCCCGTCATTCATTCAAACAATTCTGGCAAATAGCGCCTCAGCGGCGTCGGAGAACTTTGCCGCAACGGACAATGGCAGGATATCCGTCGGCGCGATCCCATTTGATGGGACTTCAGCATCCGATGTGCCGCAAGTTACTGCGCAGGACACTGATGCCTCGGTGCCATTCACGCCCGCTCCGCCCCTGTCCTCAGCGAACCTGCGCCCCACAGGCGGCTTTGAGGAAGCGCTGGGCACGCGCTGGGCTGTGTGGGTTGGCGGCGCGGCGCTGGCTTTCGGCGCTTTGCTTCTGGTGCGCTACTCCATCGAGCAGGGTCTATTTGGTCCAGCCGCGCGCATCGCCATGGGTGCAGTGCTCGCGGCTAGCCTGATTGCGGCGGGCGAATTTTTGCGGCGGCAGGATGCGCCCGGTGTTGCCCGCAACCCCCAAGGCGCGCATATCCCCGGCGCGCTGACGGCATCCGGAACCATCGCCGCCTTTGGCACAATCTACGCCGCGCACGCGCTTTATGACTTTATCGGCCCTGCTGCGGCTCTCATCCTGTTAGGTGCCATCGGCATCGCGGCGATGCTTGCGGCAGCATTGCACGGTCCAGCACTTGCCGGGCTGGGTCTTGCGGGAGCGTTTGCCACGCCGCTTCTGGTCCAGACACAGATGCCCACGGCCTGGCCAGTCGTTGTTTACCTGGCAGTGGTCGCAAGTGCCGCTTACGGGCTGGCGCATTGGCGCAGCTGGCTTTGGCTCGCTTTGACAGCTGCGGCGGGCGGCAGCCTTTGGGCCTTTGCGCTGATCTCGGGATACGAACTGTCAAGCCAGCCTGAGTTCTTCCTCTCAACAATCACGCACATCATCCTTCATACCGGGCTTGCCGGGTATTTCTTGGCGCTTGGTCCGCAGCGCGGCATTCCAGATGACTCGGCACCGCGCCACCGCCTGCCTGAAACCGTGCTTGCGGGCTTTGGCGTGCTGAGCATTTATGCGATCCAGCGCGGCGCGGAGTCCGGCCATTTTGGCCCATTGTGGATTGGCGCGGCAATTGCGCTGGTTCTGCTGCCGCTCGCTATCAGCTACCTCGGCGCGACCGTGGCATCTTCCAGCTGTGTTGCGGGCGTGATTGCGCTTGCCACAATTTTGCTTTGGCCGATGGCGCGCGACAGCGGCGAGGCGCGGACAGGTTTCTTTCAGCACTACCCGCCACTCGACCCCGGCAGTTTCCAGATTTTCGCCGTCTGCATTTGCGCCATTGTTGCCGCCGCCGCCGTATTGCGCCTGTGGCGCGGCGCCTCTCTGCGACTGCACGCCGCCGCCAGCTACAGCCTTGCCGCAAGCGTCACACCGCTGGCGGGACTGGTGCTGGCCTACTTCGCGCTGACGCCAACACGCCAGAATATTTCGGCCACAGTGGCAGCGCTCGCGCTGGCCGCCCTGTTCACGGGCCTTGCCTGGGCTTTTTCGTGGCTCCACAAGGCAATTCAGGGCTCTGCCGCCAAACTTGCGCTCGGCATTTTCGCAAACGCCGCACTTGCGGGTGTCTCGCTCGCTCTCATCTTTGCAACAGAAACCGGCACCCTCACTGTCGCCCTGGCGCTGACGGCTCTGGGTGCCGCAGCGATTTCGGTGTGGCTTGACATTCCCGCCCTGCGCCATTGCGTTACCGCGCTGGGCCTGCTCATCTGTGCAAGGTTTGCGGCCGAACCGCGCATTATTGGTGCGGACATTAACGGCGCGCCGCTCATTCTTAACTGGCTGCTCTATGGCTATGGCCTGCCCGCCGCAGGCTTTGGCCTTGCGGGCTGGCTGCTGCGCCAACGTGGTGAAGACACGGCTTCGCGCGTCGCTGACGCGCTGGCGGTACTGTTTGCCGCGCTGCTGTTTTTCTTCGAAATCCGTCACGCGCTCAATAGCGGCGATGTGCAGACGGAATATTCCAGCCTGACCGAGCAATCCCTGTTCACGCTCACCAGCCTCGCCTTCAGCATTGTGCTGGTGCGGCTGGATGCGGCGCGCGCCAATATCATATTCCGCTTTGCCTCTCTGGGCGCAGGCGCGGCCAGCCTTGCGCTCACGGCGGGGGCACTCCTGCTTCGCTACAATCCACTGATCTGCAAGGAGCCACTGCAAGGGAACGGCCTGTTCAACACCCTGTGGCTGGCCTATTTACTGCCGGGCATTCTGGCTGCAATCCTCGCCTGGTTCGCGAGACCCGTGCGCCCGTTGTGGTATTGGGGCAGCGCGGCGGTGCTGGCGGGCGTGCTGGCCTTTCTGTTCGGCGTTCTGGAAGTCCGCGTGTTCTTTCACGGCATGTCGATTGACTTTGCCAAGGGGCTGGACCTGTCTGAGGCGGGCATTGATCTCATCGTCTGCCTGCTGCTTGCGATTGGCAGCGCTTATACAAGCATTAAACTTGCCGCGCAGCGCCCGGACAACCGCCTCGGATTTGCCGCTGTCGGCTTCCTTGCGCTTGCTGCCGCGATTGCGGTGCCGGGTCTCGGCCTTATTGCCAACCCGCTGCTGTCCGCCAAGGATATCGCAGGCGGCATCGCTATCAACAGTCTGCTGCTGGCTTTCGGCGTGCCCGCGTTACTATGTGCTTTTCTGGCCTATCTTGGGCGCTTCGTAAAACCCGCCCAGATGCGCGCCGCCGCCACGATCGCGGCGATATGCCTGCTGTTTTCCTATGCCAGCCTCGAAGTGCGCCGTGTTTTCCAGGGGCCGGAGATCCAGCTCTACCGGCGCAGCTTTACCCAGGACGAATGGTTCACCTATTCGGCAGTGTGGCTGACGCTCGGCCTGCTTCTGCTCGGCATCGGCGTGTGGCGGTCATCGCGTGAGGCGCGGCTTGGCTCGGCGGTGCTGGTGATTGCCAGCGTCCTCAAGATATTCATCTTTGACATGGCGGGACTTGAAGGATTTTTGCGAGCCATGTCCTTTATCGGGCTGGGGGCGGTGCTGATTGCCATCGGCCTTGTGTATCAGCGGCTGGTCTTCAACAAAGCGGATACCAAGCCAGTCCAGCTGTGATAACAGGCAGTGCAAACTGGAAACACAGAGTGAGTCTTAATTCCTTGGCCGACACATCAAAAAGCTTCGGTGCAGCTGCCGTGGCACCAATCGAATCGATGCCTTTTGAGCAGGCGATGGCGGAGCTTGAGCGCATCGTTGACACACTCGAAAAAGGCCAGGTTGCACTGGAGGATTCCATCACGCTGTATGAGCGTGGCGAGCATCTGAAACAGCGCTGCGAGGCCCTGCTTAAAAACGCCGAGATGCGTGTGCAGAAGATTGTCATTGGCGAGGATGGCAAGGCCAAGGGCGTCACACCGCTTGATCCAGCGTAACCCGGCAAGCCGTTCACCGCTTCTTCGCCATTTCCTCAATCCGCTTCTGCATGTCATTCAGCTGCTGCTTCATCGCATCAAAATCGGCGGACGCTGGCGTTGGCGCGTTTTCTGCTACAGCTGCAGGCTGCATTTTTGCGAACGGATTGAACATGGCCATGGCATTCGTGAACATTGCCATGTTCTGGCGCGCCAACTCATCCATGGACCCGAAGGCCTGCGCCGGAAACGGCGGCGTGCCAAAGGCTTTTGCCGCGTGATCGCGGAAATTCTGCTGTTCGCCGGTAAAGCGTTCCATGGAAAGTTCCAGAAAGCTCGGCACAAGTCCCTGCATCGAATCGCCGTAAAAGCCGATTAGCTGACGCAAAAAAGCCACCGGCAGCAAGCTCTGGCCGTCCTTGTTCTCTTGCTCGAAAATAATTTGCGCCAGCACCGAGCGGGTAATGTCCTCATTCGACTTGGCATCAAACACCGCAAAATCCTCGCCCTTCTTGACCATGGTGGCAAGATCTTCGAGCGTGACGTAGGTGCTTGTTCCGGTGTTGTAGAGACGGCGGTTGGCGTATTTTTTGATCGTTATGGGCTTTTGCGGGCTGGTCATGGGTCGGCCTGTCTCGTTTTCGCGGTTGCCGGAATGAGCCTCTTTGCCTAGTATCGGTTTTTTGAGACTAGGCGGTTTGTTGCGGCGCGGAAACTGTTTTGTGCAGCCTGGAATAATTTCGTCCGGCAATTGCTGCACTGCACAATTTTTGCAATGCTGCCAGCACCTATTGGGCATTGATTTTGCCGCCCGGTTGCTATGAAAGCCGCGTCATCGGGCGGGCCTTACAAAAGCGGACCGCAAAAGCAACAAGCACCGCGCTGGATCATCCAGAATTTTCCTGTCGCGGAAAGAAACCACAAGGGGAGTCCAGAATATGTCCGCACATGACATCGTAATTGCCAGCGCCACCCGCACAGCCGTCGGATCGTTTAACGGCGCGTTCGCCAACACGTCCGCGCATGACCTCGGAGCAGAAGCCATCAAGGCCGCGCTCAAGCGCGCCGGGGTCGACGCCGCCGAGGTCGATGAAGTAATCCTTGGCCAGGTGCTGAGCGCCGGCCACGGCCAGAACCCGGCGCGCCAGGCCGCGATGAAAGCCGGCGTGCCGCAGGAAAAGACCGCCTTTGGCATCAACCAGCTGTGCGGCTCCGGTCTGCGCGCGGTGGCGCTTGGCATGCAGCAGATTATAGGCGGCGACGCAAAGATCATCGTTGCAGGCGGCATGGAGTCCATGTCGCAGTCCCAGCACGCGGCGCATCTGCGTAACGGAACCAAGATGGGCGAGCTGAAGCTGATCGACACCATGTTGAAGGATGGCCTTATTGATGCTTTCCACGGCTACCACATGGGCAATACAGCCGAGAACGTCGCCGCCAAATGGCAGCTCAACCGCGCCGACCAGGACAAGTTCGCCGTCGGCTCGCAGAACAAGGCAGAAGCCGCGCAAAAGGCCGGACGCTTCAAGGACGAGATCATTCCCTTCACCGTTGCTTCACGCAAAGGTGACATTATCGTTGACCAGGATGAATATATCCGCGCGGGCACAACACTCGACGCGCTTGCCAAGCTCAAGCCCGCCTTTTCCAAGGACGGTTCGGTGACCGCAGGCAACGCTTCGGGCCTCAACGACGGCGCTGCGGCGCTCGTCATCATGACAGCGGCGGAGGCCAGGCGCCGCGGCCTGACTCCACTCGGCCGCATCGCCTCGTGGGCGACGGCTGGCGTTGACCCGGCGGTGATGGGCTCGGGCCCGATCCCGGCATCGCGCAAGGCGCTGGAGCGTGCAGGCTGGAAGGTCAAGGATCTCGATCTTGTCGAGGCCAACGAGGCGTTTGCCGCGCAGGCGCTGGCTGTCAACAAAGACATGGGCTGGGACCCGGACCTCGTTAATGTCAACGGCGGTGCGATCGCCATCGGCCACCCCATCGGAGCCTCAGGCGCGCGCGTTCTCGTTACGCTGCTGCATGAAATGGCGCGCCGCAATGCAAGGAAGGGCCTCGCCACGCTGTGCATCGGTGGCGGCATGGGCATTGCCGTGACGATCGAGCGCTGAAAGCATCATCAAACCGGGCCCGGCGCAAAGGCCGGGCCCTTTTTCTAACCATCAAGGGGAAACAACAATGGCAAGGGTTGCAGTAGTTACCGGTGGAACGCGCGGCATTGGCGCGGCTATCTCGAAGGCGCTGAAGGCCAAGGGCTATCATGTCGCCGCCACCTATCACGGCAATGACGCCGCTGCCGCCGCCTTCAAGGCGGAAACCGGGGTGCACGTATTTAAGTGGGATGTGTCGAGCTATGACGCCTGCGTCGCGGGCCTGGCGCAAGTCGTCAAGGACATCGGGCCAGTGGACGTGCTGGTCAATAATGCAGGCATTACCAAGGACGGAATGTTCCACAAAATGACGGCGGACCAGTGGTATGGCGTGATAAACACCAACCTCAATTCACTTTTCAATATGTGCCGCCCGGTGATTGAAGGCATGCGCGAGCGCGGTTTTGGCCGCATCATCAACATTTCGTCGATCAATGGCCAGAAGGGCCAGATGGGTCAGGTCAATTACTCTGCGGCCAAATCGGGGGATATTGGCTTTACCAAAGCGCTGGCGCAGGAGAATGCCAACAAGGGCATCACGGTCAACGCGATATGCCCCGGATATATCGCCACCGAAATGGTAATGGCAGTGCCGAAGGACGTGCTGGAAAAGCGGATTATTCCGCTGATTCCCGTGGGACGTCTCGGTGAGCCGGCAGAAATCGCCCGCTGCGTTGTGTTCCTGGCGTCGGATGACGCCGGCTTCATTACGGGATCAACGCTGTCTGCCAACGGCGGACAGTATATGTCCTGAAGCGGGCAGGCCGGCGCGGGGACAGGCATGTACTCCAGCGCGACACGTATCGGCCTGACCGCCATCCTGCTTTGGTCAGGCCTCGCATTATTGACAGCGGCATCAGGAACGATGCCACCGTTTCAGCTGGCAGCGATCACGTTCGCGATCGGTGGCGCGCTGGGGATCGGCTATGCGATCTGGCAAGGGCGGCTGAGTGCCCTGCGCCAGCCTTGGCCCGTATGGCTGCTTGGCGCAGGCGGGCTGTTTGGCTATCACGCACTCTATTTCTCGGCGTTGCGCCAGGCACCACCGGCTGAAGCCGGACTTATCGCCTATCTTTGGCCGCTGCTTATAGTGTTGCTTTCTGCCGCACTGCCCGGCGAGCGTTTGGGCATTCGCCATGTCGCAGGCGCAACGCTTGGTCTTGCAGGTGTCGTGACACTCATCGCGGGCCCAAAATTCCTGAGTGGTACTGGACCGGCAGTTGAAGCCGGCCACCTCAAAGGTTTTGGCCTTGCCCTTGCCTGCGCATTTGTCTGGTCAATCTATTCTGTATTGTCACGCCGCTTCAAATCTGTGCCGAGCGAAGCGGTGGCCGGCTTTTGCATCGTGACCGCGCTGCTTGCCGCCCTGTGCCATATCCTGTTCGAAACAACTGTCTGGCCGGTGCAGGCTTCAAACTGGCTGGCGATCCTCGGCCTCGGCCTTGGCCCGGTGGGCCTTGCCTTTTACACGTGGGATCATGGGGTCAAACACGGCGACATCCGATTTTTAGGTGTCGCCTCATATGCCGCCCCAGTGCTTTCGACACTTGTTCTTGTGGCAGCAGGCCTCACCGTCCCCAGTTGGACGCTGGCCCTTGCCTGCGCGCTTATTGTTGCCGCAGCGATCGTGGCAAAGCCAAAAGCAGGGTAGCTGGCAGGCTCAGTCCGCCAGCAGTTTCAGCGCCGCATCATGCATGCGCCGGTCACCGGCAGCAATGATAGCACCACCCTCTGCCGGGTTGCCCCCATCCCAGCTCGTGACAACGCCGCCCGCACCCTCGATGACCGGAACAAGCGCGGCAATGTCATAAGGCTTCAGCCCGGCCTCAATCACCAGATCGACATGGCCTGCCGCCAGCATGCAATAGCCGTAACAGTCACCGCCATAGCGGTGCAGGCGGGCCTGTGCTTCAACCCGCTTGTATTTGTGCCGCTCCGGATCGGTCAACAGCAGCGGAGAAGTTGTCATCACGGTTGCATCAGCAAGCTGCGCACATGGGCGGGTCCGCAATAGCCGCTCTGCCATTGCCACCCCGGCACAGGTGCCGCGCCAATGCGCTGTGCGTCCGTCACCATAAAACTTCTCGCCGGTGAAAGGCTGGTGCATCATCCCGTATACCGGGCGGCCCTTGTGCTGAAGGGCGATCAGCGTGCCCCAGGTCGGCAATCCGGAAATGAAAGACTTCGTGCCATCTATGGGGTCAAGAACCCACACATAGTCAGCCTCGGTGTTTTCTGCGCCAAACTCTTCGCCGATAATGCCATGACCGGGAAAACGCGCCCTGATCGCCTGCCGGATCACTCGCTCCGCATTCCAGTCCGCCTCGGTCACCGGATCAAACACGCCACCCCGACTTTTGTCCTCCGCGCCGATAGAGGTGCGGAAATAGGGCAATATGACCAGACCTGACATTGTGGCGAGTTCATCCACGAAACCGGCGAAATCAACAGCTGTCATCGAGGCAACTCCCGGCTGCACCGCTCATAGAACCCACACAAACTCTTTGCAACGGAACCCATCTCCCCATGCGATTTTTCGCCGGGTTTGACGACAAACTGCGTCCAGCTGTCGCAGACAGAGGATTCAATACGAATCCACTTGCGGTTTGTGCAGCGCACATGCATATTGCTGCGGTGCGGTAACGTTGTTGCCGCGCATGCCCACTTTGGGCGTTTCCTCCCTAGACTTGGACCGCTTGTGGCAACACAAGCGGTCTCTTTTTTGTCTGGCAGACCTATTCAGCCGCAAGTCGGCCCATGGCCAGAATGGCAACGCAATGCAACGCCAGCGCCGCGACGACAGTCCCTAAGGCCTGCTGTGTCTGCCGGAAGCCGCTTCCAGGCTCAAGTGTCCTCTCATTGAGATACAGCGCCCGGTTAACTTCAATCTGCACTGCATGGGTTCCACCGGCCGGATTGCCATAGTGCTCTGTGTTAAAACCGCCGGCATAGGGCTTGTTGCGGCACACCCTGTAGCCCAGCCGTTCCAGCTCGCCGCAAACTGTGTCGGCAATCCCGGGCGCGCAGCTTGTGCCGTAACGGTCGCCGATAACAAAATCTGCCTCAACAGCAGTGTCCCCGACACGCCCTGCTGATGGCATTGAGTGGCAGTCCACCAGTATGCACATGCCAAAATGCCGCCTTGCCCGCATCAGCAAGCCGTGCAGCGAACGGTGGTAGGGCTTATAAATGCCTTCAATGCGCGCCATCGCCTCTTCCACAGGCAGCCGCCGAGAATAAATCTCCTGACCTTCTCCGACGAGGCGCGGGATGGTGCCAAGTCCGCCGGCGACCCGGATAGAGCGCGTGTTGGCGATGCCCGGCAAACGGCCGTCAAACATGCGCGGGTCAAGCTCATAGGGTTCGCGGTTGACATCGAGATAGCTGCGCGGAAACCTTGCGCGCATCAGCGGCGCGCCTAGCGCCGTGGCATGCAGGAATAATGCATCGGCCAGCGTGTCCTCGGTGCGCCGCAATGCAAACGCGTCAAGGCGGGATGCCGCAAGGAACCGCTGAGGGTAGACCGTGCCAGAATGCGGTGAATTGAATACCAGCGGCACTTGTAGCCGGACCGGTTCAATAATTTCAAAAGCAGGTTCAAGCTCGGGATCACAATGCATCGTGCCATCCGCGCACATCAAGTTTCCCTGCAAAAATATCACTCAGGCCCGCAGTTCGCGGCCAATCCCGGTATTTGTCAATAGCGCCGCCTGTCGATTAGTGCTTCAAACGTTTACCCGGATTCGTGAAGAATTTCATCCGAAATTTACCGGTGCCTTGCAATGTCTCTTAAGTTCAATCAGAGGCGTCAATGACCAAAGCTGCAAACAGTTCGACCAAAATCCTCCTCGCCGAGGATGATAATGATATGCGACGCTTTCTGGTGAAAGCTTTGCAGAATGCCGGTTATGATGTCGCCTCTTTCGACAATGGCCTCTCGGCCTATCACCGTCTGCGCGAAGAGCCGTTTGAATTGCTGCTGACGGATATTGTGATGCCGGAAATGGACGGCATTGAGCTTGCCCGCCGCGCCACCGAGCTTGACCCTGATATCAAGGTCATGTTCATCACGGGTTTTGCCGCTGTCGCACTGAACCCTGACAATCAGGCCCCGCGCGAGGCGAAAATTCTCTCGAAGCCCTTCCATCTCAAGGATCTGGTCAACGAGGTGCAGCGCATGCTGGCCGCCTGAAAACGCGCGCCGTCGCGTTGGACTTTAGCGGTTGCACTCCCTGGATTGTGCCGGTATAGCAACTTGGCTTCAAGCCCTGTCAAACCAAGGCTTCAGGGCGCTTAGCTCAGCGGTAGAGCACTACCTTGACATGGTAGGGGTCACAGGTTCGATCCCTGTAGCGCCCACCAATTAAAGAACCCGGCCCAGCTCTGTCCTGGCCGGGTTTTTTGTCAAAAGATCAACAGATATCCTGATAGCGCAACGGCCCGATGCAGACGCGGCCTTCGTGGAAGCAGTCCAGAATTGGCGTTCCGAAGCCCGGGCGAGGAAGCCTTTTGGCAGCGGCGGGGGCTGCCTTATCGCAAAGCAGCTTGAATCAAGGCGAGCGCTTCGGGAGCAGCCCAGTCCGCTTTGGCTTGCAAGGAACCGATCTCGCAGCCGTCTTTGCCGATCAGCCAGCTGGTTGGCAATCCTTCGATCTTGTTCACAGCTTTTAGAACCTGAAAAATGCTGGCCTTGGGATCAGCGTAGAAGGCAAGTGACGACACACCCGCGCTCGCCAGAAAAGACTGCCGCTTTTCCAGCCGCACCGTGTCGATACTGACGGCCACGACTTCGAATTCATCGCTGCCAATTTTTCTCTGTAGCTGGTCGAGCGCTGGCATTTCTTCCCGGCATGGAATGCACCATGTTGCCCAAAGATTCAGCAGAATGGTGCGGCCCCGAAAATCCCCCAGTTTCTTGACGGCACCGCCGGGTGCTTCAAAACTGATATCGGGCATAGGGGATGGCGCCCTGGACAGAATCATCGCAGCCACCTCGCCTTTTATCAGCGGCTCGACACGATGAATTGCCGCAGCGGAATCCGGGCACGCGGCATCCTGGGCATGCGCATCAAGCCCGTGCTTGGCGTCCTGCCCATTCATCACGTATAGAACGCCCCATCCGCCTAGAGCCAGACACAGGGCAGTGACTGCCCGCAACGGCCAAACCGCGTGCCCGAGCCACTGGTCATTTTTCATCGATCTAATCCTGAAGAGACGTGCATGAGCAACAAAATGTGGGGTGGACGGTTCGACAATGGCCCGGATGCGATCATGGAGGAAATCAACGCCTCCATTGGATTTGACTACCGTTTCGCCCGGCAGGACATCGCCGGGTCTTTGGCGCATGCGGCCATGCTGGCGCAGCAAGGAATAATATCGCAGGCTGACGCAGATAGCATAGCCGATGGCTTATCGCGAATTCTGCTCGAAATCGAGAGCGGCAGTTTCACGTTTTCGCGCGCTCTGGAAGATATTCATCTGAATATCGAATCGCGACTGACTGAGCTGATCGGGCCGGCGGGCGGGCGGCTGCATACGGCACGCTCCCGCAACGATCAGGTTGCACTCGATTTTCGCCTGTGGATTCGTGACACTGTTGACGCGCTGGATGAACAATTGCGTGCGCTGATGCTGGCGCTGGCACACAAAGCGCTGAAGTTTGCTGATGCCGTGATGCCCGGATTCACGCATTTGCAGTCGGCTCAGCCGGTCACGCTGGGGCATCATCTGCTGGCGCATGTGGAAATGCTGGGCCGCGACCGCACGCGTTTTCGCGATGCCCGGGCCCGGTTGAACGAATGTCCTTTGGGTGCAGCCGCTCTGGCTGGAACGTCTTTCCCGATCGACCGGGCCATGACTGCGGCCGCCTTGGGGTTTGACCGTCCGACGGCCAATTCGCTCGACAGTGTTTCGGACCGCGATTTCGTTCTCGAAACCCTGTCCGCCGCCGCAATTTGCGCGGTGCATCTGTCCCGCTTTGCCGAGGAAATTGTGCTCTGGTCCACACCGCAGTTTGGATTTGCCACATTGTCCGACAGGTTCACAACCGGCTCGTCGATCATGCCCCAAAAGCGCAATCCGGACGCAGCCGAACTGGTGCGCGGCAAATCTGGCAGGATTATTGGCGCACTGACCGGTTTGCTGACCGTGATGAAGGGACTTCCTCTCGCCTATTCAAAAGACATGCAGGAGGACAAGGAGGGCACATTCGATGCCTTGCACACGCTGTCGTTGTGCCTTGCCGCCATGACAGGCATGGTCAAGGATATTTCCCCCAATCTTGAACGCATGAAGAGCGCTGCTGGCGCCGGTTATGCGACCGCGACTGATCTTGCAGACTGGCTGGTTCGCGAATTAGGTATGCCGTTCCGTGACGCGCATCATGCGACGGGCACCCTCGTAAAAATTGCAGTAGCACGGAATGCCGGACTCGAAGCCTTGTCCCTTGGTGAGATGCAGAGCGTCGAGCCGCAAATCACCGCAGAGGTGTTTCAGGTGCTGGGCGTCGAGAACTCGGTTCAGAGCCGTATCAGTTATGGCGGGACCGCTCCCAAAAATGTCATCGAACAAGCATCCTCCTGGCTAAGTCGGCTTGACTCTGGCGATAGCGCCACTCAGGAAGTGCCCCTTTCCAAGCCATGAAGAACTCCGCCGATCACAAGCCATCGCCGCAACCGGCTGAATCGTGCGATGATTTGCGCGCACACTGCTGATTCGGGCTTCAATAAGGAAATTGCAATGGCAGAGCTTGGCGAAGCGAATGATTTGCACAGGCCGCTTGGAATCGGCACGGATTCCATCAAGGACGTGCCAGCCCATGAGATCCCCTATGCCAAATATGCATTGGCTGGCTGTGCGTTGATTGGTTTCAGTCTCATGGCATTTGTCTATGTGACCGACAAAGGCCATGATGGCGAGCCTTTTGCTGTTGCCCGCATTGCGGCGGCGCGCAAGCCTGATGTTCTGCTTGCGCCTGCGGCCTCAGCATCCGACACAGCCAGCACAGTGGCGGACTCTGGCGACCGGACGTCCAGTATTGACCCGGGACGCCGACAGATCAGCGCAATCGAAGTTGAGGCGCGCAGCGGTGTCAAAGTGGTCAGGCAAGGCGGCGAAACGCCTGGTGCCCTGATAATTCAGGTGGAAAGCCCCTTAACGATTCATCTCAACAGCGCGCCTGACAAGCGGTTGATTGAAAAAACCACGTCTGGCCTCCTGCCAAAAATCGGCGCGGATGGCGCACGCGCCTCCGAGGTTTATGCGCGGCCGGTGTTGACGGCAGCGAAAATCAAGCCGGGCGCACCGCGGATTGCGATAATTGTTGGTGGTTTTGGGCTCAACCCAGGCGGGACAAGTGATGCGGCCGCCAGCCTTCCGGGCGCGGTGACACTCGGCTTTGCGCCCTATGGTCCCGACCTCGAAAAACAGGTTTCGCGCGCCCGTGACGTGGGGCACGAAGTTATATTGCAGGTGCCGATGGAACCGTTCGACTATCCTGCCAATGATCCTGGTCCGCACACGCTGACGGCAGCGGCAGCCCCCGCGCAAACATTGGATCACCTGCGCTGGCACCTAGGCCGATTCACCGGTTATGTCGGGATCAGTAATTTTCTGGGCGGGAAATTTATGGGCGACACCACAGCTTTTGGCGCGGTTTTGCGGGAGATTGGCACGCGCGGACTGATGTTTTTTGATGATGGCACCTCGGCCCGAAGTCTCACGGCGGCAGTGTCGACCAGCCTCGGTGTCAGCTCTGCGGTTGCGGATGTGGCTATCGATTCCGATTCCAGACCTGAGGCGATGGACGCTGCCCTGACGCAGCTTGAAACCATTGCGCGCGCCAGGGGCAGCGCCATTGGCAGCGCTCAGGCACTGCCCGCAAGCGTCGAAAAAATCGCACGGTTTGCGCGCGGCCTTGAAGCACGCGGCATTGTTCTGGTGCCAGTCAGCACTTTGGCGGGGCGCGCAAGTGCAGTCGCCGAGCGGCCACGCACACCATGAGTTCGCCTAATCAGGGTATTGGCCGCTATCGGCCCTGCGTTGGCATAACCCTGTTTAACCGGGACGGCCTTGTATTTATCGGCCGCCGCAAAGACAAGTCTCTGAAGGAACATAGCGCACCCGGCTATGAATGGCAGATGCCGCAGGGCGGCATTGACGCAGGTGAGGAGCCTATGGTCGCGGCAAAACGGGAATTGCTGGAAGAAACCGGCGTCTCCTCTGTCTCCTTTCTGGCGCAGGCGCAGGACTGGTATCACTATGATTTGCCAGCAGACGTTTCGGACTCCGCCTGGAAAGGCAGATTTAGAGGTCAGCGGCAAAAATGGTTTGCATTTCGTTTTGAGGGGCTGGACAGCGAAATCAATGTCCGGCACCCTCCGGGCGGGCACAAAGCCGAGTTCGACAGCTGGTGCTGGGAGCGGCTGGAGAAGCTGCCCGCAATGATTATCCCCTTCAAGCGCGACGTTTACCTCAGTATCGCGAGAGATTTTAAACCTTTCGCAGCCCTTTGAGGACCACCCGGGCATTGCAGCCAGTGCACGTGATCAACCGGCTTTCTCGGTCTCGCTCTTGTGCTGGGCAATAATTGTATCTGCGGGCTTTCCGCTGATCTCCGCCAGATGGTCAAAATTAGCCATGTAAGTCCCGACACCGGCAGTCGTGGAGCGCAGTTCCACAATGAGATCGCCGATTTCGGCTTCCGGCAACTGCGCGCGCAATACCACCCAACCCTGCCAGCCTGGACGCGTGTCATAGCCCTGAATATGGCCGCGACGCGCCGCAACGATCCCGGTGGCCTGCGCTATAGCATCGTTCGGGATCATTATTTCGACCGCCAGAATAGGCTCCAGAAGCACGGGGCGCGCCTTGGGCAGGGCTTCCGACATCCCGAGGCGGGCTGCCATTCTGAACGCCATGTCAGAGGAATCCACAGCGTGATACGAGCCGTCCGTCAGGGTGACGCCAACATCGACGACCGGAAAACCCAGCGGGCCGCGAACGAGTCCGTCCTTCGCGCCGATTTCGACGGACGAAAAATAGTTCTTTGGCACGGTGCCGCCATGAACTGTCTCGCTGAAAGCAAAACCCTCGCCGCGCCCCAATGGCCGGACCTCCAGGACCACATCACCAAACTGCCCATGTCCACCTGACTGCTTCTTGTGGCGGCCCCGCACTGTGATGGCATCCCGGATGGTTTCGCGATAGGCGACGCCCGGTTTTTTTGCTTCGACACTGACGCCGAAGCGCGACGACAGCCGCTCCAGCGCGACACGCAAATGCATTTCTCCCTGGCCCAGCAGTTTGAGAACCCCGGTTTCCTGCTCGTGGACAATTGCCAGCGAAGGGTCTTCATCCCCAAGCTTGTGCAATGCGGTGGCAAGCCGCACCTCATCCTTCCTGTCCCTGACCCCAAGGGCGAGGCTGTGCACTGCGCCCGGCACGCCAACCGGGGTTAGCGGCCTCGGCGCAATTCTTGCGTCAGAAAAACTGTCGCCGGTTACCACGTGCTCTAGCCGGCCGAAGGCGAGCGTATCGCCTTCTTCCGCGCGGCCGACTTTGACACTCGCTGTGCCGATCAGCCGGGAAAGCCCGCCGATACGGTCTTCGCTGTCACGCGAACTGCGCACCTGCGCGCCGTCCGTGAAGGTGCCGCGCAAAACCCGCGCCAGTGACTGCTTGCCGCCATGAGCCGTATGGATTGTGCGCGCGACATGTGCATGAGACGCGCCACCAGCCTCAATGCCAAGCCGCGCTCTTGTCGCTGCAATTCCGGGCGCTTCGTGACGAAGCGCCTTGAGCAGCCGCGTCACACCATTGCCGCGCTCCGCCGAACCGATCAACAGAGGCAGGACATGGCCGCTGCGCAGTTCTGCTGCAAGATCATCAAAAATCCTGTCACGCGGCGGTTCAATATCGGCAATCAACTGCTCCATCAGTGCGTCGTCATAGTCCGCCAGCCTTTCGAGCATGGTGTAACGCGCGTCTTTTTCCCGCGGCACTTCACCTGCGGGCACATCAATTACAATTGACGGCGCATGCTCGCGGTAAATGAATGCCCGCTCCAGCGCCAGATCGATAAAGCCGGTAGCAATCCCGTTCTGCCATATGGGTATCTGCCGCAACAGCAAAGGCGCCCTTGAGGCGGGCTGCAGCATGGCAAGAGTTTCCCGCACCCTGGCGGTTGTCAGGTCAATCTTGTTGAGAAAAAGAAACCGTGGAATTTTCAACTCTTCCAATTCGTGCAGAATGACCTGCAGGAGCGGAATTTTGCGGCTGTCCGCCTCGCACACGACAATCGCCGCATCGCAGACCGGCAGCACATTGCGCATGTCCTGCAGAAACTCAATGGAACCGGGACAATCAACAAAGGTAATCCGGTCACCCAAATAGTCGACGGAGGCGACGTTAGCCTCGACGCTCATGGCATGCGCCCGCGACTCTGGCGCACTGTCACCCACGCTTGTCTTGTCGGCCACACGTCCCTGCCGCTGCACTGCGCCGGTCCGGGCGAGCATACTTTCAAGCAGTGTCGTCTTGCCGCTCTGGAATGGACCCACCAGCGCGATCAGCCGGGGGCCTGACACCCGCCTTGCGCCAGGGGCAACAACGCCAGCGGAATTTCCTGCGTCAGCCATAATGCGCCTCCCTGTGACGATCGCAGAGCCCGGGCCAAGGCACCGGGCACCAGCTTGCCTACGGGATCGTTTCAGCACTTCAAGCGCGGCGCAAGCGGAATCGGAAAATTATGCTGCGGGCATCGGCCGTCACCACTCTATCACTTTGCCGCCACTTCAATCGGCAGCCCAACAGAAATCCAGCCTTTCTGACCGCCAAGACCGCTCATGCCGCCAAGGATATTCACGGTCTTCAGCCCATTCTGTTGGGAAAGGCTCGCCTGGACCCGCGCCGAGCGAATCCCGGCTGCGCAAATCAGGGCGACGGGCTTGTCCTCCTGGCCTTTGCGCAACGCCGCAAGTTTTGCCAGAAACTGCGGGTCACGCATGTCTATCGGCACCGCTCCCGCAGCAAGGCCGGTGGCCGTCCACTCGTCCGGCGTGCGGACGTCAACCAGCAGCATTTCGCCCGCCGCAATCCTGGGAGCCGCTTCCAGCGCAGTCATGGCTGGAAGGCCGGTTTGGGCGATCAGCAATGTTGCGCCACAAACCAGTGCAAACAGCAGCGCAGCAAAATATTTAAACATTTAAAATTGTCGCGCTAATTTTGCCAGAAATGCAATTCACAACTTGGTGCAACGGGTCAGCGGCCTGGGCCAGCAGCCGAGGCGCGAGCATCACAATTCGGTAAGGTGACCGGCCATACGGCACGTGTTAGCCTGAAGATCATTCGGATTTTATGGAGCAGCATGCGGCGCTTTTTGACACTGCTGGTTTTTTTGGTCCTGTCAGGCGCGGGCTATTATTTTTATGTCGGATTTTCCCGCGCGGACCTTCCAGAGGTCTCCTATCGTCTGGGGCGCCTGGATCGCGGCGATATTATCGCCTCCGTGTCTGCAACCGGCACGATAAATCCGACATCGACTATTCTGGTCGGCACGCAGATGTCGGGGCTGGTCGTTGCAATTCTCGCTGATTACAACAGCGAAGTTAAAGCCAATAGCGTTGTTGCCCGGCTTGATTCAACGCAGGTGCGGGCAAAGCTGGATGCGGCTCGGGCCGAGCTGGCGCAGGCGCAGGCACAGGCTCGCGTGCAGAAGGCCGGAGTCCAAAAAAATCTTGCCGACACAAATCGCGCCAAAGCGCTGCTGGCGGATGCGGTATCACAATTGGCCAGAGTTGATGTTCAGGTCGCCGACGCCGCGCTGACACTTTCACGCCAGAATGAATTGAAACTGAGCGGCGTTGCCACTGGTGTTGCATTGCAGGCCGCAAAAACCGCCGTCGACTCTGTCCGCGCCCAGCGGGCATCTGCGGCAGCCCAGATCGATTCTGCCCATGCCGCCATTGCGTCGCTTGAAGCGGACCGGCTCGTAGCCGAGGCGCAGATTGCTGCGGCGGAAGCTGGCGCCATGCAGAAACAGGCCATGGTCCGGCAGATTGAAGTCGATCTCGAAAATACCGAAATCCGCTCGCCGGTTGACGGGGTTGTGGTGCAGCGCAGCATCGAGCTTGGGCAAACCGTGGCAGCTTCCCTTCAGGCCCCTACTTTGTTTCAGATCGCGCAGGACCTGCGGGAAATGGAAATCTACGCCAATGTCGACGAGTCCGATGTCGGACGCGTGCAGCCAGGTCAGGCCGTGAGTTTTACAGTCAATGCCTGGCCCGGACGCAATTTTGAGGGCTTGCTGAAACTTGTGCGGCTGGGGTCGCAGACGGTGCAGAACGTTGTCATTTACACGGCCATCGTCAGCGTGAAAAACCCGAAACTCGAGCTCAAACCCGGAATGACCGCAAATTTGCGGATTCTGACGGACCGGCGCGAAAGTGTACTGCGCGTTCCAAACGCTGCCCTTCGCTGGAAACCTGCCGGCACGCCGCCGGAAAGCGGCAACCAGCAAGCCAGCGGCAGCCTGTTTGGGCAGCCTGCCATTCCTGGGTATGGCCAGCCGCAAGGTGGCTCCGGCCAGCGGGCGAGCACCGAATTTGCCGAGGCCATCAAGTCCGAGATCAAACCTGGCGCTGAGCAACAGAGCCAGATTGATGCGATTTTTGCCCGGATGCGCGGCCAGCACGCTCGGCTTGCCGCAGGCGAGAATGATCCTTCCGCGCGGCGGGAGCGCATGCGCGCGTTGCGGGAGGCTACGGCGAGTGAAATCGCGGCGCTTTTGTCGCCAGAGCAACGCAGCCTGTTTGACGGACTGCGCGAAAGAATGGCTGCGGGCCGGCAGGGCGGCAGCGCGGGTGTGGGCCAAAGCGGGCGCGTTTTCGTCACTGCAAGCGGCAAGCCGGAAATCGTGCCACTGCGCATCGGCGCGACCGACGGCGCATTCACCGAAATTCTCTCCGGCGCGCTGGGGGAGAACCGCGAGGTCATTATTGGCGGAGGCACCAAACCGGGCCCCTCCGGCCTTCTGCCCGGCCCGCCGCCGGGCGGACGCATGTTCTGAGGCGAGCCAATGGCGCTGATTGAAACAGAGAACCTCACACGTCATTACTCACTTGGCGGTGAAATGGTTGTTGCGCTGGCTGGCGTTTCCCTGGCTGTTGCGGCGGGCGAATTTGTTGCCGTGATGGGCCCTTCCGGCTCGGGTAAATCCACATTCATGAACTTGATTGGATGTCTCGATCGGCCGACGTCGGGGACATATTCGCTGGCGGGTGAAACAGTGTCGGGCATGGGACCGGACGCGCTGGCGCGCGTGCGCAACCTGCGCATTGGGTTCGTTTTTCAACAGTTCAATCTGCTGCAGCGCGCCAGCGCTTTGTCAAATGTGGAACTGCCAATGGTCTATGCCGGGCTTTCGGCGCGGGCGCGGCGATTGAAGGCCGGCAAAGCGCTTCTGCGTGTCGGCCTTGGCGAGCGCATGCGGCACCGCCCGACCGAACTGTCAGGCGGCCAGCAGCAGCGTGTCGCGATAGCCCGCGCACTTGCCAATGACCCCGCCGTTCTGCTTGCCGATGAGCCGACGGGCGCGCTGGACAGCCGGACCTCGCTGGACATCATGGCGCTGTTTCAGCAACTGAACCGGGAGGGTACGACCGTCATTGTGGTCACCCACGAACCGGATGTGGCAGAGTTTGCCAGCCGGGTTGTGCGGTTTCGCGACGGGCGGGTGATTGATGATGTCCACCATCTGGCGCGAGACGCGGCGCGTGCGGCTCGAAACCTGCAGCAGAGTGAAGGCGCCGCCGCATGATGTCCGTTTCATGAGCATTTTCGAGGCTCTGCGCTCTGCCATGGAAGCCCTGCGTTCGCACAAGCTGCGCAGCGCCCTGACCATGCTCGGCATCATCATCGGCGTGGCGGCGGTCATCGCCATGGTGTCCATTGGCGGTGGCGCACGCGAGCAGGTTGTGGCCCGTATCCGCAGCCTTGGAGCCAATCTTATTGTGATCGTACCCGGCAATATCCGCGCTGGCGGATTGAATCTGGGTGCCGGCGCCGCCTCAACGCTGAGTGACGACGACAGCCGCGCAATTGAAGCGGAGATTGACGGTGTGAGCGTGGCGGCACCCTATGTCCGCTCGTCCACACAAGCCGTCGCGGGCGGAAATAATTGGCTGACAATGGCCTATGGCGTCGACCTGGGTTTTTTTGAAGCACGCGAATGGGATATCAGCCAGGGGCGAAATTTCAACCCGGAAGAGCTGTCGCGCGGCGACCAGATTGTATTGCTTGGACAGACCGTCGCGCGCAATCTGTTTGCCGACGAGGACCCGCTCGGTCTCAGCCTGCGCCTGCGCAACGTGCCCTTCACTGTTGTCGGAATTCTTGCGAAAAAAGGCCAATCAGGCATGGGCGTTGATCAGGATGATATCGTCATCGTCCCGCTGAACGCAGCACGCCAGCGTGTCGTTGGAGTCAACCGGGCCAAAGCCCGGTCCGTGCATGGCATTTATGTAAAGATGCAGCAGCAGGAAGGCATGAGTGAGGCCGAAGAGCAGATGAAGGTGCTGCTGCGGCAGCGCCATCGCATCACTCTCGACCAGGAGGACGATTTCCAGACACGCAATCTTACCGAAATCACCGCAACCGTGGAGGCAACTGCCAAAACGCTGCAATCGCTGCTTGCCGCGGTAGCCGGCCTTTCCCTCGCTGTTGGCGGCATCGGCATCATGAACATCATGCTGGTGTCAGTCACCGAGCGAACACGGGAGATTGGCTTGCGGCTGGCGGTTGGCGCGCGGCGCCGTGACGTCATGCGCCAGTTTTTGATTGAGGCGGCCACGCTGGCTGCGATTGGCGGCGCGATTGGAGTTGCGCTTGGCCTGGCTGTTGCCCAGTTCGCGACAACCAGGTTTGGCTGGCCTCTCCTGATTGAACTGCGCACCATTGTGCTGGCTGTGGCGTTTTCCGGGCTGGTCGGCCTGTTTTTTGGCTGGTACCCGGCCAGGCGGGCCTCACGCCTTGACCCCGTCGAAGCGTTGCGTGCCGCCTGAACGCCGCAACGCCGCCTTTGGCTCAGGCGGCGGACCGCACTGCGTCAACCGGCGGCACCGCCATGGCGATTGCCACGGCCTGCAGGTCACTGGTGTCGACGATGGCGACCGCATTGATTGCGGAAATTGAGATGCATTCAGGCTCAGTCTTGAGCAAGAGATGCAGTCCGCAGGCTTTGGCGATGAGGCCTGTATAAAAAGGCTGAATCGCATGCGCGTCAACCGAACCGCTTTCCGGCGCGCATTCGAGTGCCGCCGGAACGCTTTGCGCAAGGCGCGCGTTAGTGCCCCGCGCGGCAACCGCAAACGTGGTGCCTTCACCCTCTCCGTCAATCAGCACGCTCACAATACCGCCGCGTGGAATACAGGCAATCGCAATCAGGCAAAGATTGAGGATCAGCTTGACCTTGTTTTTCGGCATCAGCTGGCGTGTTCCGCTCCAGGCGAGGGAAATCTTGCTTTCGCCAATCAATCCGCGTGTCACCTTTTCAGCGTCCCCGGTATCAATCGAGGCACCTGCTGACCCCGCTGCGCCAAAAGCGAGGCGGCAAAATTGCAACCGCGCCGATGCGGTCGTCGCGCTCTTCTTGACCAATTCCAGCGCCATGGCGCGCATCTCCGCGTCTTTCTCTTCCTCCAGCATTTCCAGGCCGTTGATGATTGCGCCAACCGGGCTGATAACGTCATGGCAAACCCGCGAACACAGCAGCGCGGCAAGATCGAGAGCGTCAAGCGTAACAGTGACCATAGCGAAAATCCGGAAAAGAGGCGGTGAACGAGGCGAAGCGCTACTCAAGCACGCGGAAAGATAATGTTTGATAAATGTGGCAGGACAGCTTGGGCGAATACACGCAATTTCCCGCCAAAACTTGCAGCGGCGGGTCCTCTGGCAACCGCAAACCGAATCGGCATCTGCCTGACGCTGCGACAACTGTTCATACCGATACTATCGGATCACCCAGTTGAAAAGCCGCTTTTGCAAATATCGCAAAATTTTCGGTTCGGCATGCAATGCAATGACCGCTTCTGACCACGCTTCAAAAACACCAATTCTGCAATGATACCCTCACGCTGCGATTGCCTGCGCGCCGCTCTGCACCCGGTAGGCCAATGCCTCGGCAAGGTGCATCCGCCCGACCTGCGGCACGCCGTCAAGGTCTGCCAGCGTGCGTGCCAGTTTCAGCACGCGGTGATAGCCGCGTGCCGACAGGTGCATTTTTCTGGCGGCCTCGTGCAAAAGCGCCAGGCCACCCGCATCCGGTGCAGCCATTGTCTCTACGATATTGGCAGGCGCCGCAGCGTTCGACGTAATCCGGGGCAGGCCCAAAGCACGGAAACGGTCGAGCTGGATGGCCCTCGCCGCAGCGACGCGCTTTGCAACTTCCGCAGACCCTTCGGACGGCGAGGGCAGGATAAGGTCAGCCGCCCGCACGGCCGGCACATCAATATGCAGGTCAAACCGGTCCAGCAGCGGCCCGGACAATCGCGCCTGATAACCCGCAATGCATCGCTCATTGGGCTGGCGCTTGCAGGCGTAACCAGGGTCATTGGCATGCCCGCACCGACACGGATTCATGGCAGCGACCAACTGAAATCTTGCCGGATAGGTAACGCGGTGGTTAGCGCGGGCAATGGCAACCTCCCCGGTCTCGATGGGCTGGCGCAAACTGTCGAGCGCCGGTGCCTGAAACTCCGGCAACTCATCCAGAAACAGCACCCCATGATGGGCCAGCGACACCTCGCCAGGCCGCGCATTGACTCCGCCGCCAATCAGCGCGGCCATAGAGGCGGAGTGATGCGGCGCGCGGAACGGCCGCCGGTCCGTCAGTTCGCCGCCAGCCAGCGCGCCCGCCACTGAGTGGATCATCGATACTTCGAGCAATTCGCCCGGGGTCAGCGGCGGCAGAATCGACGGCAGGCGTGCAGCCAGCATCGATTTCCCCGCGCCCGGCGGTCCGTTCATTAAAAGATTATGGCCACCAGCGGCCGCGATTTCGAGCGCGCGCTTGGCACTTTCCTGGCCCTTGATGTCACGCAGATCCGGTTGCGGCCCTGCCATGACACGCACCGCTGGCACAGGCCTTGACATGACCTGCGTGCCCTGGAAATGATTGGCAAGCTGGATAAGCGAGCGTGGCGCAAGTATCTCGATCTCGCTAGACGCCCAGGCAGCTTCCGGACCGCAGGCTGCCGGGCAGATAAGCCCATGGCCGCGCGCATTGGCGGCAACCGCAGCAGGCAATACGCCGGCGACACTGGTCAGCGTGCCGTCGAGCGCCAGCTCTCCAAGGACCGTGAAACCGGCCAGCGCATCCTCCGGAATTGCGCCAATCGCCGCCATGACACCAAGCGCGATGGGTAAATCATAGTGGCTGCCCTCCTTCGGCATATCGGCGGGCGCCAGATTGACAACAATACGCCGGGCGGGGAGCGCAAGGCCGGAGGCAGTGAGCGCGGCACGCACCCGCTCACGCGATTCCGCCACTGCCTTGTCGGCAAGTCCGACCACCATGAAGGCGACATTTCCCGTCGTAATCTGCACCTGCACGTCAATGGGGCGCGCCTCAACGCCCTCAAACGCTACTGTCGCAACCCGCACCACCATGTCCCGCCCTCTTGGCTATCCACCCAAGAACGCTAGCAGAATTTTGGGACTATGCAAGAACGTTATAAGAACGAGAACGTTCAGGCATCACTATCGTCCAGACTGGCGCGTTTCAAAACGTAGAGCGCGTCAAGCGCGGCCCGGGGTGTCAATGCGTCGGGGTCAAAGGCGGCAAGCGCGTCCCGCAGTTTGTCCGCGCCGGCTGGCAGCACCGTTGGCAAAACCGACGCCATTGAAAACAGGGGTAAATCTTCAGCTTGCCCGCCGCTCTGGCGGGCCGCTGCCTCGAGTTCACCCAAGAGTTTGCGCGCGCGCTGCACGACGGCAGGTGGCAAGCCGGCAAGTTTGGCAACCTGAATTCCATAGGAGCGATCGGCAGCCCCGGAAATGACTTCGTGCAGAAAGACGACCGTGCCCTTGTGCTCGGTGACGCGCATCGTCAAGTTGATGACCCGGGTCAAGGAGTTTGGAAGCCGCGTCAGCTCGTGGAAATGCGTTGCAAAGAGGGTACGGGAGCGGTTGACGTTGTGCAGATGCTCAACCGTTGCCCAGGCAATGGACAGACCATCATAGGTCGCTGTACCGCGCCCGATTTCATCGAGGATCACGAGGGAATGCGGCGTTGCCTGATTCAGGATAGCGGCAGTTTCCACCATTTCGACCATAAAAGTGGAGCGTCCGCGCGCTAGCTCGTCCGCGGCGCCAACGCGGCTGAACAGGCGGTCCACCGCACCGATACGGGCACGTTTGGCCGGCACGAACGAACCCAGCTGCGCCAAAACCACGATAAGCGCGGTCTGCCGCAAAAATGTTGATTTGCCGGCCATGTTCGGACCTGTGACGATGGCAACAAGGCCATGGCCAAGCCCGCATTCCGACCCCGACAGGATGCAGTCGTTGGCGACAAAGCCTTCGCCGCGCAGCTTTAGCGCGCGCTCCACAACCGGGTGGCGGCCCGCCGCGATGTCAAGTCCAAAACCTGCATCAACCCTGGGGCGCGTCCAGCCGCGCGCCGCTGCCAGCTCTGCAAGCGCCGCTGCAACATCTATTCCGGCCAAAGCGTTTGCGGCATTCCTTATCGCCGTTGCCTCACCAAGCGCTGCGACGGTCAGCTCGTCAAACGCCGCGAGTTCCAAAGCCAGCGCACGGTCAGCGGCACCCGCGATTTTGACCTCCAGCTCCGCGAGCTCGGCTGTGGAAAAACGCATCGCGTCCGACATGGTCTGGCGATGCATGAAACGCCCGGCAAACGGCGGCCGCAGCAGTTTTTCCCCTTGCGCCTGCGGTACTTCGATGAAGAAGCCAAGGAAATTGTTGTGTTTAATTTTCAGCTGCCGGGTTTCGGTCTCGCGGGCGTAGTCACCCTGCAGCGCCGCTATCACCCTGCGGCTTTCATCACGCAGGGCGCGCGCCTCATCCAGCGCAGGCGCGTGGCCGGCGCGCACAAACCCACCATCGCGGGTTTTGAGCGGCGGGTCATCGACAAGCATTGCCCCAATCGCGTCTTCCAGGGCGACGGACAGGCCCGCGAGGGCCGTACACGGACCTTCCAGTCCGCGCGGCAGGCCGGCAACCCCGGCGAGACTTGCGGCAACGACCCGTCCGGCAACAAGACCCTCATGCAGGGCGGCAAGATCGCGTGGGCCGCCGCGCCGCAGAGCGAGGCGGGCAAGGGCGCGGGCGACATCCGGCATCGCCTTGAGGTGACCCCGCAATTTGGCGCGCAATGCATCCTGCGCGACAAACAGCTCAACGCAATCAAGCCGCTGATCTATTTCTGCAATATCCGTCAGAGGTCCCGCCAGCCGCTCGGCCAGAAGTCGGCTGCCCGCCGGTGTCACGCACATGTCGATCGTATGCAGCAACGAGCCTTCACGCGCGCCGCCCAGCGTGCGGGTCAGTTCCAGATTGGCGCGGGTTGCCGCGTCAATCTCCATCACGCCCGCCCCGGTCTGGCGCTGCGGCGGGGCGAGCACCGGTCTGGCACCACGCTGCGTCATCTCAATATAGGCGATGGCCGCCGCCGCAGCAGCCATCTCCACACGCGAGAACTGGCCAAAGCCATTGAGCGAGGCGACCCCATACCAGGCGCACAGCCGCTGTGCGGCGCTTGCCTCGCCCGCCATTGCCTCCGCCACAGGGGTCAGCGCGCATTGGGCCCCGAGCGCGTCGCGCAGCGCGCGGTCGTCGTGCATCGCGTCGGGCAAGATAATCTCGCGCGGGTCGATACGGGCAATTTGCGCGGACAGACTCGCCTCGCTGGCGCTGCACACGGCGAACGTTCCGGTAGAAATATCAATGCCTGCAAGGCCATAGAGCCAGGTGCCGTCAGCATTGCGCAGCCGCGCCAGTGCCAGCATCACGCTGGCGCGGGCAGGCTCCAGCAGGCGGTCCTCGGTGAGGGTGCCGGGCGTCACGAGCCGTGTCACCTCGCGCCGCACGACGGATTTTGCTCCGCGTTTTCTGGCTTCGGCGGGGTCCTCCATCTGCTCGCAGACGGCGACACGGTGGCCGAGACCGATGAGGCGCTGCAGGTAGTCATCCGCTCGGTCGATGGGCACGCCGCACATGCGGATGTCCTCACCATTGTGTTTGCCGCGCTTGGTCAGCACAATCCCTAGCGCCCGGCTGGCGATCTCGGCATCTTCAAAGAACAGCTCGTAGAAATCGCCCATGCGGTAGAACAGCAGCGAGCCGGGGTTGGCGTTCTTGATCTCGATAAACTGCGCGATCATCGGGGTTGGCGCAGCGGCACCGGGCGCGGGGAGGGGCGAGGTCATGCCCAAGTGTTAGCAGAGGCGCGGGCGGCGCGCGAGATGCAAGGCGAGATTGGTGTTTCGCTTCGCGGCAGAACGGGATCAATCCCCGCGACTGCGCGAGGGCGGGGCGTTCAGGGCGCGCCCGTCTTGTGTCAAGCCGCTTGACCCCGCGCCGCGCGCGCGTAGTCTCCCCCGCTTCAACAGGAGGCCGCCATGTTCACCCGCCGAGGTTTTGCCGCTTGCGCCTTTTGCGCCGTGCCCGGTTTTGCGGCGCAGGGCGCTGACAATGCTGCGCCCGGCGTCAAGCGCACGTTCCTCAGCCAGAACGATGGGCCGACGGCGAGCAATCCGCCCGTTTGAGCGACAGGCCATGGCTATCAAACTACGCGCCCCGCGCCGACGCTCCGCGTTTGGCTCGCGCCTCATTTGGCTGCTGCTGGCCATTGTCGCGCTCTACAGTGCGGCGTGGTTCGGCGCGGTCAAACTGGCAGGGCCTTATGTGGAGCGCTGGGCCGAGGCTGAGGCGGCGCGCGGACGCCAGTGGTCCTGCACCGCGCCCGCTGTTTCAGGCTTTCCTTTCGGCCTGCGCCTTGCCTGTGCGAGTCCGGCGCTGACCTTGGGCAGCGATGCAGGCGCAAGCAGTTTTTCTGCAAAATCCATGCTCGCCAGTTTTGATGTTTTTTCGCCTTCGCATGTCGCTGTGGCGTTCGAGGCGCCGGTCACCGCCAAACTGAAAAACGGGGACACGGTTCTGTTCAACGCGCGTGACATCAAGGCTGTCGCTGAATTACAATCTGGCGGCGCGGAAACAGCATTGCGAAGCCTCAGCCTGACCAGCGCCGCGCCCGACCTTGCCGTCACCTCCGCCGCAGGCCGCAGCTTTGCCGCCAGGGCGGCGAGCGCACGCCTCAGCCTGACCGCCGTGCCAGCTGGCCATGATGTTGCCTTTGACGCCGAGGGCACGAAAATCCCCGCGCTGGAAGCGCTGACGCAGAACCCGGCACCCGCCACGCTGCATGTGGCGGGCCTGCTCGAAAAATTCGACCTGCCCGGTCATGGCGGCATTGCTGACCGGCTGGAGCGCTGGCGCGTGGCGGGCGGCATCCTGACGCTCGACAAAAGCACGCTCGGCAATGGAACAACGCAGGTTGAGATCAGCGGCCCGCTGGCGCTTGACGAAGAGCACCGGCCGGCCGGCAAGCTGGCGCTGCGCCTGCGCGGTGGCGGCGTCCTGCTGCAGCGCTTCGGTGTTTCCGCCAATCTGCTGAATGCGGGCGGGCTAATTGGCGCACTGCTGGGCAAGACAAAAAAGCCTGACGCCGACACCGGAACAGCCGCAGATGCGCAAGGTGGCCTTATTGCTCTGCCGCTGACCCTGCAAGGCGGCAAACTTCAGGTTGGCCCCTTCCCTCTGCCAACCGAATTGCGGCCGCTGTACTGAAATCGGACAGGAATGCCGCACTTTGCAGGCGGCCGCCATGCCAGCGGCATGCGGCTTCCAGCACGGCGGCGCAATGCGATTGCGCCGCCGTGCGCATGTGGTGTAGTTTTGTCCAAGAGGCGCACATGAAGACAAAACAGATGGTTACCGCACTCGCATTGGCAGCAGCCCTGCTGGCATCCGCATCCACTGTGCGGGCAGCTGGTGAAATCTGTGTAGTCGCGGATCCAAGCACAACACCGCTCAACTTGCGCACCGCGCCAAATTTCAAGATCATCGGCACTGTGCCCAATGGCAAACAGGTGCAGATCCTGCAAATCGTCAAGGGCAGCGACAGGCGAGAATGGGCGTTTATTGCTGAGCTTGGCCATGGCGGCGGTCTTGGCTGGGTGTGGCGGCGCTATCTCGCCTGCCCGTAATCCGGACGGCGGCGGGCGCCGCGCCAGTGGCTGATCCGCCGCGCCTGCCTTGCGAAGCGCACGCTGTTCAGCCAGAGAACGCGGCGAGCACCATCCTGATGTCCCATGTCACCGGGCAGCCAACGGCCCGCAAGGAGACTTCCAATGCCACCGATTCAACTTCACTGTTTCGGCGAATCCGGCAATGCCTACAAGGCGGCGCTGATGCTGCAGCTCTGCGGCCTCGCATGGACGCCAGTGCCAGTGGATTTTTTCAACGGCGAGGCTCGCACGCCGGCCTGGCGCGCCCGGGTCAATGAGATGGGCGAAGTGCCGGTGCTGGAGCATGGGGAAAAAAAGCTGACGCAGTCGGGCCTGATGCTCGATTATCTGTCAAAGCTGACCGGCAGGTTCGGCACCGCGAACGACGCGGAACGCGAAGACCTCTGGCGCTGGATTCTGTTCGACAACCACAAGTTCACCGCCAATGTCTCGACGCTGCGGTTTCTTGTCTGCTTTCTCAAAACCGGCGAGACGCCAGTGACGGAATTTTTGCGCGGGCGCGCCATGGCGGCAGCTTCCATCGTTGACCTGCACCTGTCAAAATCCGCCTTCATGATTGGCGCGCGCCCGGCCACGGCGGATTTTTCGCTCTGCGGCTATTTGTTTTACCCCGAGGACTACGGAATCGACTGGACGAAATACACCCACGTCCAGCGCTGGCTGGCCGACATCAAGGCCCTGCCCGGCTGGAAGGCACCTTATGACCTGATGGCGCGGGCGCCGCCGCGGCGCTGAGGGCGCGCGCGTGAGCCTGAAGGATCGCTACAGCAGTCTTGTGGCGCAGGGCCGCATCGAGGACGATCCTGCCCAGCGCGCCTGCATTGTCCGGCTGGCGCAGCTGGCGCGCGAGTTGCGCGGCTATGTGCCAGCGCCGCAGCGCGGTTTTCTCGACCGGCTGCTGGCACGCACAAGTAACGTGCCGCGCGGCCTCTATATCTGGGGCGCGGTCGGGCGCGGTAAAACCATGCTGATGGATATGTTTTTCGCGCGTGCTGAAATTGAGCCGAAGCGGCGGGTGCATTTCCACGCCTTCATGGCGGATGTGCACGCGCGCATCCACAAGTTTCGCCAGTCGCAGGAAGGCGGCGCAGGCGATCCGGCGGGGCCGGTTGCAGCTGCGCTGGCGCAGGAGGCCGCGCTGCTGTGTTTTGACGAGTTTGTGGTCACCGACATTGCTGACGCCATGCTACTGGGGCGGCTGTTCCAGGCGCTGTTCGCCGCGGGCGTGGTGGTGGTGGCAACCTCCAACGCGCCGCCGCAGCAACTCTACAAAGACGGCCTCAACCGCTCGCTGTTCCTGCCTTTTATCGTGCTGCTGGAACAGCGGCTGGACGTCATGGAACTTGCTGCCCGCACGGATTTCCGGCTGGAGAAACTGGCGGGAGCGCCTGTGTGGCACGTGCCTGCGGATGCTGCGGCCAGCAATGCGCTGAACGCCATGTTC
>JANLPP010000422.1:0-12419 GCA_031367295.1 Hyphomicrobiales bacterium | reverse complement strand
TCCGCCTTTTTCAACGGAAATCCACTTGTTACGCACCCAGGCCTGAAGCTGCTTGTTGGTGCTTTCGCGCGACAGGCCAATCATCTGGCCCATTTCCTTCTGGGTGGCGCGCACCCGGCGCTTGCCGGTCTGGTCCGGTGTCGACAGGCGCAGCACGGTCTTGGCGAGGCGGCCGGAAAAATCCAGAAACAGCACATCTTCCACATCGTCACTGGTGCGGCGCAAACGGTCGCACAATACCGACAGAAGCGTCAGCCCGATTTCCGGATTGAGTCTCAGGAAGGGGATAAAATCGCGGCGGTCGAGGACAAGGATATCACTTTCCACCATTGCAATGGCATTTGCCGTGCGCATGCGCCCGTCCAGCAGGGCGATTTCGCCGAACACTTCGCCAGGGTGAATGACGTTGTGAACGATTTCCTTGCCTTCGGGCGACTGCACGGCGATTTTTACCGCACCGTTGACGACCGCCAGCAGGCCCGACCCGGGGTCACCCGCGCTGAACAGCACAGTTCCTTTGGCGAAATGGTCAACATGCGAATAATCGGCGAGCCGGTCCATGTCAGCTGCATCGAGCGTCGCAAACAGCGGATGGCCCGCCAGCAGCTCGCGCTTGGACGCGGACCGCCCCTTGCGCACGTCTGGCGCATTCGGGGCATTCTGCCGCGAGTCCAACTGCATCTCCTGATTCATTTTACTGCTTCCCTGCGGCACATCAAATTTTCGTGATCTCGTGGCAACGAATATCAGGAAAAACGAAGGCTGGGTCAATCCTTCGTCAGTGTATGTGCGAAAACACACATCTTTGCAATAAAATTTGATGTTGGGGGACGCTAGCCAAACAGCCACTGGTGGTCAGGATCGTTCCAGAATTTCCACGTGCGCCGGGGACCCGCCATAACATTCAGATAATAGAGCGAATATCCGTGTGCGGCACCCACCGGATGGTAACCTTTGGGCACCAGCACCACATCTCGGTCACTGACCGCCATAGTTTCGTCAAGGCTGCGGTCGTCAGTATAAACCCGCTGGACAGCATAGCCTTGTGGCGGGTTCAACCTGTGATAGTATGTTTCCTCCAGGTAGCTCTCCTGCGGCAGGGCGTCGCGGTCATGCTTGTGCGGTGGATAACTCGACCAGTTACCGCCCGGCGTGATGACCTCCACCACCAGCAGGCTCTCGGCCGGCTCGCCCTCCGGCAGGATGTTGCGGACGTGGCGGATGTTGGAGCCTTTGCCACGCACCTCAACCGCGCATTGCGCGGGCGTGATGACGCGGGCGGGCAGAATGCCTGTGCCGGGCGCGGCGCAGATGGCAATCTCGCAGGGTGTCTCTGCCGTGACTGTGTAATTTGACCTCGCCGGTACATAAACCGACCAGGGTCCGCCCTCGAATGGCGATGTCCGTTCGCCGAGCACGCCAAAATCTTCCGCCGCCTTGCCGCTGCCCGCCGTGATGCGTGCTTTGCCTGAGACAATAACGAGACAAATTTCCATGCTGCCGCAGCGCCTGGAAATTGTCCCGCCGGGCGCAAGGTCATGCACTTCAAAGCCGACATAGGTCCAGCCCGCGCTCTTCGGGGTGATGCGGTGCACGAGGCCGCTGGTACCGGCTTTTTTCGGGCGGACGAGGAGCTTTGATTTTGCCATGGTCAGACCAGCCCGCCGTCTTTGAGGAAACGCTTCAAATTAACGACGCCCTTGGTGACATAGGTCAGCGGATGCGCTTTCTTCGGGTCCTGCTCAGCCTCAACCACCACCCAGCCGCTGTAACCTGGCAGCGCCTTGAACACGGACACATAGTCAACGCTGCCGTCACCCGGCACTGTGTATATGCCGATCTCCGCGCCCATGCCGAGAATCGAATCAAGGAAACTCCAGTCGCCCGCATTGGCCTTGGCCATGATGTCGAGGCGCACGTCTTTGCAATGCACATGGCTGATGCGCCTCGAATAGGTCCGCGCCAGCTCAACCGGATCGCAGCCGGCCCAGGTGGCGTGTCCGGTGTCAAGCAGCAGATGCACGGACGGCCCGCTGCATTTCATCAGCGCGTCAATGTCGGCGCGGCTTTGCACAATCGTGCCCATGTGGTGATGATAGCACAGCGTGAATCCCTCAGCCGCCAGCATATCGGCAAACTCGGTCAGGCGGCGGCCGTAGCCGACCCAGTCGGCGGTCGCCATGACCGGGCGCTGCGACAGCGGTTTTGAGCGGTCACCGTGAATGGTGTTGGAGGTTTCGGCGACAATGAACACAGGTGTGCCCATGGCCTTGAGCAGCGCGCGCTGGCCAGCGGAAGCGGCGAACTCGGCCTTTGCGTCGCGCTTCAGCAGTTCAACCGAATACCAGCCGCCAGCCAGCGCCATGCCGAAGGGCTTGAATGCGGCTTTCAGCGCGCCCGCCTCGCGCGGAAACTTGCAGCCCATTTCCATGCCCGTAAAACCAGCCTCCTGCGCTTCCTTCAGGCAGGTCTCCAGCGGAATGTCGCCGCCAATTTCCGGCAGATCATCATTCGACCAGCAAATGGGATTGGCGCCAATGCGGATAGTCATGCTGGTTAATCTCCGATGCGTTGAATGACGCGCGCCTTGTCATAGGCCTTGCGCGCCGCGTTGACCTGTTTGCGGACCGAGACCTCCGGCACCGCCACGTCCCACCACGTGCCGCCAGCATCTGTCGATTTCATCGGGTCGGTGTCAATGACAATGACCTGCGTGCCGGAGGCTTTGCGCGCTTTGGCAAACGCCGCCTCAAGCTCGGCAATGCTGGCTGCCTTTATGGCAGTGGCGCCGAGGCTTTCGGCGTGCTTGCGGAAGTCGATGTCGGGCAGCGTTTCGTGATGCGCGTCGCGCAGCAGGTTGTTGAACGACTCGCCGCCGGTGGCGCGCTGGAGCCGGTTGATACAGGCAAAGCCGCGGTTGTCGAGGACGCAGACGATGAGTTTTTGGCCGAGCATGACCGACGTTGCGAGTTCGGAATTCATCATCAGATAGGAGCCGTCGCCGATCATCACCACGACCTCGCGATTCGGATGCGCCAGCTTGACGCCAATGGCGCCGGCGATCTCGTAGCCCATGGTCGAGAAACCATATTCCATGTGGTAGCCCATGGCCTCGGACGCGTTCCACAGCTTGTGCAATTCGCCGGGCAGCCCGCCCGCCGCGCCGACAATTATGTCGCCGGGTTTTGACACGCGCTGCACCGCGCCGATGACTTCGGAGTCGGACGGCAGTTCGGCATTGGTGGGGGCGGTATATTTTGCCGCAACCTGCGTCCACGCGGCCTTGCCGTCTTTCGCCTGCTTCGTCCAGACAGCGGGGGCCTTGTAGGCGCCCAGCGCCACGTCAAGCGCGTCAAGCCCGGTCAGCGCGTCGGCGAGAAGCGGCAGGCTCTGGTGCTTGTGCGCGTCAAACGCCTGCACGTTGAGGCCAATGATTTTACGTGCTGGATTCTTGAACAGCGACCACGAGCCGGTGGTAAAATCGGCAAGCCGTGTGCCGACCGCCAGCACAACATCGGCCTCCTCGGCAACCGCATTGGCCGCTGCCGTGCCGGTGACGCCGATTGCGCCCATGTTGAGCGCTGCGTCATGCGGCAGCGCGGACTTGCCCGCCTGTGTTTCGGCAACCGGAATGCCGCGCGCCTCGGCAAAAGCCCGCAAGCGCGTTTCCGCACTGCTGTACAGCACGCCGCCACCGACGACGATGAAAGGTTTTTTCGCCTTGCCCAGAAGCTTGACCGCTTCATCGAGCTCACGCGCGTCCGGCGGGGCGCGGCGGATGTGATGCTCCCGCTCGGCAAAGAAACTTTCGGGATAGTCATAGGCTTCGGCCTGCACGTCCTGGCAGAAAGCCAGCGTCACCGGGCCGCAAGCGGCGGGATCGGTCAGCACGCTGAGCGCGCGCGACAGCGCCGGCATCAGCTGCTCGGGCCGCGTGATGCGGTCGAAATAAGCCGAGACCGGGCGGAAGCAGTCATTTGCCGAAACGGTGCCGTCGGCAAAATTCTCGACCTGCTGCAGCACCGGGTCCGGCAGGCGATTGGCGAACACGTCGCCAGGCAGAAACAGCACCGGCAGGCGATTGACATGCGCCAGCGCCGCCGCCGTAATCATGTTGGTCGCGCCCGGCCCGATCGACGTGGTGCAAACCATCATCCGCCGCCGCCGCATCGCCTTGGCGTAAGCGACGGCGCTATGCGCCATGCCCTGCTCGTTATTGGCGCGATAAGTCGGCAGATTTTCGCGGATGCCATGCAGCGCTTCGCCCATGCCCGCGACATTGCCATGGCCGAAAATGGCCCAGACGCCGGCGAAAAGCGGCAGCGTTTTGCCGTCGATAACGGTCATCTGCGCGGCGAGGTAGCGCACACAGGCTTGCGCGGCGGTGAGGCGGATGGTTAACATTTTTGTTTGCTCCCAAAAACTTCGTTCCACAGGCGCGCTTGCAGAACGCGCGCCCACCCTCTCCCTTTGGGAGAGGGTCGCGCGAAGCGCGGGGTGAGGGGTTACAATGGTCGAGATGAGCGTGCTTCACCACGCACATCGGCAATCATCGTAACCCCTCACCCCGGCCCTGCGGGCCGACCCTCTCCCACAGGGAGAGGGTTACCCCCGCGCCACCATCCACGCCTTGACCAGCCGCTCAAAACCCGCCGCCATCTGCGCCACGACTGCCGCGTCGTCAATCCTGCCCGCAAACCACTCCGCAGCTGGCGCGGCGAATATCGTGCGGCCCACGGCAAAGCCCTTCACCATCGGGCAGCCCGCCGCCAACCGGAACGCGGCGAACAGTTCCGCCTCCGGCGCCTCAAGCCCCAGCATCATAATGCCCCGGCACAGCGAGTCATGCGCGCTGATCACACCCGCAATATTCGCCCAGGCTTGCGCCGAAGGCTGCGCTTCCAGCTTCCACCAGTCGGGCTTGATGCCAATGGCGTAAAGCCGCTCCACCACGCCCGCAACCGTTGTGTCGCCGAGCGCGCCGTGCTTGCCGGCGATGATCTCCACCAGCAGGTCGCGCCCCAGCTTGCGCGCGGCGTCGTACAGCCGCAGCAGCTCACGCTCTTGTCGCGCCTTCAGCTCTGGCGGGTCGCCGGGATGATAGAAACACAGGCACTTGATGGTCTGCGCCAGCGGCCATTCCAGCAGCTTTGCGGCGAGCGAGCCGCCGCCCTCAAAGTCGAGCGGGCGCGAGCCGGGATCTTCGACGGGGCGGCCAATCCACAGATGGTGGCCGGCGGCGCGGAACAGCGCCTCGCGGCCATACGTGCCGTCAATCAGCATGCCAAAACCCTTTCGGCCCGCAGCGACTTTCAGCGTCGCGTCAACCGCCAGTTCTTTCAAACGGCTGATGCGGGCGCGCGGCGCGCCGGCGTCGTCGGCGAGTTTTTCGAGCTGCATGCGGTGGTCGATGGCAAAGGCCATGATCGTGCCGTCCGCCACCATGCCCGGCATTGCGTGCCGTGTTGTCGCCCAATGCATGTGATTCAGCGCGGCGTCCTTGCGCACGGCCCGCTCCGTGGAGCCATGCGCGATAAAATGCTGCATCTCGGCGAAGGTCGCGTATTCCGCCGAGCACAGCAGGCGCGACACCGCGAAAGCGCCGCCCGCGTTGGCGTAAGCGCAGCAGGTTTCAATCGGCTCATCGCGCAGCCAGCCGCGCAGAAAGCCGGACATGAAAGCGTCGCCGGCGCCCAGCACGTTGTAGACTTCGACCGGAAAGCCGGGCCCTGTGATGCCATCCTCGATGCGGGCCGGAATCGCGCCGTCAAACACCACGCAGCCCATCGGGCCGCGCTTGCAGACGATGACAGCTTTCGACAAAGCTCGCACGGCGCGGATAGCGGCGAGCGGCTCGTCGGCACCGCCCGCGATCATCAGCTCCTCTTCAGTGCCGACAATGAGGTCGCACTGGTCCAAAATCTTCTGCAGATGCGCGGTGACTTCGCCAGATTTGACGTAACGCTCCTCGCCCGCGCCATGGCCGGCGAGGCCCCAGAGATTGGGGCGGTAGTCGATGTCGAAGACAACTTTGCGGCCATGCTTTTTAGCAAAAGCAATCGCCCGGTTCTGCGCCGCCGCCGTGTTGGCGCGCGCGAAATGCGTGCCGGTGACGACGATAGCTTTAGCGCTGGCGATGTAGGCTTCGTCAATGTCGCCTTCCTCCAGCGCGCTGTCGGCGCAATTGTCGCGGTAGAAGATCAGCGGAAAGGTTTTCTCGTCGCGAATCCCCAGCAAAACCAGGGCGGTAAGGCGGGCAGGGTCAGTCATTATTCCGGTGACATCGACACCTTCGCGCGCGCACTGCTCGCGGATGAAGCGGCCCATATGCTCATCGCCGACGCGGGTGATCAGCCCGCTTTTCAGCCCCAGCCGCGCCGTGCCAATCGCGATGTTCGTCGGGCAGCCGCCGACGGCTTTTACAAAACTCGCCATGTCCTCCAGCCGCCCGCCGACCTGCGCGCCGTAAAGGTCAACCGAAGAGCGGCCTATGGTGATGACATCGAGCTTGGGCACCATAAGGCTCACGCCGCCGGGTCGAGCGGCGGGTCGCCGACGCCGACGATGGTCTGGTCAAAGTCGATATTTGCGCCAGTCATCAGGCCCGACTCGGCGGAAGCAAGATAGGCGCAGGCGCGCGCCACTTCCTTCGGGTCGATCAGGCGGCCGAAGGGGCGGCCCTTGACCGCCTCGTCGAGCCAGCCATCTTTCGCGCCATGGTAGGTTTTCATGATGCGGTCTTCGCCCGGCGTCGCCATCCAGCCGATGTTGAGGCCGTTGACGCGGATGCGGTAGCGGACCAGCGAATGCGCGACGTTGCGGGTCAGCGTCGCCAGCGCGCCCTTGGAAGCGCAGTAGGCGGTGATGAAAGGCTGGCCGCCATGCGCCGACATCGACTGGATATTGACGATGGAACCCTGGATTTTCTCACGCTTCATGATCCGCACGCTCTCCTGAATGAGGAAGAACGGCGCGCGCACGTTGACGTCGAAGATTTCATTAAAGCGCTCTTCGGTGGTGTCAAAAATATTGCCGCGGTCGGTCAGGCCCGCCGCATTGACCAGCACATCGACGCGGCCAAATTCCTTGTCGGCGGCTGCGATCACTGCGCGGCAGTCCTTGACCTTGCCAAGTTCGGCCTTGACGAACACCGTCTTGCAGCCTGACGCGCTGATGCTGGCGGCGACCTTTTCGCCGTTCTCGGCGTTGCGGCCGCAGATGACGAGGCCGGTGAGGCCGCGCGCCGCAAATTCGCGGGCGATGGCTTCGCCCAGCCCCTGGGTGCCCCCGGTAACGACGGCGATCTTGCCTTGGAGCGAAGTAAGCGGCTGGGTTGCGAGGGCGGATTTGGCGGCGGGCATGGATCAACTCCGGGTGGCAGCCAATGCGGCTGCGGCAAAAAACCGCCGTCCCTCATTGCGGAAAGACGGGGGAAGCGCGCATTTTCAACTGGCCATAATGAAACAAACATTCTATTCCTAAGTCAAGATGGAACATACGTTCCCTTTTGACGCAGGCAATTTTTTTTCAAAAAAGCGGAGGCTGACATGCGGTTTGGTTTAATCGGGGCGGGGCGCATCGGGCGCATTCATGGCGGCAATGCCGCCGCGCGAAGCGACAGCACGCTGGCGCTGGTGGCGGATGCCGACGCCAAATCGGCGGGCGAGGTCGCGGCGATGCATGGTGCCAAAGTCGCCGGCATTGACGCCATCATGGCCTCGAAGGACATTGACGCGGTGCTGATCTGCGCGCCGACCGACATGCATTCGGACTTGATCGAGAAAGCCGCGAAAGCTGGCAAGGCGATTTTCTGCGAAAAGCCGGTGGATCTGTCGTCCGAGCGCATCAAGGCCTGCCTCAAGGTGGTCGACAAGGCCGGTGTGCCTCTGATGATCGGCTTCAACCGCCGCTTTGACCCGAATTTCGCTGCGCTGAAGGCGCGGCTCGACAAGGGCCTTGCCGGCGAGGTTGAGCTGATCTCGATCATCTCGCGCGATCCCGGCCCGCCGCCGCTGAGCTACATTTCCCGCTCGGGCGGCCTCTATCGCGACATGATGATCCATGACCTTGATATGGCACGCTTTCTGCTGGGCGAGGACCCCATCGCGATCACAGCGGCAGGCTCCTCCATCGTCGATCCGGAAATCGGCAAGGCGGGCGATGTCGACACGGCTGCGGTGCTGCTGGAGACCAAATCGGGAAAAATCGTGCAGATTTCCTGCTCGCGCCGCGCCACCTATGGCTATGACCAGCGCGTCGAGGTGCATGGCTCCAAAGGCATGCTGCGGGCGGGCAATGTGCATGAATCAACGGTCGAATTTGCCGGGGCCAACGGTTTCACCATTGACCCGGTGCAGAATTTCTTCCTTGAGCGCTATGCCAATGCCTACCGGCTGGAGCTCGACGCTTTTGTGAAAGCGGTGAACAAGGGCGTGCCCCCGGCCCCTAGCGGCCACGACGGACTGAAGGCGCAGCAATTGGCCGATGCGGCAACCGAGTCTTGGAAGGCCGGCAAACGCATCGTGCTGAAAGCCTGAAACCGACAAAAAACGGGGTTTTTCCTGCGAAAAACCCCGTGACAGGCCACGCCTCGTCGTGTTGAATACCTTTTGAGAGGCCAGACCAGTCTCATAAAAACAAGAGGAAAAACACCATGCGCCCCGCCTTCATGATAAGCGTCGCCGCCCTCATCGCCCTGTCCGCCCCGGTTCTGGCTGGCGACAAGGCCAGTTGCAAGAAGGTGCGGTTTGCCGATGTCGGATGGACTGACATCACCGCGACCACGGCGGTCACCTCGGCGCTGCTGAGCGGCCTTGGCTATGAGCCGAAGACGGATGTGCTTTCTGTTCCAGTGACTTACGCTTCCTTGCAGAACAAGCAGGTCGATGTGTTCCTCGGTAACTGGATGCCGACGATGGAGGCGGACATCAAGCCGTTTCTCGCCGATAAATCGGTTGAGGTCGTCGGCGTCAATCTCGTCGGCGCGAAATACACGCTCGCCGTGCCGACCTACCTTTATGACGCGGGGCTCAAATCTTTCAAGGACATAGCGAAATTCAAGGACAAGCTGGGCGGCAAAATCTACGGCATTGAGGCCGGCAATGACGGTAACCGGCTGATCCTTGACATGATTGACGGCAACAAGTTTGACCTGAAAGGATTTGAGCTGGTCGAATCGTCCGAGCAGGGCATGCTGGCGCAGGTGGAGCGCACGGCCGCCAAGAGCGAGCCGGTGGTTTTCCTCGGCTGGGAACCCCACCCGATGAACACCAAATACAAGCTGAGCTACCTGGCGGACGGTGACGACGTCTTCGGCCCCGACTTCGGCGGCGCGACAGTCTCGACCAATGTGCGGGCCGGCTTGGCGGCCGAATGCCCCAACCTTGGCAGCCTGCTGAAAAACATGGTGTTTTCGCTCGATATGGAAAACAAGGTGATGGGTTCCATCCTGTTTGACAGCATGGAAGGCGACAAGGCCGCCACCGCCTGGCTGAAAACCAACGCCGCCCAGATCGACACCTGGCTGAAAGGCGTCACAACCTTCGATGGCAAGCCGGGGGCCGAAGCGGTGAAGAAGAGTTTGGGGCTGTAGGCTGATCCCCGCTCTGGTCTGAAAAAAATCACATGGCCCCTGCCTCCGGGCAGGGGCCATTGTCAGCCTTATGGCTTCACCGCGCAGGCCAGAAACCCCTTGCGGATTTCCTCCTTGTCGAGTTTTCGCCCGATAAACACGATCTTTGACTCGCGTTTCTCGTCCTTTTTCCAGGCCCGCTGGGTGTCGCCGTCCATGATCATGTGGACGCCCTGGAAGACGTAGCGCAGCGGCTCGTTTTTGAAGGCCAGAATGCCCTTGGAGCGCAGGATCGTTGCGCCCTCTTTCTGGATGAAATAATTGATCCAGGCCATGAATTTTTCCGGCTCGACATCACCGTCAATTTTCATCGACACGGATTCCATATCCTCGTCATGAAAATGCTTCATGCCATGATGGTGGTGATGGCCATCGGCGTGGTCGTGGTCATGATCCTCCGCGTGCAGAAAATCCGGCTCGATTTCCAGAATGCGGTCAAGGTCAAAGGCGTTGCGGCCCAGCACCGCGTCGAGCGGCACGGCGCAGCGCGTGGTCTTGTGCAGTTTTGCGTAGGGGTTGATCGAGCGGATGCGGGCTTCCACCTCGCGCAGCTCGCCCTCGGTCACGAGGTCCGCCTTGTTGAGGATGATGACGTCGGCAAAAGCGATCTGGTTGCGCGCCTCGGGCGCATCCTTCAGCCGCGCCGCCAGAAACTTGGCGTCCGCCACCGTCACCACGGCGTCCAGCCGGGCGGCGGCCTGCACGTCCTGATCGACAAAAAATGTCTGCGCCACCGGGGCAGGGTCGGCAAGGCCGGTGGTCTCGACGATGATCGCGTCAAACTTGCCCTTGCGCTTCATCAGGCCTTCAATGATGCGGATCAGATCGCCGCGCACGGTGCAGCAAATGCAGCCGTTGTTCATCTCGAAAATTTCCTCGTCGGCCCCGACAATAAGGTCATTGTCGATGCCGATTTCGCCAAACTCATTGACGATGACCGCGAATTTCTGGCCATGCGGCTCGGTGAGGATGCGGTTGAGCAAGGTGGTCTTGCCCGCGCCAAGATAGCCGGTGAGGACGGTGACAGGAATTTTGGTGGAGGCGGGCAGCATGGAAGCCTGTGGGGGTTGTTGGCGGATGAGGCTTCATATCGTGTTGCGGGGGCAAAATGGAAGGGGCTGTGCGTCGACTGGCGTTCAAGGCCTCCCGGTCACCCCGCCTTCAGCATGGCGCGCAGGGATTTGTCAAAGCTGGCTGTATTAATCGGCAGGCCTTCGGGCGTCATGAAGTAGCCATTGTAGAACAGTCCGGGCGTGCGCACCACGCCGAGCAATTGCCCGGCAAGCATGTCTTGCCGGACTGCGGTCCACTTCGCCTTGTCGGCATAGGCGGCCTTCAGCGTTTCCTCGGACCCGCCTTCAGCCTTGGCAAAATCAAGCAGCCGCGCGCTGGTCAGAACGGCATGGTCGCCTTGCGCCGCCAGGACCGCGCCCAGAACCTTGAAGGTGAAGCCCCAAAAATGATCGCCCGCGAACCCCATGCCCGCCACATGCAGCGCCGGGTCAGGCGCATGGGTCGCAAAATGCCGCCATTCGACGCTTGCCGCGTCTGGCATGTCGCGCAGAATATCCGACACTACGTTGAACAGCTGGGCGGTGAACGGACAGGTGTAGCTGCCCCAGACCACCAGCCGTTTGGGCGCCAGGGGATTGCCAAGCACCGGCGGTTTTGGCAGCGCCGCGCCGGACAGGGCCGGAGCAGCCACGCCGCCATAGCCGACAGCCGCCATGCCGACGATGCCGTGCCGCAGAATCTGCCGCCGCGAAATGCTCATAGCCGCCTTCTCCAAGTCAACGCGCCGCGCATCCCATCGAGCCGCCCGGCACCGCCGCGTAGCCCGCCGGCGCGGCAGCCCGCCGACCGCCGGTCACGCTTGCAGCGTGGCCAAGGTAAATGCCGGGCAGACCCGCGATGCCAGTCGTCAAATTTGCCGTGAATGCGGCCACCTGCGCCCGGGCGGCCGGCGCGACAAGCGGCGCGGCCGCCTCACGGTCCCTGGCGGTCGTGCGCATCGCCAGCACAGTGGCGACCGCCTCCGGATTTTCCGCGCTGGCTGGCGAGGCGGCAAAACTGGTCAGCAGATTCGCCACATCGGCGGGGCGGTCAACCGCGACAGTGGCGATGCTCTGGACGTGAGCCTTCTGACCCTGCGTGATTGCCGCCTTGACTTGCCCGGCTGAGCCTGCGGCCTTGTTCAGCGCGCTGAAACCGGCACCATCCCTGTACGTTTTGAAGTCGCTCCAAAAATCTGCACTGAGCGCGGTTGCGCTGCCGACTTCAGCTTTTGCCGCATCTTCAGCCATCGCACCGGCCTGAACCGCCAAAGCAATGCTCGCCACCATTCCAAAACGGATTGCGAGGAAAAGCATGTTCATCTCCGCATCATGGCTTGTCGCCCTGCCAGGGAGCGCCGAAGCAACGATACCACTAATCAAACCGCCGGTCTTGCGAAAATGCAGCGGCCAGGCTTTTGACGCAGGCTTGACTATGCGAGGCCCGCCTGTTGCGCCACGGTTGCCTGCAGCGCTTTTTGCTTTTCGGCATCGGGCGCGTCGGGAAACCGTCCCGGATTGCCATCGTCGATCAGCAATCCCAAGGCCTGACGGCCGTCCGGCACAAACAGCACGTGCATCTCGCTCAGGCCACCGCGCGCCGCGCCTGCTGGCGCAGCGCAAAATCCAGCCGCTGTTCTGCCAGCGCGACAAAGCGGTCATCGTGGCGGAACTTGCGGCGCTGTGCCAGCAGGGCGCTGGCGGCCACGCGGTCGCCGCTGTCGGCGGCCAGCAGC
>JANLPP010000332.1:0-1865 GCA_031367295.1 Hyphomicrobiales bacterium | reverse complement strand
TATAGGGCACTGGCGTATCAGGCGAGTTCAGCGCCAGGCTGTCGCCAGTGAAAGTCACGAGATTGAGCTTTCGGTTAGGCACTGGCATCACCTCGACCTGCAGCGACATGACCGGCTCCGGCTTCACGCCATCCGTCACGTCGAGCATGGTGACGCCATCGCTGATGGCGAGAAATTCGACCGTGCGATCAGCGCTGCTGTTGCTGGTCGCGCCCTTGAAGACTTCAGGACTGTTGGGAATGATATGCATGCCGCGCGACTGGATCTTCAGTCCCGCCGCGTCCTTCAAGACGATTTTGGAGTAGGCGTCGACTTTCACGTTCATCTTCCAGAGCCAGCCCGACTCGAGAAACAGATATTGCGCACGCGGAATGCTCTGATGCGGAGCGAATTTTGGATCGGGCATAACGAACCTTCGCGAGGTAGACACCCGCTCAATACCGGCGTGCTCCCATGCGTTAGGTCAAGTCACACAGATCGTCTGTGCGTTATCACACGCTGCTGCGCGAGGGACAGTCCGCTGGCCAACAATCTCGCGGCCGGCAAAAGACTTCGCGATCTTGATCGCCGCCGTCTCCGGCGCATCGGACCCATGCGCCGAATTCTCGCCCATCGACAGCCCAAATTCCTTGATTGACCGTCCTTGCAACTGATGGCTCAGGGGGCCGCTTGTGCTATTGTTCTGGCATTGGTGCCAGACAGCGGAGGTTTCCATGAGACCTGTTTGTTCAGCTTTCGCACCTGCGTTTCTCGCTGCTGTCTGCGCCCTGCAGGGCATGACCCGGACTGCACGCGCCGCCGGACCACCGCTGCCAGACTGCACCTGCCGCAATTTCGGCGAGGATGTGCCGCTCGGCTCGCGCCTGTGCATTGTAACGCCGCAGGGCAAACGGATTGCGGTCTGCGTGCGCGAGCAAAACGTCACGTCATGGCGCGCGGAGAGCGAAAACTGCGGCGACGTCTCGCAGCTGATTGGGCTTGCGCCCTAACCAACAATCTCGTTGCCGGCAAAGAACTGCGCGATCTCGATCGCCGCAGTCTCCGGCGCATCGGATCCATGCGCCGAATTCTCGCCCATCGAAACTGCGAATTCCTTGCGGATAGTGCCCGGCGCGGCGTTTGCGGGATTGGTCGCGCCCATCACATCGCGGTAGCGCTGCACGGCGTTGTCGCCTTCCAGCACCTGCACCACTACCGGGGCGGAGGTCATGAACTCCACCAGCTCGCCAAAAAACGGGCGCGCGCTGTGGACAGAATAAAACGCCTCAGCCTGGGCGCGCGTCATGTGGATGCGCTTTTGCGCGACAATGCGCAGGCCGCCCTTTTCGATCAGCGCATTGATTGCCCCGGTCAGGTTGCGGCGGGTCGCGTCGGGCTTGAGAATCGAAAAGGTGCGCTGAACGGTCATGATGTCTCGTTGGTGACTGGCGCGCCGGACAGCGCGGCCATGGGAATGCGCCGGGCTTATAGCGGCGGCATACAGCGGCGGCAAGCCGGGTGAAACAGTCCCGCAAAGCTATGCAAAAAGGGCGGCGGAAATATTCCGCCGCCCTGCGCTTTCCTGGCCCGGAGAGAAGCTCTACTCAGCCGCCTGCTGCTGCACCGCCGGCTTCCAGCTCGCAAGCCCCATGCGCCGTGCCACGCCCGCGCCATAGGCCGGGTCAGCGCGGTGGAAATGCTCGCACTGTTTGGCAATAATATTCTCTGGCACGCCCCCCATGGCCGCGGCGATATTGTCCATCAGGCGCTCGCGGCCATCGGCCGAAAGCAGGCGGAAGAGATCGCCGGGCTGGCGGTAGTCGTCATTGCCGAGACGGTGGTTGAAGCGGCCCGCGTCGCCATGCAGCTTCAGCGGCGGCTCGACA
>JANLPP010000328.1:0-7050 GCA_031367295.1 Hyphomicrobiales bacterium | reverse complement strand
GGCGCAAGCACAACCATCAGCGCCGCATAGGGAAAATGCTGGAAGCCCTGCCAGGCCAGCGGCAGCTGCGTCCAGTTGAGGAACACCATGAAATCCGGCAGCTCGGCATTGGCATAGGCGCCGCGCGCGCCGATCTGGCGCATCAGATACATGCCCATCGCGTAACCGCCGAGCGCGAAAAACGCGCTATGGCCGAGCGAGAGAATGCCGCAATAGCCCCACACCAGATCAAGCGCCAAGGCCAGCAAGGCGAAGCACACATATTTGCCGATGAGGCTGACGGCATAGTCGGGCAGATGAAATGGCGCGCCTTCGGGAATGGCGAAATTGGCGTAGGGCACGCCAATCAGCGCCACAAGCAGCACGGCCAGAAACAGCGCGCCCTTCGCATCGACAAGCCGGTTGCTCATGCCTCCACCGCCCGGCCCTTGAGCGCGAACAGGCCGCGCGGGCGCTTCTGGATGAACAGGATGATGAACACCAGCAGCAGGATTTTGCCGAGCACCGCCCCGGCGAACGGCTCCAGCAGCTTGTTGGCGATGCCCAGTGTCATCGCCCCCGCCAGCGTGCCCCAGAGATTGCCGGCGCCGCCGAACACCACCACCATGAAACTGTCGATGATGTAGCCCTGGCCAAGGTTGGGCGACACATTGTCGATCTGGCTGAGCGCCACGCCCGCCATGCCCGCGATGCCGGAGCCAAGCCCGAAGGCCATGGTGTCGATCCACGGCGTGCGGATGCCCATGGCGGCGGCCATCCGGCGGTTCTGCGTCACCGCGCGCATCTTGAGGCCGAAGGACGTGACGCGCAGGATCAGCAGCAGGCCGGTGAAAACAATCATCGCGAAAATGACGATGTAGAGGCGGCCATAATTGATTTGCAGGCCGAAAAATTCGAACGCGCCGGACATGAAGGGCGGCGCGGAGACTTCCTTGTTGGTGGGGCCGAACAGCGAGCGCACCGCCTGCTGCAGAATGAGGCTGACGCCCCAGGTGGCAAGCAGCGTTTCGAGCGGGCGGCCATAAAGCCAGCGGATCACCAGACGCTCGATCAACATGCCAGTGAGCGCCGCCGCCGCAAAAGCCAGCGGAATGGCGAAGGCCAGCGTCCACGGCAGCAGCGCCGGGAAGCTCGACCGCAAAATGCCCTGCACGACAAATGTGGCATAGGCGCCGATCATAACCATCTCGCCATGCGCCATGTTGATGATGCCCATCACGCCAAAGGTGATGGCAAGGCCGATGGCGGCGAGCAGCAGGACTGACCCTAAAGAAATGCCATACCAGACATTCTGCGCCGCCTCGTTCAGCGCCAGGCGCCGCTCGATGGCGCCCAGCGCCGCGCCTGCCGTGCTGGCAATCGGCGTCGCGCTTGAGGCGGCGGCGCGCAGCATCGCCAGCGCGTCCTTGTCGCCGCGCGACTGCATCAGCTGCACCGCGTCGAGGCGGTCCGCCTCGCTGCCTTTGCCGCTGGCGAGCAGGATGGCGGCGCGGGCCTCGATGAAGGCGCGCTTGATATTGGCGTCTTTCTCCAGCGCAATGGCCGCTTCGACAGCGGCGAGCGCGCCCGCGTCATGCGCCTTGAAAGCAGCTTCCGCCGAGGCGCGGCGCTGCGCCGGATCGGCGGACACGACGCTGAGCGACGACAACGCGGTCTCGACGGCGCGGCGCACCCGGTTGTTGAGTTTGATGGGTTTGAGATCGTCGCCCGGCTCTGCCGCCGCGCCGGTCCTCGCGTCAAACGTCTTGCCCGCCGCGTCCTTGTAGAGGAGAGCCTTGTCGCTCTCGCGCACGAACAGGCGGCCGTCGTTGAGAGCTTCAATTATTGCGCGGGCGGTGGGCAGGCCGCTGGGGCCAAGCGCCACGATGCCCGCCTCGACATCGGCAAAGCCGCCAGCCGCGATTTTGGCGAGCGCGTCGTCGGTTGTGTCAGCCCGCGCTGGCAGCGCGGCAAGCGCAACGGCGAGGACGATGAGCGCAATAAGAGTGCGGAGCATGATCAACATTTGCGATGGTTTTCGTGTCAGAAAAAACGCCGCCGCCAAGGGAGGATTGGCGGCGGCGTGTGTCCCTTCTCCCGCTTGCGGGAGAAGGTGGCGCGAAGCGCCGGATGAGGGCCGGTTGCCGCTGGCGGCTATCGTTGCAGCGGCGGCACGGCCCTCACCCCAACCCTCTCCCGCCTTGCGGGGAGAGGGGGCAGATTCCCGCTTACGACGGGCTCTTGCCGCCGCATTTGCCGAGCTTGACGTTGTAATTGCCGCAGGCCATCGGCTTGCGCCAATCCGAAATCAGATCCTTCGAGCCTTCGAGAAAATCCGACCATTCGTCGCCGACCACAAGCCCCTTGGTCTGCGACACAATCGAGAATTGCCCGTTGGCCTGAATCTCGCCGATCAGCACCGGCTTGGTGATGTGATGGTTCGGCATCATGGTCGAATAGCCGCCCGACAGGTTCGGCACCGACACGCCGATCAGCGCGTCCTGCACTTTTTCCGGGTCGGTCGTGCCCGCCGCCTCAACCGCTTTCACCCACATGTTGAAGCCGATGACATGGGCTTCCATCGGGTCATTGGTGGTGGCCTTGTCGCTCTTTTTAAAAGCCTTCCATTTGGCGATAAAATCCTTGTTGACCGGCGCGTCCACCGACTGGAAATAGTTCCACGCCGCGAGATGGCCGAGCAGCGGCTTGGTGTCGATGCCGGCCAGTTCCTCTTCGCCGACCGAGAAGGCGACAACCGGAATATCGGTCGCCTTGACGCCCTGATTGCCGAGCTCCTTGTAGAACGGCACATTGGCGTCGCCATTGATGGTGGAGACCACGGCGGTCTTCTTGCCGTCGCCGCCGAACTTCTTGATCGCCGCGACGCGCGTCTGCCAGTCGGCATGGCCGAAGGGCGTATAGTTGACGGAGATGTCGTCCTTCTTGACGCCCTTGGCGATCAGATAGGCTTCCAGAATCTTGTTGGTGGTGCGCGGGTAAACGTAATCCGTGCCCTCAAGCACCCAGCGCTGCACCTTCTCGTTTTCCATCAGGTAGTCGACGGCAGGAATCGCTTGCTGGTTCGGCGCGGCGCCGGTGTAGAAAATGTTCTTGGACGACTCTTCGCCCTCATATTGCACGGGGTAGAACAGGATCGAGTTCAGCTCTTCGAACACCGGCAGCACGGATTTGCGGCTGACAGACGTCCAGCAGCCGAAGGTGGCGGCGACCTTGTCCTTGGCGATCAGCTCGCGGGCTTTTTCGGCGAACAGCGGCCAGTTCGAGGCGGGATCAACAACCACCGGCACCAGCTTCTTGCCGAGGAGGCCGCCCTTCTTGTTCTGCTCGTCAATCAGCATCAGCATGACGTCTTTCAGCGTCGTCTCGGAAATCGCCATGGTGCCCGACAGCGAATGCAGCACGCCGACCTTGATCTCGCCTTCCAGCGCCAGCGCGGGCAGCGCGGCGGCCAGCGCCGATGACAAGAGCGCGGCGCTTAAAAATGTCCTGATTGTTGTCTTCATGATGCGTGACCCTCCGGCCCGGTGATCGAGCTGCGCAGGGTTTTGCAAGCAGTGTGCCATAGTGAATCAGGCGGATTCCCGCAGCCCGGCGGCGGTCCGCGCCTGTAAATTGGTCAGTGAAATGCCAGCACAGATGCGCTGCACAATTTTTGCGCAGGGCGGCGTGTTTTGCGGCGCGCCATTGCAGTCTCACGCCAGCCGGTCGCCCAGCAGAAACTCCAGCGCCCGGTCAAGCCGGATATGCGGCAGGGCAAGCGCCCGACCGTCCGCGCCCGCAACCGCGCGCGGCGGGCGGAAGCGCAGGAAGCGCACCGCCGCCTCAGCCTCGCTTTGCGCAAGCCCGTCACCGCGGAACACCGACCTGGCGTCTGCCGGCAGTTCTCCGGGAAACACCGCCGCTTCGCTCTCCCCGTCAAACATCTCACCGTCCAGTGTCTCGCCCGCCAGCGGCGTGCCGGTGATCGCCTCCAGCGTCTGGCCATCATGTTTGACCGCCGCCTCGCGCGTTGCCCGTACCGCCGCCAGCGCAATCACGTCGGTTTTCGCCCCAAGGCCCTGTGCCCGGGCCAGTGCCCGGTCCACCAGCAGGCGCAGAATGGCTTCCAGCCGGTCGTGGCTGGTGTGGTGCAGATGATCGGCCTTGGTCGCGGCAAACAGGATGCGGTCAATCTTCGGGCGGAACACGCTGGCGAAAAACGAGCTGCGCCCGGCGCGGAAGGCCAGCAGCACATCGGCCAGCGCGGTCTCAAGATCACGCACCGCCGCCGGGCCGGAGTTGAGCGCCGCCAGCGCGTCCACCAGCACAATCTGGCGGTCAAGCCGGGAGAAATGGTCACGGAAAAACGGCTGCACCACAAAGCGCTTGTAGGCCTCGTAGCGCCGCTCCATCATGGCCGCCAGCGTGCCCTCTCGCTGCACTTCGCCCTCGCCCAGCAGCAGCGGCGCAAAGGTCAGCATCGGCGAGCCTTGCATCTCGCCGGGCATCAGAAAGCGCCCCGGCGGCAGGGTGGACAAGGCGAAACGGTCAGCCCGGGCGGCGCGCAGATAGGCGGTGAACAGGTCGCTGGCCTTGCGCGCCGTGTCCTCGGAGGCGGGCGCATCGGGCGGCAGCATGGCGAGAAAGCCGCGCCAGTCCTGTGCCAGCGGGGCGCGGGCGGCGGCGCTGCTGGCCTCCAGCGTCTCGCGCGACCATTGCGCGTAGCTCTTGGCCAGAAGCGGCAGGTCGAGCAGCCACTCGCCGGGGTAATCGACAATGTCGAGCGTCAGCGTGCGCGGCTTGCCGCCCCAGCCGCGCCGCGAGGCGAATTCCAGCGTCAGCCGCAGCTCGGAAATACGCCGCGTTGACTGCGGCCAGTGGCGGTCCGCGCCGGTCAGGGCGGCGAGGTGCTCCTCATAGGCAAAGCGCGGGATCTGGTCATCCGGCTGCGGTTGCAGTTTTGCCGAGGCCAGCCGCCCCTGCGCCAGAACGCTGAACACCGGCAGCCGCCCGCCTTGCGTCAGGTTTTGAATCAGCGCGGTGATAAACACTGTCTTGCCAGCTCGCGACAGGCCGGTGACGCCCAGCCGCAGCCCCGCGCCGCTGACATAATCGGCGAGCGAGGCGGCGATAGTGCGGGCTTCTTCAGTGAGGGTCGAGAGGAGGGACAAAAGGGGCCTCGGGAAAAACTATATGAGTGCGCGCGAAGTTCGCACAAGAGTCCCGCTTAAGGCGAAGCTTGTGTTTTTCTTTGACGTCCTACCACCTGAATGGCGGCTTGAATTCTTGCGCGAATATCATCGCCAATTATATGACCGCCGCGCGTGACCGGCGGAGCGAACAGGTAACCATGCTCCCCGCCGATCTTCAGGCCCCAGCGGGATGCTGACCGCAGGCAGATGACAACCCGCTTCTTGGCTTCAGCTTCCGGGAACAGCTGTGATTGCGCCCATTCCAGACAGTTCCGGCAGGAAGGCAGCGCCGTAATAATATCTGGATCACGAAAATCCGTCGATTTGTAGGGAAGTATGTTGAGGACAGCCACAGAATTGCGTGAGTCATCTGGTTGTACGAAGCCCAATTGCCCCACTCTGCCCTGCCACCACTTCCACCATGAGCTGTGTTCGTCCCGCGTTGGAAGCGGCGCGTCGCCAGCCCGCTGGCGGCGGTAGAATTCATGCCCTGCAACTGCTGTTGCATGCTGGACATCGACCTCCCGCAGACCAGGATTAAGATACAGCAGCACGACGCTGGCGGTTCGAAGCGGTCCAAAAAATGGCGTCGGCAGACATTGCAAGTTGAACGTATGTTCTACGCGGTCCAGAACTCTAATGTCTGCTGGATGGCGAAGCGTGCTGCCCGGAAGGCCTTCCCAAAATTGAAAAATATCTTGCTGCATCCGCTGCTCCCCAGAATCTGCCACAACACCGGCTGTTTTCACCGCACTTTATTCAATTGGAGGGAGTGGGCTTCGCTCGTTCACACAGCGAAAATGCGGCAAATTCAATGAATCTGGGACAAAAAACGTTTTTGACGTTTGGCATAAAAATGATACACTGACACATAGTAACAGTGCCGTGATCAGGAGCTGAATTCATGCCCGCAACTACCCGCGTTCTCTACAGCCTCAACCAAGATGTGGTCGCGCGTTTCAATAGAATATACAAGGGGCGCGAGCGCAGCCGAATGGTGGAGCGCTTCATGGTTGAAGCCATCGACGCCCGCGAGAACCGCGTTGTCGCGGCGGCCAAATTGATTGCCAGCGATCCAGCTTTCAGGGAATATGACGACGTTGCCGATTGGGCGGATGCGCAAGCAATAGACACTCTCGCACGGTTCTGAGCCTTGGATTTCAAGCGCGGCGATATCCATTGGGTTGCATTCCCGAAACGGCAGCCCAGGGGCGCCGAGATAGAAAAGCCGCGTCCTTGCATTGTGCTGTCATTTGCCGGGGTCAGCGCGTTTCGAAAGACCGTTGTCGTTGTCCCGCTGACAAATGGATCGCGCGAGGCTCCGCCATTTATAATCAGAATTCCGTCGGCTGGCATCAACAGCAAAGCTATATGTGATCAGATCGTGGCAGTGGACAAATTGCGGGTTGGCAAAAAAGCCGGTTCCCTCACATTGGACGAATTGAATCATCTCGAGGAGTGCATGCGCGATGTTCTTGGCCTATGAGGCGCGTGTGCTCGACCGGCGCTGACAGCCAAAAACGTGGACATTCAGCATGGGATCAAATGGTGACGCAGTGTCTGGCAGTGGCGCGCCACCAAGGACCGCCTTTATGATGCCCCCCTTCTCCGCCCCCTACGCCGCGCCCGACGAAGCGCTCGTCGCTGAACTCTTCGCGCGCGCCGCCCTGCCGCCGCAAGACGAGGCCAGAGTGGATACGCAGGCCGCCCGCTGGATTGCCGCCATGCGCAGCCATCAGGGCGGGCTTGGCGGCATCGAGGATTTTCTGCGCGAATATTCGCTCTCGACCAAGGAGGGACTCGCGCTGATGGTGCTGGCCGAAGCGCTGCTGCGCGTGCCGGACGCCGCCACCGCCGACGCGCTGATCGAGGACAAGCT
>JANLPP010000122.1:0-16479 GCA_031367295.1 Hyphomicrobiales bacterium | reverse complement strand
AGCGCCAGATGCCGTGACGGCTCCGGCACAACGTGCCCGACATCGTGCGCCGCTTCGATCCAGGTAGCGATTGCGTCCTGAACATTTTCCACTGCTTCCGCCGGCGTTTCGCCATCGCTCATGCAGCCGGGAAGGTCTGGCACAATCGCGATATAGCCACCACCGTCTTCCTCCGACAGCGGTTCCACAATCAATGGGTATGCAAAAGTATTCATGTCTCGCTCCGGATTTTATCCACCATCGCAACGAGCTTCCTGATGTAAACGGGTTTGATCGGACGCTTGTAAGGCACGGCAAGTTTTTCCGCAATTTTTGGATGCACTATTTTGTAATGAGAGCCGCCACCCCTTGGCGGGTCACACGCGATTTGAAACTCGTCGCAGAGATATTTTACGTCTGCAATCTTCCACTCCGCCTTCGGATTGCGCCGCATCTGCTCAAGCCGGAAACTCACTTCCCCCGCGCTTTCCACAGCGCCTGAAACGTCGGCCCCTGCGGCGCGGGAAAATCCCTGTACTTCGTCCACCCTCCCGCCAGCGGCAGTGACTTAAACCGCCCGCGCGTCCGCCCGAAAAAACCCAGCATGCGCATCGCCAGCGACGTCGCCAGCTTGTACAAGCGCGGGCGCTTGGCAAAATAACCCCACACACCTAAACCATAGCGCACAGTCGCCGGTGACAAATGCCGCTCGAACTCGCGCTCGCGCCAGTGCCGCATCATTTTCGGCAAGGGGATGCGCACCGGGCAGACGCTTTCGCAGCGCCCGCAGAAGGTCGAGGCGTTGGGCAGGTGGCCGCCCTTGTCAACGCCGATCAGGGATGGCGTCAGCACCGCGCCCATTGGGCCGGGATAGACCCAGCCGTAAGCGTGGCCGCCGACGGCGTGGTAGACCGGGCAATGGTTCATGCAGGCACCGCAGCGGATGCAGCGCAGCATGTCCTCAAACTCGCCGCCGAGCATCGAGGAGCGGCCATTGTCGAGCAGGATGACGTGATATTCCTCCGGCCCGTCCACATCGCCGGGGCGGCGCGGGCCGGTGGACAGTGTGGTATAGACCGACATGTCCTGCCCGGTTGCCGAGCGCGCCAGCACGCGCAAAAGCTGCGAGGCGTCTTCCAGCGTTGGCACGACCTTTTCGATTGAGGCAATGACGATATGCACCTTGGGCAGAATCTGCGTCAGATCGCCATTGCCCTCATTGGTGACGATGATTGACGTGCCGGTTTCGGCGATAAGAAAATTCGCGCCGGTTATGCCAACGTCAGCAGCGAGAAATTTTTCGCGCAATATGCCGCGTGCCTCGGTCAGCAGCTGCACGGGCTGCGACAGGTCCCGCGCGGCATCCAGATGCGTGTGCACGCGGCGGAAATCGGCCTCGACCTGCGTCGCGTTGAGGTGCACGGCTGGCGCGATGATATGCGAGGGCGCCTCGCCGCGCAGCTGTATGATATATTCGCCAAGGTCGGTTTCCACCGCCTGCATGCCAGCGCCCTCAATCGCCTCATTGAGCGCGATCTCTTCCGAGATCATCGATTTGCCCTTGGTGACGATTTTTGCGTTGCGGCGCTGGCAGATTTCCAGAATCGCGGCGGTGGCCTCAGCACCAGTGCGGGCGAAATGCACATGGCCGCCGCTCTCGACAACGCGCTTTTCATAGGCCTCGATGTACAGATCGAGATGCGCCAGCGAATGGTCTTTGATGTCGCGCGCCGAGTCGCGCAACGCCTCGAATTCCGGCAATTTTGCAATCGCCTTGACGCGCTTGTCGATAAAGCCCGCCTTTACGTTGCCCAGCGCCCTTTGCAATTGGGCATTGCCCAGCGCCGCATGCGCATTGGCCTTGAATTGCGGTGAAGTTGAATGAATGCTCATTTCCAGAAACTAGGGCGAAGCCAGGCGCTGCGCAAGTCTGCGCCGCACGCAGTCAAAAGCAGCGCATCTCGGCTTCAGCCTGGGCTCTGCGCAAATCCGCCACCGCCGTGCGGGCCTGTTCGGGTGAGCGGAACATGGTGCCAAAACGCCCCGGCACCTGGCTGAGGCTCAGCACAGATTCAGCCGACACGTAGCGTTCATAGGGCAGGATGGTCGCAATAATGTCGATAGAGCAGGAACAATGTTCCAGCGCCTCGCGCGTGTCGCCGTTGCTCTTCATGCACGCGAAAACATAGTCGGCGCGGGCGACAGTGGGAAAATCGTTAAGTTCGAGTGCAGCAGCGACACCGCATGACGCAACGGCGGCGGCAACAGCCAGCTGCGTGGCCAAAGTCGTGCGCATCTCAACTCCCTCAAACGACCGATGCCCGCAGCGCCTGGGCTGCAGGCATCTGCATTACGATTACGGTGCTCTTTTGCCGTCTTTGTCGTACTGCTTCAGAAATGCAAGGACATTGTCCACGTCTTCGTCTTTCTGCAGGCCGGCGAACACCATCTTGGTGCCGGGAATCTTGGCCTTGGGGTTCCTGATATATTCCTTGAAGGTGGCATCGTCCCAGGTCAGGCCAGAATCCTTGTTGGCATCCGAATAGGAGTAGCCTTCAATCGATCCGGTCTTGCGGCCAATCAGCCCGTTCAGCACCGGGCCAACAGCATTTTTGGCAGTTTCGCCAATCTGGTGGCAGGCCTTGCACTTGGCAAAAACCTTCTCGCCAGCTGCCGCGTCCTGTGCGGATGCTGTGCCAGACATGGCGGCCAGCAAAACAAATGCGCTTAATACGTTCTTTATGGACCTGATCGTCATCTTGGGACCTTTCGTCGTAAACTTCCGGAATTCTGTTCTGGAATAGCTCGCCGCATTGCGGTGTCCGCAGCGCCGCCGTAAATCGCCTCGTCTTCATGTGACGCAACAATTATGTTGAGATTGCGCTAAAAAACAATATGGCAGCGGGATATTTCCGCTTTAATGGCCGCATTGCCGGGATCGCGCCGCTGCGGCGGAAACTTTTCGTGGGTGAGCCAACGTGCTGATTTTTGACTGCGATGGCGTCCTTGTCGATTCCGAGTTGATAGCCTGCTCGCTGCTGGCGGAGAAAATCACTTTGCTCGGGCGGCCCATATCACTGGCCGAAACAATGATGCGCTTCCTGGGCCGCAGCCTCAAGGATGCGACAATCGAAATAGAGGAGCTGATTGGCCGAAAGTTTGGGCAGGACGAGGGAAAAGCCGATGCGCAGCGGCTGATGGAGCAGTTTGCCCGTGAGTTGCAGCCGGTGCGGGGCGTGCGGAATGCAATCCTGGCGCTGCCCGGCTCGCGCTGTGTCGCCTCCTCGTCATCGCCAGACCGGCTGCGCTATTCGCTTCAGATCACAGGCCTGCTGGACCTTTTTGACCCGCACGTCTTCAGCGCCACACAGGTGGCGCAGGGCAAGCCGGCGCCGGACTTGTTCTTGCTGGCGGCAAAGACCTGCGGCGCTCAGCCGCAGCATTGCATCGTAGTGGAGGACTCCCCCGCCGGGGTCACAGCGGCGATGGCAGCGGGCATGCGGGCAGTGGGGTTCATCGGCGCCAGCCATGCAACGCCAGAACTTGGCGAGCGCCTGCACGCGGCCGGTGCGGCTGTGGTGATTGATGACATGCGATACTTGCCGGAGGTCGTGGCAGGTTTAGCGTGAGCGCCACTTCTCCCGCTTGCGGCAGGGCTGCAAAAAATACCGGCTTGGGGCAAATCAGCAGAGCCTGAAACATCAGCGCCTTTTACCGGGCGGCCCTGCGTGCTGGGCGGCAGCCGAAAGCAGAGGGGCAGGGTCTGGGCGTCCGAACCCTGCCGCATCACCAAACCCGCGCGTCGCTAGCGCAATGTCGTTTTCGGTAACGACAAGTCTGTAGCCTTGACCGCGCTTGGCACGCGCCGCCTCAAGCGAATGGGTAAATGTCCCGCAATGCGTCCCCGCTGCCTTGCATGCGGCCAAAATCCTGTCGCATGCAGCTTCGGTCCGCTGTGTGTCATCCGGAAAGGCGCCAATGGACAAAGCCAGATCCCCCGTTCCGATAAACACGAGATCAACGCCATTCACCTTTGCAGTAGCGGCGGCATTGCGCAGGCCTTGCTTCGTTTCAATCATCGCTGCTACAAGGACAGTGTCACCCGCCGCTGCGACGTATTCGGCAAAATTGGCCAGCGGGCGGATGCCGCCGCCTGATCGTTCACCTTTTGGCGGATAATGCGCTGCGGCCACCGCAGCACGCGCCTCGTCCGCCGTTTCAACCAGCGGCACAATCACGCCCTCAGCGCCCGCGTCGAGCGCCTGGCCAATAGCGGCAGGCGTGTTGTCTGCCACACGGACAAGTACGGGCACGTCGCAGGGCGCGGTCCCGATGGCTGCTTCCAGTGTCAGGCGGTCCCACAGCCCGTGCTGCATGTCGATCACAATGACATCGGGGCGGCTGCGTTTGGCAATTTCGTAGAGGGCCACACTGCCGAGTGACAGCCAGACCGCGCCCAGCGTGTCGTCTTTGGCAAGACGCTGGCGCAAGGTTTTGCGGGCAGGGACAGACATCGGTTTTCCTTTTTGCGGCGGCTAGAGTCTGAGGCCGGCCTGCCGCATCAGCGGCAGAACGCGTTCACAGAAAAAAGGCAGCTCGCTGGTATAATTGACAAAACTCAAGGCCGCGCCCGCGTAGCCCTGCGCGGCGATGATCTCAAGGTCAGCCACAATTTTCTCGGGCGTGCCAATCAGCGGATAGGTGCCCGCGCCGCCGGCAAAACGCTTGCGGTAACGGCTGTAGCTGTCCTCATCATGTGAATTCGAAAATTCCTTTTTGCCCGCCATATGCGCGTCCACCGCGCCATGGTCGGCAAGGGTCACTGCATAACGCTCGTAATAGTCGTCCGCCTCCCTCTGTGTCTCGCGGCAGACAACATGACAGACGGTGTAGATGCCAACATCGCGCCCATGGGCGCTGGCGCGCTGGCGGATATCCTCGACATGTCGGCGGCCATCATCCAGCTCGGCAAAGGTTGAAAACAGGAAATCGCAATGCTGTGCCGCAAAATCGCGGCCTGGCCCGCCAAAGGCGGCATTCATCGTCACCGGACGCGGCTGCTGGATGCTGGCGGGTCGGCTGACCACCTGCTTGAGATGGTAGTACTGCCCATCATGGTCGAACGGCGTGCCAGGCCCATAGGCGCGCTCGATAACCTCTAGCCACTCGGCTGCCTGCACATAGCCTTGCCCGTCAAGGGCCACGCCAAACATGGCGAATTCCTGCGGATTCCAGCCGCAGACAATGTTCAGCCCGGCCCGGCCATTGCTGATGTGGTCCACAGTTGCCAGTGCCTTGGCGGCATAAAGCGGATGCACCAGCGGCACATGCACTGTCATGAAAAGGCCGATGTTCTGCGTGGCAGCCGCCAGCCCGGCCGCCCAGGTGAAAGTTTCAAACGACCATTCGCGCACCTGATTCTTGCCGCCAAAACCACGCCAGCGCGCAATGGGCAGAAAGAACTCCAGACCAGCGCGGTCGGCGATCCCCGCCGCACGCAAATTGTCATCCCAGCTGGCACGCCAGCGTTCGGGCACGTCGGTGATCGCAAGGCCGCCATCCGCATTTGTCGAAAACACGCCGAGCTTGAAGCGGTTCGCGCCGTGCAGCGGATGCGGCCTTGCAGTCATGTTCACGTGCCTTGCGCTGTCCGGGATTGCCGGGAGCCGCAATGTGCGGGATACAGGAGCGCGCTGCAAGTCAGGCTCTGGCGCGCCAGGCAGGACACACCAATGAATCTCGTTCGCCCCCGCATTGACGCGATGCAGGACAGTCCGATACTCGATGTCTGGCGCATGGGGTTTACTGTCGAAGGTGTCATTGGCCTGTGGGCGGGCGAGCCGGATTTGCCAACACCGCGCTTCATTTGCGAGGCGGCGGAGCGTGCGTTGCGCGAGGGCCACACGTTCTACACGCATAACCGCGGCATCCCGGCATTGCGGGAGGCTATTGCCGATTATCTCCAGTTGCATTTTGGCGTGCGGGTCGCTGATGACCGCATTGCCGTGACATCAGCGGGCATGAACGCGGTACAGCTTGTCTGCCAGGCGCTGCTTGAGCCCGGTGACAGGGCGGTGGTGATCACGCCGTCGTGGCCCAACATCATGCGCGCAATGGAAATTTCCGGCGCTGAGGTGATCAGCGTGCCGCTTGTCCGCAGCGCGGCGGGCTGGTCGCTCGATCTTGAGCAGGTTTTCGCCGCCTGCGCAGACGCGAGGCTGCTGTACCTTGCCTCGCCAGCCAACCCAACCGGCTGGATGATCAAGCCGGACGAGGCGAGCGCGCTGCTCGATTTTTGCCGCGCGCGGGGAATCGCAATCCTCTCCGACGAAGTTTATCACCGCATCGTCTATGACCGGCCTGCCGCCTTCTCTTTTCTCAGCATTGCGGAACCGGGGGACGCTGTTTTCATCGTCAATTCCTTTTCGAAAAGCTGGGCGATGACAGGCTGGCGGATGGGCTGGCTGGTCTATCCTGACGGCTTCCTGCCAACGGCCGAAAAGCTTATTCAGTTCAACACGTCAGGCGGGCAGGCGTTTCTGCAATATGGCGGCATCGCCGCGCTGAGGCACGGCGAAAGCTTTGTCGCGGAATTCGTCGGGCGCTGCGCGCGCGGGCGGGCCATTGTCGCCGCCCGCCTCGGGCAAATGAGCCGCGTCAGGACAGTGTCGGCTGACGGCGCGTTTTACGCAATGTTTGAGGTTGACGGTGTCACCGACACGCTGGCTTTCTGCAAATCCGCCGTCGTTGAGGCGCGCGTCGGCCTTGCGCCTGGTGTTGCTTTTGGCGTCGGCGCCGAACGCCTGATCCGGCTATGCTATGCAAAAAGCCCGGAGCTGCTTGAAGAGGCGATGAACCGGCTTGAGGGTTTTGTTCAGTCTGGCCATCGCTGACCGGCGGTAATGTCATTGCCCCAAGACTGTGGCGCGCCGCGTCTTCGTTCAGTACGCAAAGCGCTTGCTGCCCGAGCGGCGTGCGGCGTGGGGCGATGATGTCCGCCTCGACGGACAGTGCAATTTCCTCAATGGTGATGGCATGGCTGTCGACGCCCGCAGGCGCTTTGACCGCGTCCAGCGCGGCGCGGGGCACGCCGTCTTTCGCCGGTTCATTGTGCAGCGTCGCCGCCTTGCGGCTAGACCCGACGATGATCGCCGCCTCGCGGTCTACACCGGGAAAATCGAGATAGTGGCAGAGGCAGCGGCGGCGCAATGCGTTGGAGAGTTCGCGGGTGCCGTTGGAGGTCAGAACGACGCGCGGAATCGAGCGGGCCGTGACGGTGCCGAATTCCGGGATGGTTACCTCAAAATCTGACAGCAGCTCAAGCAGAAAAGTTTCGAACTCCTCGTCGGCGCGGTCGACTTCATCGACCAGCAGAACAGAGGATTTTTCGCGCCGGATCGAGGCGAGCAGCGGACGCTCCAGTAGATGGGCTTCCGAAAAAATCTGCGCTTCGATTTCGTTGACGCTGGTGCCCGATCCCTCACGCGCCTTGATCGCCAGCGGCTGGCACTGGTAGTTCCACTCGTAGAGCGCGGAACTGGCGTCGAGGCCCTCGTAGCACTGCATGCGGATCAGTTCGCAGCCATGCACGCGGGCAAGCGCCTTGGCGAACTCCGTCTTGCCGACGCCCGCTTCGCCCTCCAGCAGCAGCAGGCACGACAGATGATCCACTATCCTGCAATGGTCGCAATATGCATGCTGGAAATTGCCAGCCCCAAGGGTGGCAATGGTGCCAAATAATCTGAAGCGCGTGGTCGTCCGGCCAGCGACCACTGGGCTATAGCAGTCGCGGCAACATAAATGGCTACAAATCCAACGACAAACGGCGCTTCCTTAGGGCGAGCGCCACAAGCGAGGTTCTCAAACTGAATTTCGAGTTTAACTCCTTGATGTGCAGCCGGGTTTTAAAGCAGTTCCGCCGCGTTTGCCGCGCGCGGGCCGCTCAATCGCAATGGAAAACCTCGTCCATCCGTGCCCACCATTCGCCCGGCTGGCGATACTCAAACGGCTGCTGGCACGGGTCGGTCAACACCCACCATTCGCGCATTTTGGCGTCCTGCGCCATAAGCGCCATGTCGGCAGCAAAATCCGTGCCGTGATATTCGTAGGCTGCGAACAGGATATTCTCGGGTTCCTTGAGAAAAATGCTGTAGTTCCGGATGTTGCACCGTGCGATCGTGGCTAGCACCTGTGGCCAGACCGCAGCATGCAGGCGCTTGTATTCCGTAATCTTATCCGCTTTCAGGTGAATGCAAAGCCCCATCCGCTGCATTGTCCGTCTCCTTTTTTCAGGCCGCCGCCCCGGCAACACCTTGCGGCCGCTCGCCGGCAGACCGCGGGTTTCCGCTCATTCGACAAAATAAGATGCGTAGCGCAGGCGCAGCATCGCCTGCAGGTCCAGAATCTTGTCGAGGTGATAGCTCAGATGCGCTCTTGCCTCCACAGCGCGCCCGGAGGCAAGCGCATCAAGGACGGCCTCATGCTCCACAATGACCATCGGCAGGCGCCCTTCGACTGCCGCAAGCCGGTGCAGCCGGTCGATGCGCGCCTTGGCACCCCGAATAGCGCTCCAGACGCCTTCGAGACCAGCCGAAATCGAAATATTATGATGGAACCGCTCGTCATCACGGTGAAACTGCTCAAAATCATCCTGCGCCAACGCGGCTTTCTGGCTGCTGATGATGGCATGCGTCCTCGCGGTCAGCGCAGGGGTCCAGACCTTGGCGGCCTCGTCGAGCACCGCAAGTTCGAGCGATTTGCGGATAAAATGGCTGTCCTTGATGCTGCTGATCTTGATCGGCGAAACAAAGCTGCCCTGCTGGGGAAACACATCAATCAGCTCATCCTCAACCAGACGGATGATGGCGTTGCGCACTGGCGTGCGTGAAACGCCAAACTGGCCGCAGATGCGGTTCTCGCTGACCGAGGAGCCAGGCGGCAGCCTGACGCTGACAATGGCGGCCTTCAAGGCGTCATAAACCTGGTCACTCACCGGACGTTTGCGGTCAATGCGGAACCTCACAGCCAATGCGTCCGCGTCGCTGCTGCCTTTGTCCATATGCGCTGCTGGTTGCTCGCCCATCGTTTTGGCTGCCCGCGAGATAACTGAAAACGTCTGGCTCAACCCTTGCCGGGCGATTAACCCGGGATTAACAAAAATGGTCCCTGGCTCACAAAGCCACTTGCGTCCGGTCATCTTGGATACTAGTGTTCATGCCTATCGTGCAAGCGCTTATTTGCAGCAGAAGCGAACGCGCGTGAAAGCGGCCCGGATGGGAGCGCTTGGAGCAAACCCCAACAGGAGATCACCGAACATGCCCCGTTCTCATTCGCCGTTCAAATCGCTGGTTGCCACAAGTTTTGCCGCCATGCTGCTGGCAACTCCGGCGCTTGCCGCCGACGCCACCAAGGTCGCGCTCGTGCCCGGTGGACCGCACCCCTATTTCGGCGCCTGGGAACAGGCGGGCAAAGACGCCATGAAGGATTTCAAGCTTGCGGCAGGCGATTACCGCGTTCCGCAGAAATGGGAGCTCAGCCAGCAGAACCAGATGCTCGAAAGCCTGCTGACCCAAAGCTACAATGCCTTTTTGATTTTCCCCGGCGACCCGGTCGGCTCCAACAGCACGGTGGCTGAACTCGTCGAGAATGGCGCGCCGGTCATCGCGCTGGCGGGCTGCCTGAAGGAGCCGACCAAGGCGGCTTTCTGTCTCGGCACGGATACGGGCAACTCCGCCTATCTGGGCACCAAGGAGTTGCTCAAGGCGATGGGCGGCAAGGGCCGCATCGCGCATTTCACCGGTTTCCTCGTCGATCCCAACACGCAGCTGCGCATTGACGCTGTTGCGAAGGCCGCGAAGGAAGCTGGGGCCGAGGTGGTGCAGGTCATCGCCGACATTGACGCGCCGGAACCCGCGGAGGAAAAGATCAACGCCTATCTTGCCGCCCATGCCAAGGACGTCGACGGCATCGTCACCACTGCCTGGGTGCCCGCTGTGGTCGCCTCGAACGCGCTGCGCAAGGTTGGCGACAAGCGCATCAAGATGGTGGCCATCGACCATGACGAGGTGGTGCTGAAGGCCATCAAGGACGGGTTTGTTGACGGCACTATGCTGCAGAACCCTTATGGTCAGGGCTACATCGGCTCGTTTGCGGTTGACCGCCTGCGCCATGGCTGCACGGTCAAGGCTGACGCGCCGTTCAAGAGCAACGCGCTGACCAACCGCTTCATCGATTCGGGCACGGTTTATGCCGCCAAGGGCGATGTCGACAACTACGTCGCCTCTATGCAGTCGATTACAAAGACGCTGTTTGCAACATTCGAGAAGACCTATCTGGCTTGCAAATAAGCAAAGCGCAGGGCACGAATGCGCGCCCGCTCCCTTCGGGGGATGGGCGCGCAAAGCGCAGGGCGAGGCGTTACATTGATTGAGGTTTCGCGACTTGCAGCGCGCTGGCATCGAGGCACCCAACTCCCCCACCCCGCAGCTGCGCGAACTCACGCCCGCTATGGCTGAGAGTGATCGCGCTGGCAGCATTGGAGTGCTGCCGGACGCTGAAGCCGCCCCGCGTTTCAGCTTTTTCCTGTCCAACGAATTCGGTCTCATCGCGCTGATCGCGCTCTTCGCCGCAGCCTTCGGCGCGGCCACGGACGGCTTTCTCTCGCCTTTCAACCTGTTCACCCTCGGCCGCACGATGTCGATCGACATCATGATCGGTTTTTCCATGATGGTGGTGATCGTAACGGGTGGACTCAACTTGTCGGTGGGCGCCATAGGCGCCTGCGCCGCCATGACTTTTGGCTGGCTGATTGAGGGTGCCGGCCTGCCCTGGCCGCTGGCAGTCGCAGGCGGGCTGGCGCTTGCTGCGGGGCTGGGCCTCATCAACGGCTTTGTCATCACCCGCTCGGGACTGCATTCTTTCATTATCACCCTCGCCAGCATGAGCGTGTTTTTCGGCGTCATGCTGTTTCTGACGCGGGCGCAGTCGTTTCGGGCGTTTCCGCTGGAGATCGCGCAGTTCGGCAAGCTCCGCGTTTTTGGCTCTGTTTCCGCACTGCTGTCGGTTTCCGTCGTCGTGGCGCTGGCGCTGGCGGCGCTCTACCGGTTTACCGCGCTGGGCCGCGAGATGCTGGCCGCCGGCGCAAAACCCGCCGCCGCGCAAATGTCCGGCATCCGTGTCAACCGGGTGTTCATCCTCTGCCACATGCTGTCCGGCTTGTTGGCGGCGGTAGCGGCCTTCATGGTGGTGGCGCGCAACGGCGCAGCGATACCCGGCATGGCCGGGCAGCTGGGGCAGGATTGGCTGCTGCCCGCTTTTCTTGGCCCGGTGCTCGGCGGCACGCTGCTCACCGGCGGACGCGTCTCGGTGCTCGGCACATTTTTGGGCGCGGCAATGGTCAGCATGCTCACCAACGGCCTTCTGCTGCTGCGCGTCGGCGAATTCTGGGTGCAGAGCTTTTTAGGTCTGCTGCTGCTCCTCGCGGTGTTGCTGGACCTGGCACGCAAATCCTTCCTCGCGCGGCGCAGGATCGTGGCATGAGCGCCGCCTTCTCCCGCTGGCTGCGCACCGACTGGTTCGGCCCATTGCTGGTCGTCCTGATTGCGTCCGCAGTCATCGGCACGCTTAGTCCAGCATTTCTTTCGCCACTAAATTTTCAGGTGCTGTTGCTCGCTATCGCCGTCAACACTCTGGTGGCCTTGGCGCAGATGATCATCATTGCTATCGGCCAGATGAACCTGTCGGTCGGCGCGATTGGCGGGCTGGCGGCGATTTCATTTGCGGGCATGATGCAGGTGTGGAGTCTGCCGCCGCTCCCTGCCGCCATTGCCGCTGTCGGCATCGGCTGTCTTGCAGGCGTGGCCAATGGCGTCTTCATCAGCGCCACCGGCATTTCGGCCTTTGTCATCACCCTCGCCAGCCTGTCTATTTTCAAGGGCATTAATCTGGGCATCACCAAAGCGCAGCCGTTTTACGGCGTGCCTGACAGCGTCAAGCTGTTTGGCGGCACCACCTTTGCCGCCGGGCTGCCTTGGCTTGTCTTACCCACAGCGGCGGTCATTTTGGCGATGTGGTATCTGCTCAACCGCCAGGCCGCCGGGCGCTATCTGCTGGCTATCGGCGGTAACCAGCATGCGGCGGAACTCTCCGGCATTTCGGTCGCCCGCAGCGTTATTCTTGCTCATGGAATCTCCGGCGCGCTCGCTGCGCTGGCCGGCGTTCTGCTGGTGGCGCGGCTGCAAATTGGCCAGCCGACGATTGGCGACGACTGGTTGATCCTGTCCTTCGCCGCGCCGGTTATCGGCGGCGCGGTGCTGGCGGGCGGGCATGTCAGCGTGGCGGGCACGGTACTGGGCGTTGTGGTGGTGGCGATCATCACTCAGGCTCTGGTGCTGTTCGCCATTGACCCCTTCCTCGTGCAGGTGGTGCTCGGTCTGCTCATCCTCTGGGCCGTCGGCGTTAATCGCCTGCGCGAGCTGCGCGTCGAAGCGCTGGCGAAGAGGATTTGACCATGCAGCCCATTCTCTTTGAGGCCAAAGACGTTAGCAAGGGTTTTCCGGGCGTCAAAGCCTTGCAGGATGTCTCGCTGTCGCTCGCCAAAGGCTCGATCCACGCGCTGCTCGGCGAGAATGGCGCGGGCAAATCAACGCTGATCAAAATTATCACCGGCGTCTACCGGCCCGATGCGGGCGAGTTGCTGCTGGACGGCGCGCCCGTACATTTCAACGGCCCGCGCGCCGCGATAGCGGCGGGGATTGGCGTCGTGCATCAGGAGCGCAATCTCATCCCGCGTTTTTCAGTGGGCGAGAACATCATGCTGGAGCGGCTGGGACAAAGCGGCCTGCGGCCTATCGATTACAGCGCCGTGCATAAAGAGGCGCAGCGCTGGCTCACCATGCTTGGCCTCGACATTGACCCGCGCACATTGGTGTCACAGCTCAGCGTCGCCAAAATGCAACTTGTTGAAATCGCCAAGGCGCTGTCGCTGCGTTCGCGCGTGCTCTTGCTCGACGAGCCGACCGCCTCGCTGACGCCACATGAAACCGTCGCGCTGTTTGCTGAGCTGCGCAAGCTGCGCGACGAGGGCGCCGCCATTATTTTTGTCAGCCACAAGCTGGAGGAAGTGCAGGAGATCTGCGACCATGTGACCGTGCTGCGCGATGGCCGCAACGCCTGCCCGAGCCGGCCGATGCAGGGCCTCGGGCGACAGGATCTGGTGCGGCTGATGATTGGCCGCGCCGAGCAGATTCCGCACTGGGCGGCGCGGCAGCGCGGCGCGGGTGAACCGGCGCTGGCGCTGCGCAATGTGTCCACGGCACTTGGGCACAAGGAGCTAAATTTGAGTGTGGGGCGGGGCGAGATCGTCGGCCTCTACGGGCTTGTCGGGGCCGGCCGCACGGAGCTCGCCAAGTGTATCATGGGCCAGTTTGCGGTGACAGCGGGCGCGGTCGAAATTGATGGCAAGCCCGTGCAAATAAGCAGCGTAGCCGACGCCATCCACAAGCATGGCGTCGGCTATGTCAGCGAGGACCGCAAGCAGGAAGGGCTGGTGCTGATCCATTCCGTGCTGGAGAATGCGGGCATGGTTGTCTGGCGGCGGCTCAGGGCGCTGGGGGCGCTTTTGACCGACCGCGCCATCCGCGACCATGCCGGGCCTTTCATCCGCCAGCTTGAGGTGCGCACGCCGTCTTTGCGCCAGCTTGCCGGCAATCTGTCCGGCGGCAACCAGCAGAAAATCAGTGTCGCCAAATGGCTGGCCGCAGGCGTGCGCATTCTCATCGTCGACGAGCCCACCGTTGGCATCGACATCAAGACCAAGGCCTATATCCACGGGTTGCTGCGCCAATTATCGGATGCGGGCACATCCATCCTGCTGATCACCAGCGACATGCCGGAGATGATCACGCTCGCCGACCGCGTGGTTGTCATGGACGGCTACAGGATCAAGGGTGAGATCGCCAACACGCGCGATTACGACAGTATGAGCGAGGCGATCATGCATTTTATACATTTGAAGGAGGCGGCGTGATGCAAATGAAGCGTTTGACCGCATTCATTCGTCATTGCGAGCGCAGCGAAGCAACCCAGAGCCGCGCGTATGGCCTTTGGGTTGCTTCGCTGCGCACGCAATGACGAACTCGCGCTTCCCAGGAATCAACCAATGGCTAGAATAGTCCGCATAGAAGGCTGCATGGTGGATCTCGCTCCCAAGGTGAAGCGCACCGACGCTATCCAGTCTTTCATCAGCCAGGAAACGCCCATCGTCCGCATATTCGACGCGGATGGTGCGGTCGGCACGGGCTATTCCTATACCATTGGCACGGGCGGCCATTCGGTGATGAAACTGCTGGAGCGCTCACTCGTCCCGGCATTGCTCGGCCGCGACGCGAACTTTGTCGAGCAGATCTGGCGCGATTTGTTTTTCCTGACGCATGCCACGACTGTAGGTGCCATCACTTCAATCGCGCTCGCGGCCATCGACACCGCGCTATGGGATCTGCGCTGCCGCAAGGCCGGGCTGCCGCTGCATGTCATGGCGGGCGGTGCCAGGACGGCGCTGCCGCTCTACACGACCGAAGGCGGCTGGCTGCATATTGAAACAGAGGCACTGGTCGAAGACGCGCTGCGCGCCAAAGCGGCGGGGTTCGGCGGTGCCAAGATCAAAGTGGGGCGCCCGATCCACGAAGATGTAGCGCGTCTGCGGGCGGTGCGCGACGCCGTTGGCGCCGGCTTTGAAATCTTCACCGACGCCAACCAGGCCTTCAATGTTGACGAAGCCATCCGCCGCGCCCGCCACTACGAGGCCTTCGACATCGGCTGGTTCGAAGAGCCGCTCACCGCCGACGATATCGACGGCCACGTGCGGCTGTCGCGCGCCACCAGCATCCCCATCGCGGTTGGCGAGAGCCTCTACAGCCCGCTGCATTTCCGCGAATATTTGCAACGCGGTGCCTGCTCCATCGTACAGGCCGATGCCGGCCGCATCGGCGGCGTCACGCCCTGGCTGAAAACCGCCCATCTCGCCGAAGCCTTCAACGTCGCCGTCTGTCCGCATTTTTTGATGGAGCTGCATGTCGCGCTGTCCTGCGCCGTGCCCAATTCGCGCTGGGTCGAATACATTCCGCAGCTCGACGAAATCACCACGCAAGGCATGACGATCCGCGATGGCCACGCAATACCGTCAAATGAGCCAGGATTAGGCATCGCCTGGGATTTTGACGCAATAAACCGGCGGGCGGTAGCGGGACCAGGCTTTGTCCTTGGCTGATGCGGGTGCCATGGACTGATGCGGCTGTCCAGCTGACGGGGGCACCAACACTGTTCTCGCGCGCTCCCGGGATTGCAGGCACTGCCCGTGTGAAGCCGCTGGCACAGGCTTGGCGGCCAGGGCGAAAATGTCAAAACCCCAGTTTTCAATTTGGGTTCCGCTTTCTGCGGCCTCGTGGCGGGCGGCATGACGCAAATATTGGCGCATGGCGATGTGACGCCGCAACTGGTGGTTACCGCTGCGCGCGCTGCCATGGATTGCAGGCGGTTCCGGGCGGCATGACGCCGGACCTGCGCTCCGCGCCCCCACGATGACAGTCTCATTCGTTCCTGTTCTTCGTGCCCATGATTTCGTTCTGCCGGTTGGCCGGACAGTGCCGGAATTGCTGCACCATGAATGAATCAAACCATCGTGGGGCAGCGACGAAGTCTCATCATTGCCTATACCGGCGCTTCGTGCAGGCCAGCCTGCGGTTTGCCGGGCATTGGTTAAGCGATCCGGCGCGCAATCTGTGATGACACGGCGGATAATCCATGTTTCTTCCGGTGAAAATTGTGGCTTCATGATTTAATAATGGCCAAAATATATCTGGCTTGGGTCAGTGGCATTGTCTTTGCCTATCCGGCAGTTGGCGCGGTTACCTAATTGATTGACTGGCAGGACACCAAAAATGACCATCGACATCCCTTCCCAGGCCCGCGTCGTCATCATCGGCGGTGGTGTTGTCGGCTGTTCGGTCGCCTATCATCTTGGCAAGCTTGGCTGGAGCGACGTTGTCCTGCTGGAGCGCAAACGCCTGACCAGCGGCACCACCTGGCATGCCGCAGGCCTGCTGCCGCATCTGCGCGCCACCCTCAACATGACGCTGCTTGCCCAGTATTCCGGCAATCTCTACGCCAGCCTGGAAGCGGAGACCGGCCTTGCCACCGGCTATCGCCGCAAGGGGTCGCTCGGCATCGCCTTGTCGCACCACCGCCTCGAAGAGTTCAGGCGGCAGGCGTCCCTCGCCAAAGTCTTTGGAATCGAGGCGCATATTCTGACCGCATCGGAATGCGGGAACAAATATCCGCTGCTGAATATTGCAGGCGTGGCGGGCGGCCTGTGGACGCCGCAGGACGCGCAGGGTGATCCGGCCAATATCACGCTGGCACTGGCCAAAGGCGCGCGCAACGCAGGCGTCAAGATTCTTGAGGGTGTGACCGTAACCGGCATTCAGCAGGCAAGCGGGCGGGCAA
>JANLPP010000313.1:0-11746 GCA_031367295.1 Hyphomicrobiales bacterium | reverse complement strand
AGCTACGCGCCGCCCGCGCCGGCGTTTCATTTTCTGCAATGTTTCACAGGCTGCCTGAATGTCCAACCCCCGCGTCACGGTTTTGCTGGCTGAGGGCGAGGCGGCGCTGGCGCAGGGCGCGGCTCTGCTGCTGGCGGGCGGCCTCGTCGCCTTCGCCACCGAGACGGTTTACGGCCTTGGCGCGGACGCCACGTCCGGCGCGGCGGTGGCGGGCATTTACGCCGCCAAGGGCCGCCCGGCGTTCAACCCGCTGATTGCCCACGTGGCAGGGCTTGACCATGCATTGCGCGAAGGGGTGTTTCCGCCGGAGGCGCTGGCTCTGGCGCGGGCGTTCTGGCCGGGACCGCTGACGCTGGTTGTGCCCGTTGCGGCTGGAGGCTCGGTCTGCGATCTTGCCCGCGCCGGGCTGGACACAGTAGCGCTGCGGGTGCCAGGGCATGGGTTTGCGCGATCTTTGATAGAGCGGGCGGGCCGCCCGATAGCCGCGCCCTCCGCCAACCGCTCAGGCCATGTCAGCCCGACGCTGGCGGGCCATGTGCTGGCAGACCTTTCCGGGCGGATTGATCTCGTCATTGACGGCGGCGCGGCGCGGGTCGGCGTCGAGTCGACCGTGGTGGCCTGCGTCGGCAGCGCGGTGCGCCTGCTGCGGCCGGGCGAAATTTCGCGCGAAGCGGTGTGTGAGGTGATCGGGCGCGATCTGGACGAGGCGCAGGCAGGCGGCAAGGCCGTCATCGCGCCGGGCCAGCTGGCCTCGCACTACGCGCCGCGCGCCGCGCTGCGGCTTTTCGCGCAGGACTTGCGCGCGGGTGAGGCCGGGCTGGATTTTGGCGGCGTGTTTGGGCCGGGGCACGGCGGCAGGGTGATCGACCTGTCGCCGGGGCGTGATTTGGCAGAGGCCGCCGCAAACCTGTTCAGCGCCCTGCGGACGCTCGACGCCAGCGGCGCGGCGGTGTTCGCGGTCGCGAAGGTACCGGAAGCGGGGCTGGGCGAGGCGATCAATGACAGGCTGCGGAAAGCGGCGGCGCCGAGGGCGTGAAAGATGGCGCTGGATTCTGTGAACATTATATGGTACATGTATTTCCAATGAGGCGGAGTTGATGCAGCCGCCTGAAATGACGCCCGTCGTCTTCTACCGAACGCCTTCGGGTGGTGATGTGGTTTTGGACTGGCTCCGTGCATTGAATGCACCAGATCGCGCGGTTGTCGGCCAGGATTTGATGCGGCTGCAATTCCGCTGGCCAGTTGGAATGCCGCTATGCCGCGCGTTGGGAGACGGACTATGGGAAGTCAGAAGCAGTCTCGGCAGCAATCGCATTGCGCGTCTGCTGTTCTGCTTCAGCAATGGCCGCATCCTGGCCTTGCATGGTTTTATCAAGAAAACACAGAAGACGCCTGACGAAGAAGTGCAACTGGCGCGCAAGCGCAAACAAGAGTTCGAACGATAGAAAGATCACCATGCCCGCGACCGCAAAACTCCGCGTCACACCGCGCAGCGCTGATGGGTTCACCACCCTCAACGCCTTCCTTGACAGCGAAGGCACGCGCGACGCGTTTCAGGCCGTCGCGATAAAGGAAGTGCTGGCCTGGCAAATCGGCGAAGCCATGAAAGCGCAAAAGCTGACGCGCAAAGGCCTCGCCGAGAAAATGGGAACCAGCCGCAGCCAGATCAGCCGCCTGCTTGACCCCAGTGATGGCAATGTGACGCTGCTGACCTTGCAGCGCGCGGCGGAGATGGTCGGGCGGCGGGTGCGGTTAGAGCTGGTGTGAGCAATTCGCGTTTGGCGAAATTCAAATCTCCCCCACCCTTGCCGCAAACCCCGGCAGCGCCGTGCAGGTCAGCAGCGCCTTCGGTCCGTGCTCGGCCACCTCGCCCCAGCCTTCGGCTGATGCGCGCTTGTGCACGAATGTCCGGCGCTTTGCCGCGTCGATCACCCACAGTTCCTGCACGCCGTAGCGCGCATAAAGTGATGCCTTGAGACCGCGGTCATAGGCAAATGTGGTCATCGCCACCTCGATGGCGAGGATGATGTCCGGTCCCCGGATGGTTTCGAGTTTCAGCCCACGTTTGTAGACGACGAGGTCGGGTTCGAGCACAGTCCGGTCGGACAGATACATGGAGCTTTCGATGCCCAGCCACAAATCGTCCGGCAAGGCGCGCACCAGCTTGAAATTGAGGTCCGACTTGATCAACTCGTGGATATGCGACTTGGACTGCATAGGCACAATCTCTCCCTCGACCAGCTCGAACTTTTCGTCCGGGCCGATCACACCGGTTTTCTGCATGCGCAGCACCTCTTTCACCGTAAAGGCGCGGCGGGGATAGCCTTCGGCAGCCTGCGTGAGGCCGGGCTTTGGCTGCACATGGACATTCATGGCATGGCTCCAGTTGAATGCCCGCAGCCTATATCAAGCGCGGCCGTATGGCTACGATTGCCCCTGCGCCTGTGCCAGAATGCTGTTTGCGCGCCGCCGCGAATAGCGCATCATCAGGGCCGGGTGATTCGCCGTTTCAGACCATGCCGCCATGAATGAACTGCACATCCGCGACGCAACAAGCGGCGACCTTTCGGGGATTGTCGCGCTGGAGCAGCGTGTGTTCAGCTATAACCAGCTGCCGCGCCGCAGCTTCCGCTACTATCTCAAATCGCCGGGTTCCGATCTGTTTGTGGCCGAGGCGGGCGGGGCGCTGATCGGCTACGCGCTGGTGTGCTACCGCACAGGCTCGCGCGGCGCGCGGCTCTATTCCATCTGCGCTGATAATGCCACCGGGCGGCGCGGGGTGGGGCGCGAGCTCTTGAAGCAGGCGGAGATGCGCGCCCGGGCGCGGCGCTGCGAGACGATGCAGCTGGAGGTCAAGGACGACAATGCGCCAGCAATCCGCCTTTACCGCGCCATGCACTACCAGGAATTCGGCCGCTATGAGGATTATTATGAGGACGGGCGCAGCGCCTTGCGGTTCAGGAAATCGCTGGTGGCGCATGCAGACGCGCCGGACGCGCGGTGACTTTTCCATGGCTAAAGATACAGGCGCAAGCGCATGACCGGCTGGGTAATTCTCGTCGATACGGAACGTGATTTTCCCAATGCCGACACGCCGCACAAGGTGATCACCACGAGCGATTATCTGGCGCGGCCAAAACTGTTCACCGGGGCGGCGCGGGCGAAAATCATCAACCTGTCGCGCTCGTATAATTATCAGTCGAAGGGCTATTACGCCTCGCTGCTGGGCGAGGCGCGCGGCCACCGGGTTATTCCCACCGTCGAGACCATGCTTGAGCTGCGCGAGCAGAAGCTTTACGAGCATGCGCTGCCCGAACTTGAGGATGCCTTCGCCCGCTGCGCGCAAAAAGCCGCGATCGGCGAGCGCGGCGGACGCGAGCTGCTGGTGTGTTTTGGCCTTGCCCGCGACGAGCGCTTTGAGGCTTTTGGCCGCCTGCTGTTCGACTGGTTCCGCTGCCCGGCGCTGGAGGTCACGGCATCACTCAACGGGCGCTGGCGCATTGACCGCATCCGCGCCCGCCCGCTGGGCAAACTTGACCCGGATCAGGGCGAGTTTTTCCGCGAGGCGCTGGCGCAGCACACGCAGCGCGACTGGCGCAACCCCAAGGCGCGGGCGGTGGCAAAGTATTCACTCGCGGTGCTGCATGACCCTGCCGAGACGCTGCCCGCCTCGTCGCCCGAAACGCTGCGGCATTTTCAGCGCGTGGCGGAAAAAATGTCGGTGGACGTCGAGCTTATCACCAAAAAGCAGCTGTCAGAACTGGCCGAGTTTGACGGGCTGTTCATCCGCGCCACCACCTCCATCGACAATTACACCTACCGTTTCGCCCGCCGCGCGCTGCAGGAGGGCATGCCGGTGATTGACGATCCGGTGTCGATGATCCGCTGCACCAACAAGGTTTATCTGCATGAGCTGATGGAAGCCCACGGCGTGCCGGTTCCGCCGACCGTGATGCTGGCCGAGGACGAGGATCTGGCGCGCGCCGAAAAAGCGCTGGGCTGGCCGATGGTGGTGAAAATTCCTGATGGCTCCTTCTCGCGCGGCGTCCACAAAGTTGCGTCCATGCCGGAACTGAAGGCGCTGACAGAAAAACTTTACGAGGACACCGACCTGCTGCTGGCGCAAAAATTCATGCCCACGGCGTTTGACTGGCGCATCGGTGTGCTTGATGGCCAGCCACTGTTTGCCTGTGAATATCACATGGCGCGCGGCCACTGGCAGATCATCAAGCATGAGGCCGACGGCCCTTCGCGCGAGGGCACGCACCGGACAGTCGCCATTGCCGACGCGCCCAGGGCGGTCATCGATGTGGCGCTGAAAGCAGCGCGGGCGATCGGTGCCGGGCTGTATGGCGTGGACATCAAGCAGACAGCAGACAGCGTCTGCGTTATCGAGGTCAATGACAATCCCAATCTCGACCATGGCGTAGAGGATCAGGTCGGCAAGGATGAAATCTGGACGCGGATTTTGCAGTGGTTTGTGACGCGGATTGACGCGTGAGGGGTTGGACCGCCGGCCTCCGGTCGGCCCGTCGCGCAACAAGCAGGCCGGAGGCCGGCGGTCCAACATTTCACAACCCCAGCGCCACCTTGGCCACCACCCCCAGCGCCGCCATGCCCAGCACCACCTGCACCAGACCCAGATGCAGGCGCATGACCAGCGCAAACGCCACCGCCGACAGCCCGAGCGCCAGCCAGTTGAGGCTGGCCAGCCTGATCGCCGGCCAGCGCAATACGCCCCAATGCGCAAATCCTGCCTCGCCGAACAGCAGGCTCATCGCAAACCACACGGCAAGGTATGCCATGACGCCGACAACCACCGCTGTAATCGCAGCAAGCGCCGCATTCAGCCGCTGGTTGGCGCGCAGCCGCTCAACATACGGCGCGCCAGCAAAAATCCACAGGAATGACGGCGCGAAGGTGACCCAGCTCGTCATCAGCGCGGCAAGCGCTGCGGCGATTGCAGGCGAGAACGGCGCGGGTGCGCGCAGGCCGGCCAGAAAGCCGACGTGCTGGGTGACCAGAATGAGCGGGCCGGGGGTTGTCTCGGCGAGGCCGAGGCCGTCGGCCATTTCGGCGGCGCTGAGCCAGTGTTTGCCCGCCACTGCTTCCTGCGCCAGCCAGGCCAGCAGCGCGTATGCGCCGCCAAAAGACAGGGCCGCGAGCTTGCCGAAGAACAGCCCGAGTTCGGTGAGAATATGCCCCGGCCCCAGCGTCAACGCGGCAAGGGCGACAGGTGCCCACCAGATGGCGGTCCAGGCGATGGCCGTAGCGAGGCTCTCCCGCCATTGCGTGGCAGGGGGCGGGGTCTGAAGCGGGGGCGCTTTGGCCACGCCAAAAACCTGCGGCAGCAGCGGCTGCAACATATAGGCCAGCAGACCAGCACCAATCACCAGCACCGGAAACGGCAGATTGAAAAACAGCAGGGCGCAAAACGCCGCCACCGCAATGGCCACAAACACCCGGCCCTTGAAGGCACGTCTGGCGATGCGCTGTATCGCATGCGCGACAATGGCCAGCACCGCGCATTTGATGCCAAAAAACAGCGCGTCAATCAGCGGCAGGTGATGGCCGTAAGCGTAGAGAAAACTTAAGCCCAGCATCACCAGTGCGCCGGGCACAACAAACATCAAGCCGGCAAACAGTCCACCGCGCACGCCATGCAGCAGCCAGCCGATGTAGGTGGCGAGCTGCTGCGCTTCAGGGCCCGGCAGCAGAGTGGCGTAGCTGAGCGCATGCAGAAAACGCGGCTCGTCAATCCATTGGCGTTCGTCGATGAGCATTTTGTGCATCATCGCAATCTGCCCGGCCGCGCCGCCAAACGAGGTGAAACCGATGATGGTCCAGACGCGGGCGGCGGCGGCAAAAGGGATGGCTCCTGGCGGGTGGACTGCGTCTGCTGGCACACAGCTCTCCGTTCGGCTCGGTGCCCGCCGCATTTGACACAGCACGACCCGCAACTATGGTCGCGGCAACTTTAGATATGCGCACTTTAGATTTGCGCACCTGCAAGGGCAAGGGAATGATTGTCGGGATTGAACGCCGCGAGCTGCTGCAAGCACTTGGCGCGGCGGCGCTCGCTGCGGCGCTGCCCGCCGCCGCCTTCGCCCAGTCCAGCCTCAAGCCTGGCGCCGCTTCGCCCTTCAGCTTCGCCCTGCTGAAACAGCGTGCGGAAAAAATGGGCCGGGCGCCTTACACCGCGCCGTCCGCGCCTGCGCCGGAGATCGTCAGCAAAATTGACTACGACGCCTGGGGCAAAATCCGCTTCAATACGGACAAGGCGGTTTTTGCGGAACGCGCGGGCCAGCACCCGCTGACGTTTTTCCACCTTGGCACTTATTTCCGCAAGGCCGTGCAGATGCATGTGGTGAGCGGCGGCAGCGCCCGGGCGATTTTGTATGATCCGGCCCTGTTTGACATGCCCGTCGCTTCCATCGCGCGGCAGCTGCCGCCGGATGCGGGCTTTGCCGGCTTCCGCTTTCAGGAGCCGGTTGGCGGCGCGCTTGACTGGCGCAGCAATGACTGGGTGGCGTTTCTGGGCGCATCGTATTTCCGCTCGATTGGCGAACTGCATCAGTACGGCCTTTCCGCGCGGGGCATTGCGCTGGATATTGCCGTGGCGGGCAAGGCGGAGGAGTTCCCCGATTTTGCCCATATTTTTGTCGAGGCGGAGCAACGCGACGGCGTGGTGACTTTATACGCTTTGCTGGATGGCCCCTCGGTTGCGGGCGCATACCGCTTCAGAATGCAGCGCGGCAAGGGCGTTGTCATGGATATTGACGCGGCGCTGTTCCTGCGCGCCGATGTGGCGCGCTTTGGCCTTGCGCCGCTGACCTCCATGTACTGGTTTTCCGAGACCGCAAAGGCCACGGCGTCAGACTGGCGGCCAGAGGTGCATGACTCGGACGGGCTGGCATTGTGGACCGGTGGCGGCGAGCGCATCTGGCGGCCACTGAACAATCCGCCGCGCATAAATGTGTCGGCTTTTGGCGATGACAATCCGCGCGGCTTTGGCCTGTTGCAGCGTGACCGCGCTTTTGACCACTATCAGGATGGCGTCTACTACGACCGGCGCCCCAGCCTGTGGGTTGAACCAAAAGGCCAGTGGGGCAGGGGCGCGGTTGAGCTGGTGGAAATACCAACCGACGACGAGATCCATGACAATGTTGTGGCGCTGTGGCGACCGGAGAAGCTGGCAAAAGCGGGCGAGTCCGTCGAACTGTCCTACCGCCTGCACTGGCTGGCGGATGAGCCATATCCCACGCCGCTGGGGCGCTGCGTCGCCACCCGCCTCGGCAATGGCGGCGTGCCCGGGCAGCCGCGCCCCAGGGGCGTGCGCAAGTTCATGGTGGAGTTTCTGGGCGGACCCCTGGCGACGATTCCGTTTGGCACAAAACCCGAACCGGTGCTGTGGGCTTCGCGCGGGACATTCTCATATATTTTTGCCGAGGCTGTGCCGGACGACATCAAGGGCCACTGGCGCGCGCAGTTTGACCTGACGGTAGAGCCGGGCGAACCGGTGGAGCTGCGGTGTTTTCTGAAAGCCGGTGACGCTGTGCTGACCGAGACCTGGGCGTTTCAGTACCATGTGTCTTGACTGTCAGTGCGAGCGCGGCGACGCAACCGGGGCGTCACACGCGGCACGCTCTGGATCGCGTCGCTCCGCCCGCAAAGCGGCGGCTGGCAAGGCCGGGCACGATCTGGTGCCCCTCGGTTTACCGCCGCACAAATGTCAGATAGGCCGAGGGGCGCCCCGCGCGGCGCGCCTTTTCCTCATAGCGGGTGGGCTGCCAGCCTTCCCACGGCGCGGTCCAGTCCGCTGCGAGCTGTGCCGGCCAGACAAAATCCGGCGAGCGCAGCATCCGCGCCAGCGTCCAGGCCGCGTAATCGTCAATGTCGGTGGCAAAGCGCAGCTCCGCGCCCGGGCGCAGGACGCGGGCGAGGCGGGTCAACATTTCGTCGGACACAAAGCGGCGCTTGAGCTGGCGGCGCTTGGGCCAGGGATCCGGATAGAGCAGATACACACCGCCAAGGCTGGCGTGCGGCAGCGCGTCAATCACCGCGCCCGCGTCGCCCGCATGCAGCCTCACGTTTTTGAGGTCATGTTCCGCGATCAGGGCCAGCGCCTTGGCGACGCCATTCACAAACGGCTCCGCGCCAATATAGCCGGCATGCGGGTTGCGCAGAGCCTCCAGCGCCAGATGCTCGCCGCCGCCAAAGCCGATTTCCAGCCAGAGGTCACTGACTGGCGCGACAAACAGCAAGGCCGGATCAATTGGCGCAGACACATCAAGCGACAAGGCGGGCAGCAGCCCGGCCATCAGCCCGCTGTGCACACCGCGCAGTTTTTTGCCTCTGGTGCGGCCAAACAACGTCGGGGTGCGCCGCTGCCTGTGCAGCGGCGCAGGGCTTTGCTCACTCAAAATGCTTCTTCAGCTTGGCGACCAGATTGGTCTTCTCCCAGGAGAAACCGCCTTCCGCATCCGCCTTGCGGCCAAAATGGCCGTAGGATGAGGTGCGCGCATAGATCGGCTTGTTGAGCTGGAGATGCTCGCGGATGCCGCGCGGCGTCAGACTCATGATGTTCATCAGCACCTTCTCCAGCTTCGAGGCCGAGACCTGGCCGGTACTGTGCAGATCGGCATAAATCGACAGCGGCTGCGCCACGCCGATGGCATAGGCGAGCTGGATGGTGCAGCGGTCGGCAAGGCCCGCCGCCACCACGTTTTTGGCGAGATAGCGCGCGGCGTAGGCCGCCGAGCGGTCGACCTTGGTCGGGTCCTTGCCGGAGAACGCGCCGCCGCCATGCGGGGCCGCGCCGCCGTAGGTGTCAACGATGATCTTGCGGCCGGTCAGGCCGCAGTCGCCGTCCGGCCCGCCGATATAAAACTTGCCGGTCGGATTAATGTGCCAGACCGTCTCTTCGGTGATCCAGCCCTTCGGCAGCGCCTTTTTGGCGTAAGGCTTGATGATCTTCGCCATGTCCTCTGACGTCAGCGATTCATCGGTGTGCTGGTGCGACACGACGATCTGCGTCGCGGCCACTGGCACGCCCTTTTCATAGCGCACGGTCACCTGGCTTTTGGCGTCCGGTCCAAGGCGCTTTTCCTTGCCCGAGCGGCGCGCCTCTGACAGCAATTCCAGAATCTTGTGGCTGTAATAGAGTGGCGCAGGCATCAGCTCCGGCGTCTCGCGGCAGGCGTAGCCGAACATAATGCCCTGGTCGCCCGCGCCCTCATCCTTGTTGCCGCTGGCGTCAACCCCCTGCGCGATGTCGGCGGACTGGGCGTGCAGCAGCACCTCGACCTTGGCATTCTTCCAGTGAAATCCATCCTGCTCGTAGCCAATGTCCTTGATGGCGTTGCGGGCGGTCTCGATAATCAGGTCATTCGACAGCTTTGGCCCGCGCACTTCGCCGGCGATGACGACCCGGTTGGTGGTGCACAGCGTTTCGCAGGCGACGCGGATCTGGTAGGGGTCAATGCCCGCCTTCGCGCCCTCGCGGAAATACAGATCGACAATCTCGTCCGAGATGCGGTCCGAGACCTTGTCGGGATGGCCTTCGGAGACCGATTCGCTGGTGAACAGATAGCTTGCGCGTGCCAAAGATTTTCTCCGCATTGGGCTTGAAACGGGGCGAGCTATAAACAGGCATCGTTCGTTTGGTCAAGCGATTTTAGCGATTTCGTTCTGTAAAGCGAACGATGGGCGGGCATCGCTCACACGCCAGTGCCCTGCGCGCACAGGGCACGCAAGGCGCGCAGCCCGCCTCATGAATCGCTTCGCTCACCAGCCGCACCATTTGGACGCGCTGTCCGGCGGGTGCAGTAAAAGTCGAGCGCCACTCAACGAAAATGCGCGCGCCGTCGGTCACCGGCCGCAACCGCAAGGTCGCAACATAGTTTTCCAGCGGAAGCGGCGCGTCGAGAATGCAGTAGGTCAGGCTGCGCCCGGGGTCCGACAGCGCCAGCAGCTGTTCGCGCAGCGGCGCGCCCTTGCGCAGGCGGAAGTTGCATACAACGCCCGTGGCGGTGGCGGGCGCGCCTTGCTCGATGCGGCTGGATGCCATAACCGGATGCCAGCCCGCATGGCTTTTGAAGTCGCGCAACAGATGCCAGACATCGTCAACCGGTGCGTCAATGACGGCGCTCCGGCACACTGCGGTCACCGCGCCAGCCGCTGCCTGAGATGCGTGAAGGCACCCTGAAACACACCGGTTCCGATTTGCGTTACCAGTCCCGCCTCGCGGTCCGGCGCGGCGTCAAATTTGGCGGTCCATTCGGCAAACGTCTGATTGCCGTCAGTAATGGGGGTGAGGCTCAAAGTTGCAATGTAATTCTCGACGCCCATCGGGCTTTCCAGAATCGAATAGGTGCAAGAAAGATCATAGTCCGACAAGGCGAGCAGCCGCTCGCGGATGCGCCCGCCGTCTTTCAGCACAAAATTGCGGATGCAGCCAACCTGATCGGACGGCAGGTTCTGCTCAATGCGGCTTTCAGCGACAAACGGCGTCCATTGCGGCAGCGCGTTGAAGTCGCGGATGATGCCCCACACGGTGGCAGCAGGCGCGGGGAGAACGGTAGAAATGTAAACTTTTGCCATGGTGGGGCCTTTGGTTTCCTCAGTCAAAAAATATCAAGCCGTGCCGGGTACCACCCTGTCCCAAAGGCAGAGGGTGGCCGCACGCCCTGCGAATTAGCGGCTCTCGTCCCTGTCATCGGCTTCACTCTCGCCAGCTTTGCCGCCCTTCTTCTTCTCGCCCAACGCCGCCATTGATGATGACTTTTTCGCCCATGTAGCCGGTGCGCACCAAGGCGGTTTCCCTGGTTGAGCGGCGATAGAGCCAGCGCAGCAGATAGTCCGCTGCGGCGATGACAACCACCGCCGCGATGAGCCCACGCAGCAATGCGCCGAAAAGTTGCGCGGTCATGACATTACCCTTTCGCCTTGAATTGAATGGCTTTGAACTTGCGCGTCTGCTCGGTCAACGCCACCTCGGTCGGCAGCCGCTCCATCGAGGACGCGCCATAAAATCCGTGGCAGTTCTTCGTCTGTGACAGGATGTATTCGGCATCCTCCGGCTGCGCCACCGGCCCGCCATGCACGATGACAATCGCGTTCCTGTTGACCTTCAGCGCCGCCTCGGCCCAAGCGTCCACCAGCGCTGGACAATCCTTGAGCTTGAGCGCCGTGCTTGCGCCGATTGCGCCGCCGGTCGTGAGGCCCAGGTGGCAGACGATGATGTCGGCGCCCGCCTTTGCCATCGCGGCGGCGTTATCGGCGCTGAACACATAGGGTGTCGTCAGCATGTCCTTGCCATGCGCCAGTGCGATGAGGTCAATCTCCTGCGCATAGGACATGCCGGTCTCCTCCAGATTCTCGCGCAGGATTCCGTCGATCAGGCCAACCGTCGGAAAATTCTGGATGCCGGAAAAACCGAAGGCTTTCAGCTGGTCGAGGAAGTGGTCAAAAATGCAGAACGGGTCGGTGCCGTTGACGCCAGCCAGCACGGGTGTTCTGCGCGTCACCGGCAAAACCTCGCGCGCCATTTCCATGACAATATCGTTAGCGTTGCCATAGGCGAGGAGGCCCGACAGCGAGCCGCGCCCGGCCATGCGGTAGCGGCCCGAATTGTAGATGACGATGAGGTCAATGCCGCCCGCCTCCTCGCATTTGGCCGACAGGCCGGTGCCCGCGCCGCCGCCGACAATGGGGATGCGCTGGCGCTTCATCTCCTGAAAGCGCT
>JANLPP010000286.1:0-12547 GCA_031367295.1 Hyphomicrobiales bacterium | reverse complement strand
GGTGCTTATTTTTCTGTCCGTCGCGGCCATCGCCCATGTGGCGCTGCGCTACACGCGCTACGGCAAATTCACCTATGCCATTGGCGCGAACCCGCAGGCGGCGCGCGTCTCCGGCATCAATGTCGACCGGCATCTGATCATCGTTTACACGGTGGCGGGGGCCTTGTCCGCGCTGGCGGGCGTGGTGTTTTCGGCGCGCAGCATCAGCGGCCAGGCCGGCAATGGCGTCGGCTTCGAGCTTGACGCGATTGCCGCGACCGTCATCGGCGGCACGTCGCTGGCGGGCGGGGTGGGGCGCATGACCGGCACGGTCATCGGCACCATCATCCTGGGCGTCTTGACCTCCGGCTTCACTTTCCTCAACATCGACGCCTATTTCCAGCAGATCATCAAAGGCATGGTGATAGTGGCGGCGGTGGTGGCTGACCAGTACAGGCTGCGCAAGCGGCGGAGCGTGTGATCAAAGCCCTTTGGGGTCGATCACGCTCAGAACACGAGATATGATTTCGTTCGTTATGGCCTCATCAAGACTCTCAGTATAGCGCGCCGTTCCTGCACGCACACGCGCATCAATGTCAAAGGTCCGGACCTGATTGCAGACGGCGACGCCGCTTGTGCTGTGGCCGGTGATCGCGACGGTCAGGCCCCTGTTGCGCGCTGTCTCCGCCCCGGTAGTGACCGGCACGGTCATCGATACGCCAAGCGCGTTGATCTGCTGTGGCATAATCACAACGAACGGGTGACGGTCCTTCATCTCGCGTCCGGCAACAGGATTGGGATCAATCCAATAGACATCGCCCGGCCGGGGAACGCGCGCCCGCACCATCAGAGTTCGCGGCCCACCGGGTCGCCTTCGCGCGCAAAGGCTGTCGCTTCGTTACGCTGGCGTGCGCTTTCCGGCGTTACACCGCGCAGCAGTTCGCGGAGCGTGTAGCGCCGCCGCTCCACTTTAACTTTTGGGCGGACGACAAATGCGCCGTCTTGCGCGACCACCTCCAGATGCGACCCCACACCGACTGAAAGTTCTTTGAGAATTTCAGCCGGAATGGTCATGATGGCGGCACCGCCTTGCCTGCGAATGCTGACCTCTGCCATTTTTCGCATTTCCCTCAAATTGAATTATATGCAACTTAAGAAGCACAAATTCGGCCACCGTTCAATATGCGCCTTTTACGGTGCTCATTGCACCAGCCACCTCCCGCCACAGTCCCGCAAAAGGCCGGAACATGAACCGCACCTCATGCCGCCCCGGCGGCACTGCGACGGCACGGAACAGCACGTTGGCGCGCAGAACGGCTGCGTCGGCGCCATCAACCTGCGCAAACCACCACGGGTGCCAAACGTCATTGAGCACCAGCCAGCCGCCTTGCGGCGCATCCGCTTCGGCAATGATTTCGGTGTTGCGGTACGATTGCAGCCGCGCCGTTCCGGGTGCGTGCGCTCCGCCGGGCGGCGGGGCACTCTCCAGCAGCACCGTGCCGCGAAAATCCACATCCGGCCAGCCGCCGTCGCGCAGCATGGCGGCAAAATCCGCGTGCCGCGCCTGCGTCGCCATCAGCACGCGCGGCAGGGCGCGCGGGTTCTCGTAGACATAGGCGTCGCGGGTCTGCGCGACAAAAGTCAGGTCGCCGGGGCGCAGGCTCTTGTCGATTTCTTCCACCGGCACACCCGTCGCGATAAACCGCAGGCCCATCAGCGCATAAAGCGGCGAGGTGTAGGATGGCGCGAGCGCGGAAAAATGCCGCTGGTCGGGAATGGCGACATGATCGGTCGCGCCGGTGGCCCCGGTGAACAGTTTCAGCCGCACCGGATTATAGCCGAGACTGTGATCCAGCCCATGCACAAGGCTGATATTGGGCCAGTGGAAATTGATCGCCGCAAGCTCGACACGGTCGCGCCGGTCAGGCGCCGCGCCTGCCGCCAGCTTTTGCCGCAGCAGCGCCAGCGTCGGGTTGGCGCTGTCCGGGCGCAACACGTCATAGACGCCCGGATCAAGCGCCGTGGATTCATTGGGGCCATTGTTGGCGGCAAGATCGGCGGTGAGCAGCAGCACAACAGCGCCGCAGGCAAGGTTCGGGCTGGCCCGGTTGAGGCGTGGCAGCAGGGCGAGCAGCCCGAGTGCCAGCGCCGCCCAAGCGCCGGCATGCAGCAGGGCGGGCAAGGCACTGCCCAGGCGGGCATGGTCCTGCGCGGTCAGGGCTGCGGCGGCAAAGACCCCAAGGCACAGCACGAATGGCACCAGCAGCGCCCGCCACGGGCGTGCCCCGGCCTGCGCCAGCAGGCGATGCACACAGTAGCCGGCCACAACCGCGCCCAGTGCGCCAACCAGAAATGTCGCGTCCGCAGGGCGGCGAAACAGGCCGGCACCAGGAATGGCAAAAATCCAGGCGAAGGCGGGCGTGTATTTTCCCAGCGCATAAACGAGCATGAATGTGAAGGTTGCCAAGGCCCAGCGGATGGTTTTTTCTTGCATCCAGCCAAAGCGTAGCAGTCCCAGCACCACTGCCAGCGCTGGCAGCGCGCCCATGTAAACGTCGCTCATGTTGCGGGCCAGAAACAGGTCCGTGCCGCGCCAGTAATAACTTGGCGGCCCCCAGAATTCGAGAAAGGGGCCATCCGTGCCGAAGAGATTGGGCACCAGAAACGTCAGCAGCGAGGCCGGATGCAGCGAGCCGCGCTCCGCCCCGGCCAGATCAATATCCACGCGGTTAGACTGTGCATACAGCGCAAGGGTGAGCGCCAGCGGCAGGGCGACAACCGCCGTGCCTGCGGCAAAGCCTGCGCCGAGCGGCAGCAGGCTGTTACGCAGACGCAACATACGCCCCGCGCCGTCGAGCACAAGCCAGACGCCATAAAGCGCCAGAGCCAGCGCGCCCAAAAACGCGATCTGGTCCCGCCCCAGCGCCATCAGGCCCGCAAGCCCTCCAGCCGCCACGCCATAGCGCCATGAGCCGCGGTCCAGCGCGCGCGACAGGCAGAGCAGGGCAAGCGCAAACCACGCGAGGCTCAGCACTTCGCCGATGTGCTGCACACGCCAGCTGGCCGAGCCGCCATAGGAGAACGCCAGCGCCGCCGCCAGCGCGCCGGCCGGATGCCAGTTCCGGTCGCGGAAAAACAGCAGCAGCGCAAAGCCGCCGAGCGCCAGCATGGCAAACACCACCGCGTCTGCCGCCGCAAACGAAGGTGACGCACTGATCAGGGCAAGCAGGAAAAACGGTGGCGAAAAAATCAGCGACTGCGGGTCGGCGATCTGCGGTGATCCGGCGAAGACATTGGGGGTCCAGAACGGGCTGTCGCCATTATGCAGCGCCTGCGCCAGGAATTGCAGCTGCGCATAGGCGTGCGCCTTGGCGTCCCACGGAATTGTCACGGCTCCGGACAGCCAGGGCCAGGCAAGAAACAGGGTTGCGAGGAGGAACAGCGCGGCAGGAACGGGCAGAGGCCAGCGCAGGCCGGCATCAAATCGCAGCCTTGCCGCAGCCCCATCCCTGCGGTTTGCGGCTGTGCCGGTGGCGCTAATCGGTCGTCCTGGCGTTAGCTTCATGACCGTCTGTGCCAAGAAAGTGGCCCTGACGGTCGCGTTTTGAGGCGAGGTAGCGCACATTCTCGTCCGTCGTGCGGCCAAGGATGCGGTGATCCGACACGACTTCAACCCCGGCCCGGCGCAGAGCCTCAATCTTCCCGGGGTTGTTGGTCATGATGCGCACCTGCGACACGCCGAGCTGCCGCAGCATCAGGCCGGCAAAATCAAACCGCCGCTGGTCATGGTCAAAACCCAGCACCTCGTCAGCGTCATAAGTGTCAAAGCCCTGGGCCTGCAGGCGATAGGCACGCATCTTGTTGGCAATGCCATTGCCCCGCCCTTCCTGATCCAGATACAGCAATATGCCACCTTCCCCGGCGGCCATGGACTGCACCGTTTCCCGCAGCTGGTCGCCACAGTCGCATTTCAGGCTGCCGAAAAGATCGCCAGTGAGGCAGGCGGAATGCAGCCGCACCGTCACAGGCCGCGTCAGGTCAGGCTTGCCGACAATCACCGCCACCTGGTCCCGCAGGCCCTCGCCGCCCCGGAACACCACAAACTCAGTTGCCTCCGCGCCCTCCAGCGGCACCGGCGCGCGCCCCACAATGCGCAGATTGCGCAGCCCTGCGAGACGGAAGTCAGCGATTGCCGCAGCGTCGACGCGCAGAAACTGCGTGCGGTCGAGGCTGGACAGCGCAATCGACGCACATACGGCGGCAGGCACGATCAGGGCGAGGCGGGTGAGTTCAAGCGCTGCCGCGTCAAGCGCGGACAGGGGACTGACCGGCGCATCCAGCCGGGCGTCCCTGTGCAGGGCCAGCATCTCAATGCGGGCCGGGTCAAGGTCCGGCAGGGCGAGGGCACCCCCCTGCGCGCGGTCAACACCCAGATGCCGCAAGCGAGCGCTGGTCAGCACCAGGCGGGCGCGCATGCCCGCCATGGACAGAAACTGGGCGGCCTGCGCCGCCTCAAAACCTTCGATGCCCTGCGCCAGGATTGACCCGCCCGGCGATGCAATGATCACAGGCCGGCCCGCGCGAAGCTCCGATACGGCGCGTTCCACGTCAATCAAAGCGGCTTCCCGCGCAACGGACTCCCGGTTATGTTCCGGAATGGGGCGGGGCATGGAATGAAGGGACATCAACAACCTTACGGCAATTGCGGCAGGCGGAACCTCGTCCGGGGCTGCGCGGATGGGGATGCAGGTTCGTGGAAACTCGGTAAAGTCCGTGGGAGGGATTGGATAGCTGAATCCGCCGCACCGCGACAGACACGAACCTGTTATCATGCTTTGAAGTGAAGAGAATGTGGCAAGCGTAAAACAAAATGCGGCATTGTGCAGCATTTTTGGCCTCCGCCGCAGAACCGTGACCGTGGTCTTCAGAACGCGCCGCGCGCCGCGCTGGTTGCAGGTGAGCCGGGCTGGCATCAAAACGCGGCTGAAAAATGCTGGCCGACTTGCCTTGCCAAGCCACCTGAATAGTGCTTCGCTTGGTCTACATTGGAGGGTGCGCATGGCGGTCCTGTCAACGATAAAAACCGGCGCAAGGAGCATGGCTGCGGAGCGTCAGGCGCGGATCGATCTTGCCGCCGCGTTCCGGCTGGCGGTGCTCAACAACTGGCATGAGTCCGTTGCCAACCACTTCAGCCTGGCTGTCTCCGATGATGGCAAAACGTTTCTGATGAACCCGAAATGGGTGCATTTCTCGAATATCCGGGCCAGTGACCTGCTGTTGCTGCACGCCGATGACAGGGTCGCGCTGCAGCGCCCGAATGCGCCCGACCCGTCAGCCTGGTGCATTCATGGCGCCATTCACTCGGCGCTGCCACAAGCCCGCTGCATCCTGCATGTGCATTCGCCCTATGCCACAGCCATCTGTGCGCTGGCGGATCCCGCGATCAAGCCGGTTGAGCAGAACACCGCGCGCTTCTTCAACCGTGTGGCAATTGACCTCAACTATGGCGGCATTGCCGACAATGATGCGGAGGGTGCGCGGCTGGTGCGCGCGCTCGGCGACAAAAGCGTGATGATGATGGGCAATCATGGTGTGCTGATTGCCGCTCCCAGCGTGGCGGAAGCCTATGACACGCTGTATTATGTGGAGCGCGCCTGCCAGACTCTGGTGCTGGCCTATTCGACCGGACGGCCTTTGAATGTCATGCCGGACGCGCTGGCGGAGCAAACGGCGCGGGGCTGGGAAGAGTACAAGGACAGCATGTTCGCGCATTTTGGCGAGATGAAGCGGGTGCTGGACCGGCAGGACAGGACGTATGCGGATTAATTGGCTTGCGTTGCAGAACTGTTATGCTGCGTCTTTAGGGGAGGGGTGGGCCGGTCGCCGCACACATGTACCGCGCATTCCGGCCGTGCAGAGTTCCACAAGCAAGCGGCCGGCAAGGGCCGCGTCAGGCAGAGGTGAGTACCATGACACAATTGACAACAGGTTTTAACCGCCGCGCCATTCTCAAAGCCGGCGCCGCCGCTGGCGCCGTGGCGCTCAGCGCACCGTGGATCATGAAAGGCGCGCTCGCCGCCTCCGGCGAGCTGAACTTCCTCGGCTGGTCCGGCTATGACAAGTTTCCGGCAGTGTTCAAGGTCTTCGAGGCCAAGACCGGCATCAAGGTCAATTTCACCGGGCTTGGCAGCCAGGACGAAATGCTGGCGCAGGCCAAGACCGGCGCGGCCACCAATGGCGCATTCGATATTTGCGAGCCAACCATCGACCGTCTGTCGAACTGGGTCGACAATGGTTTTGTCCAGGCGTGGGACGACAAGAAAGCCGGTGTTGACGGGCTAGAGGCGGCCTTCGCCAAGTCTTCGGGTCCGCGCATGGCAATAGCATCGGTCTGGGGCACTGAGTCCCTGACCTTCAACACCAAGGAGGCGCCGATGGCCTATGGCAAGGCCAGCCTGATGGATCTGTTCGACGACAAATTTGCTGGCAAGCTGACGCTGCGCGGACATTCGGGTCTGAGCGCCGCAGGCCGTGCGCTGGAAGCGGCAGGCAAGCTGCCCAACAAATATCTCGACAGCTTCACCGATCCGGCAAAGATGGTGGCGAATTATGACGCGATCCTGAAATTCGCCCTTTCGAAACGCAAGAACATCGCGCAGTTCTGGACCAACGAGAACGAGGCGCAGGGCGCGTTCCGCACCAATGGCTGCGTCATCGGCTTCTGCTGGGACACATCGGCGGCGGCTCTTATGGCGGAAGGACTGCCGATCTCCTATCTGGCGCCTGCGGAAGGCGCGACCGGCTGGCTCCAGAACTTCGTGTTGCTGAAAGGTGCCAAGAATATCGAGCAGGCGCATGCCTGGGTGTCCTGGATCAACACGGCGGAGGGCAGTGCCGCCTGGGGTGACGCTTTCGGGGCGAATCCGACCGCCAAGGGTGCCGTTGACAAAGCCAGCGACCAGCAGAAGAAGTTTTTCGCCGCCGCCTATCCGGCGGATGCGCTGGGCAAAATCTGGTGGACGCCAGCGCAGCCCGGCTGGTTTGTCGAAAAGCGGACCGAATATGCCAAGAAGTTCATGAGCGCCTGATCGCTGGGGCAGCAGGGAGGAATCTGCTTCCTGCTGCCCGCAACCGGTTGCCGCACTTCCCATGAGCCAGGACGTCACCCTCGATCACGTTACGATGCGCTTTGGCGACTTCACCGCCGTCAAGGACGTGTCACTCACCATCAAGGCGGGGGAATTTTTCTCGTTTCTGGGCCCCTCCGGCTGCGGCAAGACGACGATCCTGCGCATCATCTCCGGCTTCATGGAGCCGAGCGAGGGCGCGGTGCGCATCGGTGGCGCGGACATGCGCGGCAAAGGGCCGAACCTGCGGCCGACCGCGCTGATCTTCCAGAACCTCGCGCTGTTTCCGTTGATGAAGGTCTGGGAAAATATCGCCTTCGGACTTGAGGTGCGCGGCATCGGCAGGACCGCGCGGCGCAAGAGGGCGGAGGAGCTGCTTGACCTCGTGGCCATGCCGGACGCCGCAGACAAGCGCGTCAGTGAGCTGTCCGGCGGTCAGAAACAGCGAGTCGCCATCGCCCGCGCGCTCGCCGTCGAGCCAAAGGTGATGCTGCTCGACGAGCCCCTGTCGGCGCTCGATCTAAAACTGCGCCAGCACATGCGGGCCGAGCTGCGCGCCATCCAGCGGCGCACCGGCGTGACCTTCATCTATATCACGCATGACCAGGGTGAGGCACTGACCATGTCCGACCGCATCGCCGTCATGAGCCAGGGCGCGATTCAGCAAACCGGCACGCCGACAGACATTTATGACAGCCCGGCAACGTCCTATGTCGCGACCTTTGTCGGCGAGAATAATATTCTGCACGGCAAGGTCATCGCGCTGGAAGGCGGCCTTGCGCGGCTGGAGACTGGCGCGGGGCAGATCATCGCGCGCAACGCCGGGCAGCTTGGTGTTGGCGCGCCGGCGATGGTGTTCGTGCGGCCCGAGCGGCTGAAGGCCGCAGGCGCGCAGGGCGGGCCAAACCGCATGTCCGCGCAGATCACGCATTTTGATTTTGAAGGCAATTTCGCCAATGTTTTTCTGCGCGGCCCGCAGGGCCAGCCGCTGCTGATGCAGGCGGCCAATGACGGCGGGCTGCCCGGCCTCAAGACCGGGGCGGAACTTGCCCTGAGCTTTGCCCCGGACCATGCGGTGGCGCTCGCGCCCGGCGAACTGGCGAAGGACTAGGGCATGGCCGCCCTCACCAAGCGCTATGGCTTTGCCATCACCAGCCTGCTGGTGGCGCTGACCGCGTTCTGGCTGCTCGTGCTTGTCGTGCTGCCGTATTTTTTCATGGCTGAATATTCGTTCCATCCCAATCTTCCGGTGCCGGAAATCGGTGGTCCGAAAGATCATTACACGCTGGTCAATTACCTCTCGATTTTTGAGGGCACCGACCTCGCGAATTTTGAGTTTCCGGATGACATGCGCGTCTTCTGGCGCACCATCTGGTCCAGCGCCCTGATCACGGTGCTGTGCCTTGCCGTGTGCTACCCTGTCGCCTTTTACGTCGCCAAAATCGCCAAGCCGCAGAATGCCGCGTTCATGCTGCTGCTGCTGATCATCCCGTTCTGGATCAATGAAATCCTGCGCACTTTCGCGTGGTACATCATTCTGGCGCTCGGCGGGCCGCTGAACACATGCCTTGTATGGATCGGCCTGCTCGAAAAGCCGGTGCGCTACTACGGCCTTGGCGGCGTCTTGCTGGGCATGACCTATGCCTTTCTGCTGTTCATGATGTTCCCGCTCTACAATGCCATCGAGACGCTGGACCGCAACCAGATTGAGGCGGCGCGGGATCTCGGCGCAGGCCCGCTGCGCATTCACGCGCGCATCGTCATCCCGCATGCCAAGCCGGGCATTGCGGTGGGCTGCATCATGGTGTTTGTGCTGGCCGCCAGCTCCTACATCGTGCCAAATGTGCTGGGCGCCCCCGGCTCGCAGTTTTTCACCGAGACCATCTACCAGTGGTTTTTTGAGGCGCAGAACTGGCCGCGCGGCGCGGCTTACGCCTTCCTGCTGCTGGGCATGTGCATCGTGTTTATTCTCGGCATGATGCGCGTCTTCAAGGTCGGCCTGACCGACATTGCGAAATAGGAGCGCGCCATGCAGTCACGCGGCTCCATTCTCGTCATGCGGCTGTATCTCGCGCTGTTCTTCACCTATCTGTTCGTGCCGCTCCTCATCATGGCGCTGGCGACTTTCAACAGCAGCAAATTCCCGACCGTCACACCCTGGCTTGGAACGACAACCAAATGGTTTGACGCGCTGTTTGCCGACACGCAGATGTGGAGCGCGCTGAAAAACAGCGTCATCACCGGCCTCGCCGTCATCGCGCTGTCGGTGCCCATCGGCGTCGCCGCCGCCATATTGCTGAACGGCCTGCAGGCGCGGGCGCGCTCGTTTCTCTATGCCGTGATGGTCTCGCCGCTGCTGACGCCCGGCGTCATCATCGGCATCTCGACGCTGATTTTCTGGGAGCGGCTCGGCGTCAAGGGCGGGTTGCACCTTGCGGTGCTCGGCCAGTCAAGCTTCATCATCGCCTACATCATGCTGATGGTGCTGGCGCGCCTGCAACGCTTCGATATTTCGCTGGAAGAGGCGGCGCTCGATCTCGGTGCCTCGCACATGCAGGCTTTTCGCCGCATCCTGCTGCCGCATCTGTGGCCGGCGATTTTTTCAGGCGCGGTGCTGGCGTTCTTCCAGTCGTTCGAGAACTACAACACGACCCTGTTCACCCGCGGCACTGACACCACACTGACGATCTACATCGCCTCGCGCGTGCGCACTGGCCTGACGCCATCCGTCAACGCGCTGGGGCTGATCCTGATCGGGATCACACTGGCGGGCGCGGTCGTCTACGAGCTGCTGCGCCGCCGCGAAGCGCTGCGCGAGGCCGAAGCCAGGCGGCGCGCGGCGGGGGCGGCGGGCGCGCTGCGGCGGCTGGCGTTTGAGGCGGGGTAGGCGAGATTGCCCGGGTAGGGGGGCTTTGCTATTTCAGCGGCAGGACGCGAAGCCGCGCCCGCGTTTTGCCGACAGACACCAAAGCGCCTTGCCCCAGTTCAACGCGGGTTTGCGAAACAGCGGCAAGAACAAGCAATCCAGCGGCTTGCGGTGACAGCTGCTCGAGACGCAGCTGCACAACGCTTGGCGCGCGGCGGCCCGAAGCCGCGAGGTTTGCGGTAAAAATCAAGATCGTTCGTAAGCACGACATAGCTGCGGTTCGCCGCCCAAAGCATCAGGTCGCTGTCTGGCGCGTCTGGCGGACCGATTGCACGCCAATGCGCTGCTTCAAAACCATTCGCTTCCAGAAACGGCGCCCAAGCTGGCGACAGCCCCACCCGATAGCCCGCCGGACAGCGCAAAGCCCGCTCTGGGACCGGTGTCGCATGAAACCATTTACCGCACCATCTACCTCATGCCCAAGGGACAATTACGCAAGGATATCATTGGCTTGCTGCGACAGGGCCGCAAGCTGCGCCGCGTTCGAGTTGCGACACATAACCGACAGTCAGGTTAAGCCCGCGGGCGACGACGGCCTGGCTCATGCGCGCGCTGGCGCGCATGTCCCGCGCCGCTTCCAGCAGTTCGGCTGTCAGCCGGATATTGGGGTCGGTTTTGGCTTTAGCCGCGATATCAGAGCCAGTCCCGAAACTTGTTGAACGACCGGGCATCGCGTGATTCCAAGATAGTGTCGAAGCCGAACTGGAATTTTCGCAACGCTGATCGCGAGCGTCCCTCTCCCGCTTGTGGGGAGAGGACAGGAGTGGGGGATTCGGCGTAAGCCGAAGCTGTGTTGCGCAAAATGTTCAAGCATTGCTGCTGTTGCCATGCTCGCTGACGCTCGCTCCCCCACCTCTGTCTCCTCCCCACAAGGGCGAGGAGGACGGTCACGACAACCGCTGTACACATGGCATGCGTTTGCGCTGCGGCACCGCCCTCATCCGGCGCTTCGCGCCACCTTCTCCCGCCTTGCGGGAGAAGGGATCACATCCCCAGACTCGCCTTGTACAGCGCGATCTGCTTGTCGCGGCCGATCTGGTCGGTGATCTTTTCCCAGGCCGCCGCAATGGCGTCGGCGCCCTTCTGCGCGTCCATCTTGCCGGCGAAAATTTTCGCCAGCTCGTCCTCGGCAACGCTGTAATATTGGAAAATGCCGGGGATGCGCGGTTCGATCGCCGAGTTCGGGTGATTGTAGGAACCCGACTGCGAGTCGAGATAGTTTTTTATAAAGGCCTTGTCGTAGCCCGCCGCCACCCACTCGTCGATGTTGAACTGGCTGTTGCGGTAGCACTGGAAGCCTGACGGGTAGGCGGCGGTCCACAAGGCAATGTCCTTGCCGCCGATGTGGGCAGCCGCGCTCCACGCCGCCTTCTTCTTCTTCGCGTCCGCATCGACGCGCGCCATCACGTATACGCCCCAGCCGAGATAGGCCATGTTGGGCGCGAAGTTCGGGCCGGTGGGCAGCGTTTCCCACTTGCCGGTCTTGGCGTTGTAGACGTCGTCGGAGCCCGGCAGGATGCTGAAGCCGACTTTGTCGCCGATCACAGACGAATCGCTGGTCTTGGCGCTCGAGCCGATGTCGCCCCACCAGGACAGCATCGAGCCGGTGCCGGCCAAAAACTGCTGGAAACCGGTGTTGCCCGGATCGGCGTTGAGCTGGTCGGCGGGTTCCGACGGCAGCGCGTCAATCACGTCCTGAATGGCGCGCACCCAGGCTGGATTGTTGATGCGCGGCTTCATCGTGTCGGCGTCAAACAGCCAGGCCTTGTCGGCGGGATGCTTGGCATAAGCGGTGGCGCGGCTGCCGAGGAAGTAGAAGCCAAAGCCGCCCCAGCCTTTTGGCGCGTCCAGATAGCCGTAAGCGGGCTGGCCGCCGACCTTCTTGCCCTTCAAAAATTTGGTGTAGGCCTGCACCTGCTGCCAGGTTTTCGGCACGCCCCACTCGCCCTTGCCGCCCTCGGCCTTCCATGCCTTGGCGAGGTCCGCATCGGCAAAATAGTCGCTGCGGTAATTGAAGTTGTGGCAATCGCCGTCGATGGAGATGCGATAGGTCTTGCCGCCCCAGGTGCCGACCGGGGCCTTGAGGTAGTTGACGTAATCGTCCATGTCGATCTGCTTCTTGACCCAGTCCGGCATCTCAGACGCGAGGCCCTTGCCGCAGACATCGCCCTCGAACGGCGCGCCCATTTCGACAATGTCGAAGTCGACCGTGCCGGTGGCGATGGCCTGCTGGAGACGCGGATTGTAATCGGCCTGCGCGAGATCGATCCAGGTGATTTTCGCGCCGGTGTATTTCTCCCACGGCTTTAGAAAGCCGCGGAACAAAAGGTTATGCAGGTTCTGGTTGTTGAGGCCCATGAAGCTGAGCTCGACTCCCTTGAACTCGCCTTCCGTCACATTGGCTTTGGTGGCGGCAAGGCACATGTCGCCGACTTTCTGCCAGTCCGCGTCGGTGGGCGAACCCTTGCCGACGCCGGGGATTTGCAGCAGCGCCTTGCGCAGATCGTCGGCCGCC
>JANLPP010000259.1:0-1620 GCA_031367295.1 Hyphomicrobiales bacterium | reverse complement strand
AGGGTTTGGGCACAGGCAGCGGCGGGGCAACGGCTTTTATGGCCGCGACAGCGGCAATGCCGCTTTCGACGAGTGGCGCGCGCAGGAGATTGCGCGGCTTGAGGAGGAGCGCCGCCGCCTGCAAGCGGCGCAGCGCGAGTTTGCCGAGTTTGCCGACACTATCCGCAAGGCCAAGGACCGCGAGGAGTTCGAGCGCTTCATGAACGAGCGCCGCAACCGGCAGGCGGGCGGCGCGCCCGAAGGTGGCGCACCGGCGGCGTGAGGTTTTTGCGAGGGTGAAAATGAGCGGCGGCGCGGGCTTTCCGCGCCGCTTTTTTTCGCTACCCGAATATCGGTGCGAGCTTTGCCAGCACTTCATCCATGACATGGTCCGGCACGGACTCAAGCCGTTTGGCCTGCCGTGCTTTGAGGTCGAGCGCGCGCGGCTGGTCGCAGCGCACGACGCCTGTCGTTTGCGTGCCCGCGCCCATCAGCGACACAGCAAACCCCGCCATGCGCGCAAAACTGCCGGCAGTCAGGATAGGCAGCACAACCGGCACGCCGGTCAGCGCGTTGAATTTACCGGGCGACACAACAAGCACGGGCCGCCTGCCCTGCTGTTCGTGGCCGGATGCGGGATCAAGCGAGACGAGATAAATATCGCCCCGCTGCATCACAGCAACTCTTGGCCAACCGGCGGCGCGTCTTGCCAGTCGCGCAGTTCAGGGTCGTCAGGCGCGGCGGGGTCGCATTGCGCGATAAGCGATTCGAGCGAGTAACGCGCCCGCTCCTGCGGTTCGACCATGAGCTTGCCGTTGCGAACGGTCAGGCCAACTGCCGCGTCCGGCTTGAGATCGAGCGCGTCAAGCAGCGCGGGCGGAATGGCCAGCATGACAGAGCCGCCGACTTTGCGCAGGTGCGTGGTGTGGGGCATGCGGCGGCTCCGATAGTTATACAATAATATAACTATCGGGGGCTGAAATCAAGCACCATTTTGTCCCACGCAAAACTGGTTTCCGTCTAGACACGTTTGTTCGGCGAACATCACGCCCAAGCAAACGAGGCGCGTTTTTTTAAATTCTTTTCGAACCGACAACTTCATAGCCAATCTGCATTCCGCAAAAGAACGAGCAAATCGCTATAATGCAACGCTTTAGTTTCGTATGCAGTTTCAATGGCCTTATGTCTTCTTCCTCATCCACCCGACGACCAAACGCTTCAATAAATTCCACCGTAAGAATTTCAATTTTAGGGTGTTCCAGGTGGTGAGCAAGTTTGTTTCGCAATGCGTTGAGTTTTTCGGCTGCGTCCAAAATATCATGTTGAAAGGGCATAAGCGCCCTCACAATTTGCAGTCTCGCAAATACTGACAATTGAACACTATCAAGCGCTGACGGACTGGGGACCATAGATTTCAACAATGCGTTCAAGTTCTCTTCCATCAACAAATGCCCTTTGAGAACAATGAGCGTGATGTCTTTTGAGCGCGGCATCAGCCGCCGAAATCGACTCTCCAAGTTTTCCTGTTCCATTCGCGTCCCCTAGCTATGGCGGAAGGCATCAGAAAACCCGCACCGCGCCCGCCTCAATCAGCGGCAGATATGCGGGCACGATTCCCTCGCGCGTGCTGTAGCCGATTTC
>JANLPP010000112.1:0-11960 GCA_031367295.1 Hyphomicrobiales bacterium | reverse complement strand
GCCGGGCAGTTGCCGGTTGTGGATGTGTCGCGACCATGCAGCCCGGCTGCGCCAGGCAGCGGGTCAGAGGTACCATGATATTTGCATACCCAGTCCCGTGACACCCATGCACATTACCTTTCTTGGGAGCGGGGACGCTTTCTGTTCCGGCGGGCGGGCCAACGCGGCGGTGCGGGTCGATGCCGGCGGTGCGTGCCTTGCGCTGGAATTTGGCGCGACTGCCCTGCTGAGCTGGAAGCGGGCCGGCTTTGCCTCCAGTGATATTGACGCTGTGGCCATCTCGCACCTGCACGGCGACCATTTTGGCGGACTGCCTTTTTTGATGCTTGACTGCCAGTTCATTGCGCGGCGCAAGAAGCTCCTGCGCATTGTTGGTCCCAAAGGCCTGCGGGCGCGGCTGGTGATGGCAATGGAAGTGCTGTTTCCCGGCAGCAGCGCGATTCACTGGAATTTTTCATGGGATGTGGTGGAGATTACACCGGGACATGGCGCGGATGCCGCTGGCTTCGGCGTTACGTGTTTTGAGGTTATCCACCCCTCCGGCGCGCCCGCGCTGGGTCTTCGCATTGCCCGCGGCGGCAAGCTGCTGGCTTTTTCCGGCGACACCAGCTGGACGCCTAACCTGGTGCCTATCGCCGACGGCGCGGACCTGTTTATTTGCGAGTGTTTTTCGGGGGACGACATGATCGCCAATCATTTGAGCTGGGAGGTGATTCGCAGCCATCTGGACGATCTGCGCGCAAAACACATGGTGCTGACCCATATGAACGACGCCGCCTTTGCGCGGCAGCCGGAAATGCTGGCCGCCGGGGTACTTGTTGCGCATGACGGATTTACTTTCACAATCTGACCTGGTTGCAGGTCTCAGCGCGGACATTGCCGCCTGCCGCCTGTGCCTGACCGCGCCGCGCGGCGCGCCCCTGCCGCATGCGCCGCGCCCCGTGGTCCGGCTGTCGGGCACAGCCCGCATCCTGGTTGCCGGGCAGGCACCGGGCACGCGCGTGCATGCCAGCGGCCTGCCGTTCGATGACGCGTCGGGGGACCGGCTGCGGGACTGGCTGGGGCTCGACAGGGCGGATTTCTATGACCGCCGGAAGGTGGCGTTTCTGCCGATGGGCTTCTGCTTTCCAGGGCAGGATGCCAAGGGTGGCGACCTGCCACCGAGGCGCGAATGCCAGTCGGCCTGGCATGAGCGCGCCGTTGCCGCCATGCCGCAGATTGCATTGCTCGTCCTGGTCGGGGCCTATGCGCAGGACTATCACTTGCGGCGGCTGGGTCTTGGCGCTCTGCAAGGTGCCTCGCTGGCCGCGACTGTCAGCAACTGGCAGGCATTTGCCCAGCTGCGCGCGCCAAGGGTATTTGCATTGCCACATCCATCCTGGCGCAACACTGGTTATTTGAAGAAAAACCCTTGGTTTGACAAGGATGTGCTGCCGATACTTCGCGCAGCAGTGCAAGATGGGCTGGGCAGCGGACCTGGTTCCGGCTCACCGGTTTAGTCCGGCCGCCGCTTTCAGCATTTTGGCGGCGGCGGCATACCCGCCGCTTGCACCATCGACAAAATGCAGATGGTCATTGTCCAGCGGGGAGCGCACAATGCAGGTCAGGATGGCTTCCTGCTGGCGGAACACGCCAAAATCCACGATGCCGTCCAGCTTGAGCTGCTCCAGTCTGGCTTCCAGTCGGCTGGCAACTGCTGCGCTGCAATCCAGCGTCATGCGCAGGCCATCGTCAAATTTGCGAAAGTCCGTGTTGCGGGCAGTCACCTTGCGGTAGGCTTGCGGGTCAAACCCTCCTATGCGCCTTTTCAGGCGAAAGATGGCCCATGCGAGCAGGCTATGCAGGTAAAGCTTGAGGCGGGTCAGCGCCAGGGAGCCTGCGCCATGCAGCGCCCTTGCCTCATGGTCAATGCCCGGCGGTGGCCAGGCTGCTTGCGGGCCTTCCTCAGGGATCGGATGGCCCGCCCGTTCAAGATCGCCACACAGGGCGAGGATGTCACGCACCGCGCCTGCAAATGCGCGCTCGCTCGCATTGGCGGCAGGGCGCATCACCAGGGACAGGATGACGCCGTTGCGGCTGGCCGACGGGCACCAGCGGCAGGACAGGCCCGTCAGGTCCGGCGTGTCCCCCGGTGCCGCCGCTGCAATGGCAAAGCGTCCGGCCTTCATCTCGGCCTCGGCAAAGGCGAGACCGCCGCCGCTGAACATGGCGTAATGGGCGTGCTCCGACGCCTGAAACCAGGCGACACGGACATCGAGGCCGGCGGCCCTGACAGCGGCGACCGGCACCAGTGCCACCCGCAGGGACAGGCCAAGCTCGCTCTCCACCCAGCGGGCCGTGCGCGCCAGCGCCGCGCGCAGCGTTTGCGCGTGCGCGCCGGGCACAGCCACACTGCACCCGTCGCCGCCAAACACAAAGGCCAGATCCTCGCCCGGCAGCGCGTTGCGGATGGCGCTGATCGCCGCTGCGCCGGCCATGTTGACGGCCTTGTAGCGGCCCGTCTCAATGGCCTTGGTCGAGCCGACGACATCGGTCAGGCCAAGCACATAGTCATCCGGCAGCGGCGCATAGACCGCAGGGTCGGTGACCTGCTCGAAATGGTCAAAATTCCGCGCTGGTGCAAAGGCGCTGGCAGCTGTGGCGGGATTGTCCGGCATATGCCAGTTTATCCTTTGGCAGGCGAAATTCAACCGGCAAACTGTGTGGCGGCCATCGCCGCTAGCGCTCCAGCCGCGCCAGCAGGCTTGACGTGTCCCAGCGCTGGCCGCCCATGCCCTGCACCTCGGCGTAAAACTGGTCGACCAGCGCGGTCACTGGCAGCTGCGCGCCAACCGCGCGGGCCTGATCCAGGCATATCGCCAAATCCTTGCGCATCCAGTCGACCGCAAAGCCAAAATCGAACTTGCCCTCGATCATGGTTTTGGTACGGTTCTCCATCTGCCAGGACTGCGCCGCTCCTTTGGAAATAGCGTCAAACACCGCAGCGGGATCAAGCCCCGCCTTCCTGGCAAAATGCACACCTTCGGCGAGGCCCTGCACCAGCCCGGCGATGCAGATCTGGTTGACCATTTTGGTCAGCTGCCCTGCGCCGGAAGGCCCCATCAGGCGGCAGGCTTTGGCGAAGGCGGCGATGACCGGCGCGGATGTGTCATAGGCAGCCTGATCGCCCCCGCACATTACAGTCAGCGCGCCATTTTCCGCGCCCGCCTGGCCACCCGAAACGGGCGCGTCAATGAAACCGATACCCAGCGCCGCCGCCGCCGCGTGCAGCTCGCGCGCCACGCTGGCGGAGGCAGTGGTGTTGTCGATCAGCACGGCACCCCTGGCCATGCCCGCCAGAGCGCCGGTTTGCCCCAGCGCGACAGCGCGCAGGTCATCGTCATTACCGACGCAGGTGAAGACAAACTCCTGCCCCTTGGCGGCGGCGGCAGGGGTCGCCGCGCTTGCCCCGCCAAACTGCGCCACCCATTGCGCGGCGCGCGCGGGCGAGCGGTTGTAGACTGTCACCGCGTGGCCGCCCTTGACTATCAGATGCCCGGCCATGGGATAGCCCATGACGCCGAGGCCGATGAATGCGACATTTGCCATTGGATTTATCCTGAAATTTGCGCCGTTCAGTGCTAGCCATACTGGCGCGGCAGCGCGCCCGCAAGGAAGCGCGGCGTTATCGACGCCATCAGGAGCCAGCCCGTGCAGAAATCCCTTGTCCTCGCCGCCATCGCAATGTTGCTGGCAGGCCAGACGTGGACCGCCGCCCCGGCGCAAGCTGCGCCGCCCTGCCAGATGGACCCCTCCGGCTGGTGTCCGGGCGAAAAGGACGACCCGTGCGGGCGCAACCACTTCGTCTGGTCCTGCAAGCTCGACACTGCCTGTTATGGCGTGCCCTACACGGGGGAAAGCGCGGTCGCCTGCAAGCTGGACGAGCGCGGTTTTGGCCTCAACTGCCCGACGGTGGGCTGCACCAGCCGGCAACCCAAATGAAAGCCCCGGTAAAAGCACCCGGGGCTGGCAAGGACGCTTGCGCCGTCTCCGGCAAGGCCGCTGACGCCCGCGACCTGTGCCTGCTCAGCAGCCTGCGCCCGGCGCTGGCCGAGCGCATCCGTATTGACCACCCCGGCCTGCCGCCGGATGCACGCATAAGCCGCCTTGAACTGGCGCGCTATCTTGCCCTCTATGTCGAGGAGATGCTGAAAGCCGAACATGGCGAGTTTACCGAGCTTGACCGGCAGGTGGCCAAAAGCATCGCCAATCAGGATACGATCGCCGAAAACATCGAACATGAAACCGGGCAGAAATGGACGCTGGGCGAGCGCGCCTCCGATGTCATTGCCCGCTTTGGCGGCTCGTGGTCTTTCATTTTGGCATTTGGTTTTTTCCTTGCCTGCTGGATGGTCGTCAACATTCTCAGGGGCGAGGGCGCGGCCTTCGATCCCTATCCCTTCATCCTGCTCAATCTCGTGCTCTCGACCATAGCGGCCATCCAGGCGCCGGTGATCATGATGAGCCAAAGGCGGCAGGAGGCGAAGGACCGGCTGCGCTCGCTCAACGACTACCGTGTCAACCTGAAGGCCGAACTCGAAATCCGCCACCTGCACGAAAAGGTCGATCATCTGATGAATGTGCAGTGGCAGCGCCTTGCCGAAATCCAGCAGATGCAGCTGGAGATGATGGATGTGTCAAAATGGGGCGGGCCGGGCAAGGCGGGAGAGTGAGAGCCGCGCGGCGGTTCCGTCACCCGGCATATCCTCAATTGTTTTGTTAAGAAATTCTCGCAACTTATTGTTTCTCCTGCAACGCGGATTCGGCCTGTGCAAGCTCGCCGCGCGTGTTGATGTTGCAAAACATCTGCGCCTCAGCCGCGTGCGCAAAGTGCGCGGTGCTGTGCCCGAGGGCTTCGGCCAGCCGGTGGATGGCGCGCTCGCCCCGCGCGAATGCGGCCTCGACGGGTTCGAGCGTATCCGTGCGCCAGAGGCCAAACAGCGGTTCCAGGCCCGCCGGGCTTTGCGCGAGGCACAGTTTATGCCGGGGCGCGAGTGCGGCGTGCAGCCGCGTGACGAGATCTTGCGGCAGAAACGGCGTATCGGCGGGCACGGTTGCAAGCAGGGCAAACTCCCGGTGCCGCGCAAAATGCAGGGCAGCCAGCAGCCCGGCGAGCGGGCCCTGCCGTTCCGCCCCGGTGGCAGCCGCCGCGTCAGGAAAAACCGGGACTGCGAAGTCGGCAAAGCGGCCAGCCTCGCCATTGGCGTTGAGCGCCAGCAGCGCAACCTGCGAGGCAAAGCGCGCGATGACATGGGCCAGCAAGGGCCGGCCGCCGAGCTGGACAAAAGCTTTTTCCGTGCCCATGCGGGCGGAATTGCCGCCAGCAAGGATGACACCGCAGACCGCCGGGTTCAAATTCGTCCGCCCGTTCATTGACCCTGCCGCCTTTGGCCCTGTAAAACGAAAATACTTTACATGAAGCTGGATGTTTTTGCTTTGCCCACCGAAAACGACATTCTCGCTGCCCTCGACCGCGTCCTGGGTCCTGACGGCGCGACGCCGCTGCCACAGTCCGGGGCGATTGACGGGATCACTATCCGCGACGGCAAAGTGTATGTATCCATCGCCATTGACCCGCAAAAATCAATGGCGATGGAGCCGATGCGGCGCAGCGCCGAGGCGGCGGTGAAGTCGGTCAAGGGCATTTCTGGCGCGCTGGTGACGCTGACCTCGGAGCGCGCGCCGGGGCAGGGGACGCCTGCGCCGGCGCAAAGCGGCGGACCTCGCGGGCACAGCCACGCGCCCGCCCAGCCCGGCCCGAAAGCGCAGGCGGCGCGGGCGGGCAATCCCATCCCCGGCGTGAAAAAGATCATCGCGGTCGCCTCCGGCAAGGGCGGCGTCGGCAAATCGACGACCGCCGCCAATCTGGCGCTGGGGCTGGCGGCGCTTGGCCTCAAGGTCGGCATTCTTGACGCCGACATTTATGGTCCGTCCATGCCGCGCCTGTTCGGCCTCAAGGGCAAGCCGACGCTGGCGGATGGCCGCATCATGAATCCGATGCAGGCTTATGGTCTCAAGATCATGTCGATCGGCTTTCTGGTTGAGGAGGAGACGCCGATGATCTGGCGCGGGCCGATGGTCATGTCGGCGCTGACACAGATGCTGCGCGAGGTCGCCTGGGGCGAGCTGGACGTATTGGTCGCCGACATGCCGCCCGGCACTGGCGACGCGCAGCTGACCATGGCGCAGGCGGTGCCGCTGGCCGGCGCGGTGATCGTTTCTACGCCGCAGGACCTGGCGTTGATCGATGCGCGCCGCGCGGTGGCGATGTTCGGCCGCGTCGAGGTGCCGGTGCTCGGCGTTATCGAAAACATGAGCTATTTCGTCTGCCCGCATTGCAACACACGCTCCGATATTTTCGCCCATGGCGGCGCACGGCATGAGGCGGCGCGCCTCGGTGTGCCTTTCCTTGGCGAGGTGCCGCTGCATATGGCCATTCGCGAGACCTCGGATTCGGGCCATCCGGTCATGGCCAGTGACCCCGATGGTCCGCATGCGGCGGCCTATTTGTCCATTGCCCGGCTGGTGCAGGCGCGGCTTGAGGGCGGCCATGGCGCGCGCGCCGCGCCGGCGATTGTGTTTGAGTGAGGCGGGGCTACGGTTCAGCACTATGCGGATACTACAAATGCAGGCTATTGCGCGCGGGACGAAAAAAACTGCGCGCCCGACCAGAAATTGCATGCTGACCGGGTTGCCAAACGCCCCCGCTTTCGTGCGATGATGAGATAACAGGTGAGGGGCGGGACAACCGCCCCTGGTTTACTGCCACGGGAGGAATTGCATGACCATCAGACGCCGCCAGTTTGTGAAGGCCGCTGGCCTTGCCGCCGCCGCCGCGACAATCGCGCGCCCGGCCATCGCGCAGAGCATGCCGGAAGTGAAATGGCGCCTGACGTCAAGCTTCCCCAAATCGCTCGATACGATTTTTGGCAGCGCCGACGTCATATCGAAAGCGGTTTCAGAGGCCACCGATGGCAAGTTCCAGATTCAGGTTTTTGCCAGCGGCGAACTGGTGCCTGGCTTGCAGGCGCTCGACGCAGTGCAAAACGGCACCGTCGAAATGTGCCACACTGCGATGTATTATTACTGGGGCAAGGATCCGACTTTTGCCTTCGGCACGTCGGTGCCCTTCGGCCTCAATTCGCGCCAGCAGGCTGCATGGTTCATGCATGGCGGCGGCAATGATTTGTATAATGAGTTTTTGACCAGCTACGGCGTTTATGCCCTGCCTGCTGGCAATACCGGCTGCCAGATGGGTGGCTGGTTCCGCAAGGAAATAAAAACCGTCGCCGATCTCACCGGCCTCAAGATGCGTATCGGCGGCTTTGCTGGCAAAGTTCTGCAAAAACTCGGTGCCGTGCCGCAGCAGATCGCCGGCGGCGATATTTATCCGGCGCTGGAAAAAGGCACGATCGACGCCGCCGAATGGATCGGGCCCTATGACGACGAGAAGCTGGGCTTCTACAAGGTTGCGCCTAACTATTATTATCCGGGATGGTGGGAAGGCGGCGCGACCCTGCATGCGGTGTTCAACAGCGCCAAATGGGCGGAACTGCCGAAGTCCTATCAGTCGATCCTGACAACCGCCTGTGGCCTCGCCAATATCGACATGCAGGCCAAGTATGACGCGCGCAACCCCGGGGCCTTGAAAAAGCTTGTTGGCGCCGGTGCCAAGCTCGCGCCGTTCAGCCAGGAAATTATGGAGGCGTCGCACAAGGCGGCGATGGAGCTTTACGCCGAGACCAATGCCACGAACGAGAAATTCAAAAAGGTCCATGACGCCTACATGGCGTTCCGCAATGATGAATATCTGTGGTGGCAGGTGGCTGAATACACCTACGACAATTTCATGATTCGCCAGCGCGCCAAAGGGTGAGGGCGGGCATAGTGCACTCTGTGCCGCTCGCCCAGGGGCGCGCGGCATGCATGCGTGCAGCAAGGACAAGCAACAAGAACAAGCAGCAAAAACAATTTAGGGGAGACTGGGACCATGGCACTTGAACGCCGCCGCCTTATCAAAACCGCAGGCCTTGCCGCTGCTGCCGCGACTATCGCGCGGCCCGCCATCGCGCAGTCCGCGCCCGAGATCAAGTGGCGGCTGGCCTCAAGCTTTCCCAAATCTCTCGACACGATCTATGGCGGCGGCGAAATATTCGCCAAGGCGGTGTCGGAGGCGACCGACGGCAAATTCCAGATCCAGGTTTTCGCCAGCGGCGAAATCGTGCCCGGCCTTCAGGCCTTTGATGCCGTGCAGAACAACACGGTCGAGATGTGCCACACGTCGATGCAATATTACTGGGGCAAGGACCCGACCTTCGCCATATTTACCGGTATTCCGTTTGGCCCCAACACCCGCCAGCAGAACGCCTGGTTCTATCACGGTGGCGGCGGCGACCTGATGACCGAGTTTTTCAAGGACTATGGCGCGTTCTGCCTGCCTGGCGGCAATTCCGGCTGCCAGATGGGCGGCTGGTTCCGCAAAGAGGTCAAGACTGTCGCTGACCTCAGCGGCCTCAAATTGCGCATCGCCGGCATTGCGGGCAAGGTGCTGCAAAAAGTCGGCGTGGTGCCACAGCAGATTGCAGCGGGCGATATTTATCCGGCGCTGGAAAAGGGCACAATCGACGCGGCCGAATGGGTTGGCCCTTACGATGACGAGAAGCTCGGTTTCTACAAAGTCGCACCGTTTTATTATTACCCGGGCTGGTGGGAAGGCGGCACGACGCTGCAGTTTGCCATCAACAGCGCCAAATTCGCCGAGCTGCCGAAGAATTATCAATCGATTATTCGCAGCGCCGCGTCACTCGCCAATGTCGACATGCTGGCCAAGTATGATGCCCGCAACCCGGCGGCATTAAAGCGCCTCGTCGGTGGCGGCACCAAGTTGCTGCCCTTCTCGCCGGAAATCATGGAGACCTGTTACAAGGCGGCGATGGAACTCTATGCCGAGTTCTCGGCATCCAATGAAAAATTCAAGAAAGTCTATGACGCAATGACCGCCTTCCGTGGCGACGAATATTTGTGGTTCCAGCTGTCGGAATTCACCTATGACAATTTCATGATCCGGCAGCGGGCGAAGGGATAAGTGGGCATACGTGGCGCACTTGGGCGGCATGACGATCGGCACTGCGCGCCCGGCTAGTCCGGGCGGCGGAGCCAGGAGCGGGCACTGGAAGCAGCATCAGGCAACGGAGCGAGACAATGGCCCTTGAACGCCGCCGCCTGATCAAGACCGCAGGCCTCGCCGCCGCAGCTGCGGCCATTTCGAAACCTGCTATTGCCCAGAGCGCGCCTGAAATTAAATGGCGGCTGACGTCGAGCTACCCTAAATCGCTCGACACGCTCTATGGTGGCGGAGAACTGCTGGCCAAGGCTGTGGCGGAGGCGACAGACGGCAGATTCCAGATCCAGGTTTTCGGCAGCGGTGAAATCGTACCCGGCCTGCAGGCATTTGACGCGGTGCAAAGCGGCACTGTCGAAATGTGCCACACCTCCATGCAGTATTACTGGGGCAAGGATCCAACTTTTGCCTTGTTCACCAGTATTCCGTTCGGTCCCAATGCGCGCCAGCTCAATGCCTGGTTCTACCATGGTGCCGGCACGCAGCTGATGAATGACTTCCTCAAGGATTTTGGCGTTTTTGGCATTCCCGGCGGCAATACTGGCTGCCAGATGGCCGGCTGGTTCCGTAAGGAAATCAAGACTGTCGCCGAGCTCAGCGGCCTCAAATTGCGGATTGCGGGCGTTGGCGGCAAGGTGCTGCAAAAGCTCGGGGTGGTGCCACAGCAGATCGTCGGCGGCGATATTTACCCGGCGCTGGAGAAGGGCACGATTGACGCGGCCGAGTGGGTCGGCCCCTATGATGACGAGAAGCTGGGATTCTACAAGGTCGCGCCGTTTTATTATTATCCCGGCTGGTGGGAAGGCGGCGCCGCAATCCAGTTTATTTTCAGCCTCGCAAAATTTGCCGAACTGCCAAAGTCCTATCAGTCAGTGCTGCGCAGCGCTGCGGCTATGGTCAATGTCGACATGATGGCGAAATATGACGCCCGCAATCCGGCGGCCCTGAAACGCCTTGTTGGCGGCGGCACAAAGCTGCTGCCCATCCCGGCCGAAATCATGGAGGCCTGCTATGGTGCCGCGATGGAGCTTTACGCCGAGTTTTCCGCGACAAGCGAAAAGTTCAAGACAATTTATGAGGCGGAGAAAGCCTTCCGCAATGACGAGTACCTGTGGTTCCAGCTGTCGGAATTCACCTACGACAATTTCATGATCCGGCAGCGGGCGAAGGGTTGATATCCTAAATATCCTGATTGCATGAAAGCAAAGCCCCGAACATTAATTCGGGGCTTTGCTGTTTTGCCGAACCTGCCTGTCGACTGTTCTAGAACTTCAGCGGCGGCGGTTCATCCGATCCGGCAGCTGGTGGCGTTATGTCTTTGAACTGTTGCTCAATCTGCTTTTGGTCCAGCTTCGTCTCGCCAGACTTGTAGACCATCACGATGGCCGGGAAGAGAATGACAATGCCGATCATGATCACCTGAATAATGACAAAGGGGATCGCGCCCAGATAGATCTGCCCAGTCGTGACAGCGTCCATGATTTTGCCAGTGACACGATCTTTGTAGCTGGTCTTGGGCGCGACCGAGCGCAGGTAGAACAGCGCAAAGCCAAACGGCGGATGCATGAAGCTGGTCTGCATGTTGACGCCCAGAATGACGCCGAACCAGATGAGATCGATGCCCAGCTTCTCGGCGGCCGGTCCCAGCAAGGGCACGATGATGAAGGCCAGCTCGAAAAAATCGAGGAAGAAGGCTAGCACGAACACCATGGCATTGACGAAAATCAGGAAGCCGATCTGCCCGCCGGGCAGCGACACCAGCAAATGCTCAACCCAGGTGTGGCCATTGACGCCATAGAAGGTAAGCGAAAAAACGCGCGCTCCGACAAGGATAAACACGACAAAAGCTGACAGCTTGGCGGTCGTGTCCATCGCCTGGCGCAGCAGGGTCATTGACAGGCGGCCTTTGGCCATGGCGATCAGGATCGCGCCGACCGCGCCCATCGCGCCGCCTTCCGTCGGCGTGGCAATGCCAACGAAGATGGTGCCGAGCACCAGAAATATCAGGGCCAGCGGCGGCACCAGCACGATGATCACCTGTTCGGCCAGCCGCGACAGGAAGCCAAGCTTGAAAGTCTGGTTGGCCAAAGCGAGGGCATAGGCGACGATGATGGCGAGCGAGCCGGACCAGATGCCCGCATTATCCGACGGCATTTTGGGGTAGAGGCCGGTCAGCCAGCGGTTGACGCCAAAATACACAACCACGGTTATCAGGATCAGCGCCACTAACGACAGCACGCCGGAGCCAAGGGTGCGGGCTTCCTTGGGCAGAGCGGGCGCGGCGTCAGGCTTAACCATGGTGATGATAAAAACATAGACGGCGTACAGCGCCGACAGGATAAGGCCGGGATAGAACGCGCCCTTATACATGTCGCCCACCGAACGGCCGAGCTGGTCAGCCATGACGATCAGCACGAGCGAAGGCGGGATAATCTGCGCCAGCGTGCCCGAAGCCGCGATAACGCCCGACGCCAGCCGCCGGTCATAGCCATAGCGCAGCATGATAGGCAGCGAGATCAGGCCCATCGAGATGACCGAGGCCGCCACCACGCCGGTGGTTGCCGCCAGCAGCGCGCCGACGAAAATAACCGCGTAGGCGAGGCCACCGCGGATCGGCCCGAACAGCTGGCCGATGGTGTCGAGCAGGTCTTCGGCCATGCCGGAGCGTTCAAGGATGAGGCCCATGAAGGTGAAAAACGGGATAGCTAGCAAGGTGTCATTACTGATGACGCCATAGATGCGCTCGGGCAGGGCGGACAGCAGCGGCCAGTCAAGGCTGATCGAGCCATGCGACAGCGGA
>JANLPP010000240.1:0-13710 GCA_031367295.1 Hyphomicrobiales bacterium | reverse complement strand
GTACCTGAATGCGCAGGGTGCCCTGCGACCCTGAGTTTTCAATGCGCTGCGATTACGGCACACGCATCATGCACATTAAGGTTGCCAACAGGCCGCACTTGTGTTTTTTCGCTTGTGTGTTAACGAAATCACAATCATATTGAGGCTCCGGGGGGCTTTGATTAATTTGTTTGAGTGGAGGCGCGCATGCAACGCGACGCATCAAAATCCAGCACGGTTTCCGGTGGTCTGGTCAAGAAGCTGAAAAATCACGATAAAATTGCGCCTTCCAGTGCCCGCCAGCCGCAGGCGGCTGGCCTTGGCCGCTCGACCATGGCCGCATTTGCGCTGGGTTTTGCCTGCGTTGCTGCAGCAGTTTATGCAGGCAGCGGCGACGTTAACCGCGCCTTTGCCCGCGATGATGGCGGGATGTATGATTTCCTTCCCAAGGCCCGCTCGCAGAAGAGTGCCTACCCGGCCCCGGTGTTTTACACGCCGTCCTACCGCGCGCCGGTGGTCTACCAGCCGCCTTCAATCTTCAACCTGTTTGGCCAGCCAGACAACAGCCGCAATACGCGCGTGCGCGGGTTGGCCAACCTGCCGCGCAGCATTGCGCCGCTGCGCCAGCGCGGCTTCAACCAGCCGCACCAGCTGAGCGGGGCGACGGATGTGCCGCTCTATGTCGATGCCTCCGGCCTGCCGCGCCGCTCCTATTGCGTACGGCTGTGTGACGGCTATTATTTCCCGGTGGCGCCAGTCAAAAGCGACAGCGACCTGAACGGGCATGAGTCGCTGTGCGCAGGCATCTGCCCCGGCGCGCCGACGCGCCTGTTTGTCATGCCCGGCGGGACCGAGCGCATAGAGGAGGCGACCTCGCGCGACGGGCACAAATACAGCGCCCTGCCCGTGGCCTTCCGCCATACCGGCACGACGGACAACACCTGCACCTGCCGTCCCGACAATATCGCCCATACCAAAATTGTTTCGGTGCTGAAGGATTTTACACTGCGCCAGGGGGACATGGTGATGTCCGGCAAGGGCCTGCGGGTGTTTCGCGGCGCGTCGCATTATCCCTATGGCCAGACTGATTTCATGAGCCTTGCCGAATCGGGCATCAACTCGAAAAACCGCGCCGCCCTGTCGGCAATTGAAGCGGCAACAAAACACGCTGGCGCAAGGCTGCCCGACCCCGCTTCGGCAAAGTCCGGAAAAACCGCTTTGTCAGTCAGCCCCGGCGCGAGCCCGCCCGATGAAATTCTGGTGCAGGCCAATGGCAAACGCATCCGCCGCATCGGTCCGCAGGTCTATCTGGGCGAATAGTTCCAGCGGCCAATGTACTGACGCTTTGCATATCTCGCCGACATTGCGAGCAAGGCAAAGCGACTGACAGGTCACGTGGGGGGCGTCACTGGCGCGCAAGCGCGTTTTGGTTGCGTCCGATACGGCCTGCTGGCGTGCAAGACACCGCGCTCGCCAGCCATGCCTCCAACACGGGGGATGCCCGGTGGCCCAATGCGCGGTATCAGCCGCAATACGATAGAAGGCAGCGAAGCCGCACAGTGCGCGCTGGCCGGTGTCGGCCAAAACCGCATGAGCGCCGTGCAGAACTGGATTTTGCGGCATGTAAAAACTTGCAAGATCGGCGAACTGGAGCGGGTGAAGGGAATCGAACCCTCGTATTGAGCTTGGAAGGCTCCTGCTCTACCATTGAGCTACACCCGCATACCCTGTCTGCCGAAACTTTCCAGCGCGACCGGCTGCTTTTGACATGGTTTGCAAAGCCGGGTCAATAACCGGCAAAGCCGCGTGTTGCGGCCCTACCCCACCTCCACCACCACGCGCCCGCGCACCTTGCCCGCAAGAATCGCCTGCGCTGTGTCCATCACGCCCTCAAGCCCGATAGTCGTCGTCATGCTGGCCAGTCTGGCGTGGTCAAGGTCACGCGCCAGACGCGCCCAAGCCTCCAGACGCCGCGCCTTCGGGCACATCACGCTGTCGACACCCAGCAGGGCGACGCCACGCAGGATAAAGGGCGCGACGGTGGCGGGCAGGTCCCGGCCACCGGCAAGACCGCAGGCAGCGATGGCACCCGCGTATTTTGTCTGCGCCAGCAGATTGGCCAGCGTCGTGGAGCCGACCGAGTCGATGCCCGCCGCCCAGCGCTCCTTGCCCATGGGCTTGCCCGGCGCGGACAGTTCGGCGCGGTCAACAATCTCGGCAGCGCCGAGGCCTTTCAGATACTCCGCCTCGCCGGCCCGTCCGGTGGAGGCGATAACGTGCCAGCCGAGACCGGCCAGCAGCGCGGTCGCCACTGAGCCGACGCCGCCGGCAGCCCCGGTGACCACGGCGGGGCCGTGCGCGGGCGCAAGTCCATGTTTTTCCAGCGCCAGCACGCAAAGCATGGCGGTCAGCCCCGCCGTGCCGATGGCCATGGACTGCGCGGCGGTCATACCGGCAGGCAGGGGCACCAGCCAGTCACCCTTGACGCGGGCCTTTTGCGCATAGGCGCCCAGATGCGTCTCCCCGACACCCCAGCCGGTCAGCACCACGGCGTCGCCCGGCTTGTAGCCGGCATGGGTCGAGGCTTCGACAATTCCGGCAAAATCAATGCCGGGAATCATCGGGAAGCGCCGCACCACCGGCGCCTCGCCAGTGATGGCAAGACCGTCCTTGTAATTGACGGTCGAATGCGTCACCCGCACGCTGACGTCACCCTCCATCAGGTCCGCTTCGTCAAATTGCGTCAGTGCGGCGCGGTATCCTGTCGCGTCCTTGTCGACGCGGATGGCCCTGAATGACATGCGGTTTTCCTTATGCGGCAACGGCGGCGCGCAGCACCGGCTTTTCCACGATTGGCAGATTGATCAGGGCCGAGATTATGCCCAGCGCGATCGATAAATACCAGACGAAAACGTAGGAGCCGGTCTGGTCAAATATGCGCCCGCCGAGCCAGACACCCAGAAACCCGCCAACCTGATGCGAGAAAAACGCGAACCCGTAGAGCATGGCCATATGCCGCGCCCCGAACATCAGATTGACCAGGGCCGAGGTCGGCGGCACGGTTGACAGCCACAGCAGCCCGCTGACCGCAGCATAGAGGAAGACGCTGGCGGGCGATGCCGGCAGCAGCAGAAACACCAGCGTTATCGCCGAGCGCGCAAGGTAGATCGCCGAAAGGATATAGCGCTTGGGCACGCGGCCTGACAGCCAGCCCGCACTGAGCGAGCCTGCGATATTGAACAGGCCGATCAGCGCCAGCGCGGTGCCGCCAACCCAGGGCAGCAGCCCCTTGTCGGTCAGGTAGATCTGCAAATGCGCGGTGATGAAGGCGAGCTGAAAACCGCAGGTGAAAAAGCCAAGCACCAGCAGCACATAAGAACGGTGGCCAAAAGCCTCGCGCAATGCGCCGACGACCGATTGCGGCGCGCCCTGGCCTGGCAGGCGCGACGCGGCAGGTGTTGCCAGCGACAGCGACAAGGGGATGACTGCAAGCGTGGTGACCGCGAAAATCAGGAATGTGGACTGCCAGCCGACCGAGCCAATCAGCCCCACCGCCAGCGGGTTGAACAGAAACTGCCCGAGCGAGCCGGCCGCCGTGCCCATGCCCAGCGCCATGTTGCGCTTGCTGTCCGGCAGCAGCTTTGAAAATGCCGCCAGAACAAGGTTGAATGAGCAGCCCGACAGGCCAAAGCCGATGAGCAGGCCCGAGGTGATGCCATAGGTTGCGGCATTCGACGTATAGGCCATGGAGACGAGGCCAAGCGCGTAGAGAACAGCGCCAAAGCATAGCACCCGCACCGCCCCGAACCGGTCGGCGACTGCCCCGGCGAAAGGCTGGCCAATGCCCCAGAGCAGATTTTGCAGGGCTATGCCAATGGAAAACACCTCGCGCGACCAGTCATTGGCGGTCAGCATGTCTTTCTGGAACGCGCCGAGAGACGAGCGCGGACCAAAGGTCAGCAGCGAGATCAGGCAGCCCGCAACGATGATCATCTCCGGCGAGATGCGGGCGGCAGGGCGGGAAGTGGCAGCGGCGCTCATGGGCAACGTCCTGTCAAGGGTAAAGCCCATGACTAGCGCGGGCAGGCCGAGGCCACCAGCGCAGAATTTGGAATAGGTGATGTGCAAGCGCTGCCCGGCAGAGAGCCTTGCGCCCCCGCTACCGGGCGACAGACACGCTCCCTGCCGCAGCGCAGCATGAACCCCGGCTTTGCCGCATGGAGACCAGATCCGGCGCCGCAATCCGCATACCGGCAGCGCCGGCTAAAGGGCGACTTCGGCTCTGCTCGCCCGCGAGGTCAGGGCTGCTAGGCCTGGATTGTCAGCTGGACCGCCTTTGGCCCTTTGCCCTTCTTGTCAGGCTCAATCTCGTAGCCGACGCGCTGGCCTTCGTTCAGCGTCTGCAATCCGGCCTGCTCGACCGCAGTGATATGCACGAAAATATCCTTGCCGCCATCGTCCGGCTTGATGAAGCCATAGCCCTTGTCCACATTGAAAAATTTTATCGTCCCCGACTGTGGCATGATCTGTTTCCCCCGCATTTGGCCCTGCGCCCGGCACCCAATTGCCCCTTGTCCGGCCTGTTACCAGCCAGAAACATGCCGCTGCGTCGCATTTCAATCAGCGGCTTGCCCACAGGCAGCATCTTGCATTAAGTGTCGGTCCCATTTCGAACATAGCGCGGCAATATGCAAGCGCTATGGTGTGAAGCACCCGGCACAGCACAGGCTAAGACACTGGCGTCACTCAGTTACTCGCCACTGCCCCGCACCATTCTGGCCCAGAATGCGGGCGAGTTCCGGCATGATGACCGCGCACTGCGCGCCAAACGTGTAAGGCGGATTAACGATCAGCAGGCCGCAACCGTTGAGGCGCTCATCGGCTCCTCCGGTGCCAATGGGCGTTCTCAGCAACTCGATGCGCAATATGCGTGTGATGCCAGCCGCCGCCGCCATTGCGGCCATCTGCTCACCCGCCTGCAGGCCCTTTACCGGATACCAGAGCGCATAGACGCCGCCGGGCCACTTGGCATGGGCGCTGCCCAGCGCTTGCGTCAGCCGGGCAAACTCATCCGCCTGTTCAAACGGCGGGTCAATCAGCACCAGGCCGCGCCGCTCCCTGGGCGGAATATAGGCGTTGAGCGCGACATAGCCGTCAATCTCGATGGCTTTGGCGCGCCGGTCGCGGCCAAGGTTTTGCCGCAGGGTGGCGCAATCCTCGGGGTGCAGCTCGCAGGCAGTCATCCGGTCCTGTGCCCGCAGCAGCGCCTGGGCGATGGCGGGGGAACCCGGATAAGCGGACAGGCTGCCATCCGCACGCACCGGCCCGGCCAGTGCCAGATAGGGCGCGATCAGCGCGCGGCACGCCGGGGACAGGCTGGCAGTGAGCAGGCGTCCGATTCCCTCGCGCCATTCGGCGGTGCGCTGCGAGGGCGCGGCGGCAAGATCGTAGAGGCCGATTCCCGCGTGCGTGTCGAGATAGTGAAAAGGCGCATCTTTCTGCGCCAGATAGACCAGCAGGCGCGTCAGCCAGACATGTTTGAACACATCGGCAAAATTGCCCGCATGAAAATGATGGCGGTAGTTCATGTCGCCTGTGTGGACTGGCCGCAGCAGGCTTGTCAAAAAAAAATCATCATCCACTATTTATTAACCGGCTTTCTTCACGCACTTTCAACAGTCTGGACCTACGTTTTAGCGGGGTAGTCCCGAATTCCACGTCAGGGGGCGGGAAGGAAATTGCCATGGTCAGAATATTCATCGCCGTGACAGTGTGTTATTTCGCCGGCACGGCAGCCGGCAGAGGCTTTCTGCCTTACAGCCTGGGTGTACCCGCCAGCAATTTCAAGAATGATGTTGACATGCTGGCTGTGACCGGGATGCGGATGACCAATCCGGAACTCGTCAAACACGCCGTGAGTGGCATGACGCTTGACGGGTTCCGCGGGGTTGCAGACAGCGTCGGGGCGCGCCGCTGAGGGCTCTGCCGCCTGATGCATGCCGCTTGCCTTGCCAGCCGGTCTGTGGAAAGTCTGGCCGATGCTGGACGGCCAGCGCCGCAGTGAAATTCCATGTCCGTTGCTGTTTCCCACACCCAGGCGCTGCGGCTTTTGCAGGAACTGTCATCGAGCCTGGTCAACGACGCCAGAATTGAGGCCGCGCCGGATTTTACCTTGCGCCAGCTGGCACTGTATCTGACAATTTACATTGACCAGCCGCCCCATACGGTGCGGGGCCTTGCAAAATCCCTTGGCGTCACCAAGCCTGTGGTGACGCGCGCGCTGGACGCGCTGGGAAAATATGGCCTGACCACCCGGCGCAGGGATGAAAAAGACGGGCGCAACGTCATTATTCAGCGAACAGTCAAAGGCGCGCTGTATGTTGAAACGCTGGGCGACCTCGTGGTTGCCAGGGCTGCGGAACTGAAACCGCCGGAGGCGCAGGAATGACGGCTTTTGACCGGCGCCTGACACCGGCACGGCCGGACCTTGCCGCAGAGTTTTTGCGCGGCGAGGTGGAGGCGGCCGCCTTTGTGGCCGGGCAGCGGCTGCGGGTGACGGCGGCATCAGCCGCATTGCGCCGCGCCCCGGACATGGCCGCCGGGCTGGACACCGAGGCGCTGCATGGCGAGGCCGTGACGGTGTATGAGACCCGCGACGGCTGGGCCTGGGGTCAGCTCGAAGCCGACGGCTATGTCGGCTACATGCGCGCCGATGCGCTTGGCGAGGTGCCCGCCCCGACGCACCGCGTTAGCGTGCCGCGCACCTTTGCCTACCCCGGCGCAAGCATGAAACTGCCCGCGTTCATGGCGCTGCCGCTCAACGCCGCAGTTTGTGTTGCGGCGACACGCGGCGAATTTGCCGTCACGCCGCAAGGGCTTTGCCTGTGGGCCGCGCACCTTGCGCCGCTGGGCGAAGCCGCGCCCGACTTTGTGGCTGTGGCCGAGACCCTGCTGCACGTGCCCTACCTGTGGGGCGGCAAGACCAGCTCCGGCCTCGACTGCTCCGGTCTTGTGCAAAACGCCCTTGTTGCGGCGGGTGTCAGCGCGCCGCGCGATTCCGACATGCAGGAGCGCGGGCTGGGCAAGGCGGTGGCGTTCGACGCATCGCTTGACGGCCTGCAACGCGGCGACCTGGTGTTCTGGAAGGGCCATGTCGGCATCATGCAGGACGCGGAACGCCTCCTGCACGCCAGCGGCCACCAGATGATGGTGGCGAGCGAACCGCGGCGCGAGGCGCGCGACCGCATTGCGGCAAGAAGCTTTGGGGCGATAACATCAGTGCGCCGACTCTAGCCGCGCTGCATCGCAGCATACGCCTTATTGCGCAGTGGATTTTTGGACGGCAAAGGCCTATCTCCGCCCCGGGCTAACCGGTTTGGCCAGTGAAGGAGTTTTATCCATGCATAACATCAAGCAGCTTGAATCTGCCGCAGCGGACGCCACCGGCGGCCGCAACGGCCATTCGGAAACCACGGACCATTCGGTCAAGGTTGACCTGTCCGTGCGCAAGGGCATGGGCGGCCCCGGCCTGCCCCACACCACCACGCCCGAGCATCTGTTTGCGGCGGGCTATGCCGCCTGCTTCAACGGCGCGGTTGATTTTGTGGCGAGCCAGACGAAAGTCAGCACCAAGAATACCAAGGTCCATTGCGATGTCGGCATCGGCCCGCGCGACGGCGGCGGTTTTGGCGTCGCGGTCAAGATGCATGTCACTGACAGCACCATCCCGCATGCCGATCTGGTCAAGCTGGCGCAGACCGCGCATGACGACATCTGCCCCTACAGCCACGCCACGCGCGGCAACATTCCGTTCGAGCTGGTCGTCAAGGGCGCGTGACCAGCGCGGCGGCGCTCAGCGTGTGCCATAGCCACGCGCCATGGCGGCAGCGAGCACCGGCAGCAGGATCAGCAGCGTTGCTTCAATGTGAATGAACAAACGGGTCCGGCGGATGGCAGCATCCGCCGGCAGCGCTCCGGGATCGTTTTTCAGCGCCCGGTTCCAGCCAATGAAATCCAGCGTCGGGCGGATCGACAGCAGGCCGACAATGATAAACAGCGTGAGCTTGGTCAGGAAAATGTGGTTGGCAAAATAATAGGCCGGCCCTTTCGCGCCCTCAAACACCCGCGCCAGCCCGGCGAGCAGAACGCCCAGCGCCAATATCCCGTAAACCCGGTCAAGCCTGCCAACCTTCGCGATAATCCCCGCATCCATGCCGGGCCGCACCAGCACCAGCTGCGCGCCAAGAAGGGCGAAAAGCCCGAAAATCAAGATGTGATGGACGCTGGCGAGAATGAAGTCGGTGAGCATGGCGGACCTTGGGCTGCGTTGGCGGTTACGCCTTTGTGGCACGGCGGGCAGGCCTGTCAACGCTGCGCGTTGACGCTGGCGCAGGGCGGGCCGGGACAACTGTAAATCGCCAGGCGCCCTGACTGCCCACTGCCCAAACCCTGTTGCCTCTCAAACAAAATCCTCATCGGCAACCATGCGGCGCACGAATAGCCAGTAGAGTCCAGGGCTCGGCCTGGGCGGCCAGAAACCGTGATTGCACGCTGTATTATTCAGGAGCCAATAGGGTTTGGGCAGTCGGCAGTAGGGTCTTGTCGTGTCGCGATGTGTTTTACCGGGCCAGCGCCGCCGCAATATCCTCCATCAAATCCTCCGCGTCCTCCAGCCCCGCCGACAGCCGCAGCATGCCCTCGCTGATGCCCAGCCCGGCACGCACTTCCGGCGTCAGGCGCTGGTGGGTGGTGGTGGCGGGGTGGGTGAGCAGGCTTTTGGCATCGCCCAGATTGTTGGAAATGCCGATGATCTTGAGCGCATTGGCAAACGCAAACGCCGCCTTCTTTCCGCCAACAATATCAAACGCCACCAGATTGCCGCCGCCCTTCATCTGGCGTTTTACCAATGCCGCCTGCGGATGATCGGAGCGGCCAGGATACAACACGCGCGTCACGCCCGGCTGCGCGCTGAGAAAATCCGCCACCTTGGCGGCGGAGGCCACCTGCGCCGCCACGCGCACCGGCAGGGTTTCGAGCCCCTTCAGCAGCACCCAGGCATTGAACGGCGACAGCGATGGCCCGGTCTGGCGCAGCAGGTTGTGGATATTCTTGTCGATGAATTCGGCGCTGGCGAGAATAACGCCGCCGAGGCAGCGCCCCTGCCCGTCGATGTGTTTTGTTGCCGAATAGACGACGCAGTCGGCCCCCAGCTCCAGCGGGCTTTGCAGCAGCGGCGTGGCGAAGACATTGTCCACGACCAGCGTCGCGCCGCCTGCATGGGCGATTTCGGCCACCGCCGCAATGTCGATCACCTCAAGGCAGGGGTTGGTCGGACTTTCGAGAAACAGCGTCCGCGTGTTGGGCCGCATGGCGGCGCGCCACTGGTCAAGGTCCGTGCCATCGACCAGCGTGCAGGCGACGCCAAAGCGCGGCAGCAGGTCTTCCACCACATAGCGGCAGGAGCCGAACAGCGCTTTGGCCGCCACCACATGGTCACCGGCCTTGACCTGGCCCATCAGCGACGCCGTGACCGCCGCCATGCCGGTGGCTGTGGCGCGCGCTGCCTCGGCGCCCTCAAGCAAGGCCATGCGCTGCTCGAACATGGAAACTGTCGGGTTGGAAAACCGCCCGTAGATAAAACCCTGATCCTCGCCCTTGAAGCGCGCCTCGGCCTGCTCCATCGTGTCGTATAAAAACCCTTGCGTCAGGAACAGCGCTTCCGACGTCTCGCCAAACTGCGAGCGCAGCGCGCCGCCGTGCACGAGGCGCGTCGCCTGCCGCCAGGCGCGCTGGGTCGCTGGAGCGGTTTTGCGGGTATAGTCGGACATGGCAATTTCTCCTTGGCGCGGGAAAAACCCGGCGCCGGGCGCAAAACCGCAGAAACTGCGCTGTGCCCCGGCCTTTTAGCATTTGCGTTTCACCACGGGGCAAGCCGGCCGGCCCAAAATCCCGTGACGATGCTGTAGCGGGCGGCCCGCTTGGCGTCAACGCCGCGATGGGTTACAGCGCGGCGCAAAGGACAAGCCCGCCCATGCATACCGGCATTCTTGCTGACCACCAGATTGAGGCGCTCGCGCAGGCGGGCGCAATCAGCGCTGACCACGCCTTTGCCGCAGGCCAGGTGCAGCCCGCCAGCCTTGACCTGCGGCTGGGCGCGCGCGTGTGGCGCATGCGGGCGAGTTTTCTGCCCGGCCCGGCGCGCAGTGTCGCCGAATGCCTCGAATGGCTGGCCCTGCACGAGATTGACCTGACAAAAAGTGCTGTGCTGGAAACCGGCACAGTTTATGTCGCCGAGCTGCTGGAAACACTGGCCCTGCCAAACGGCATAGCGGCCAGCGCCAACCCCAAAAGCTCGACCGGCCGTCTCGATGTTTTTACGCGAGTGATCGCCGACAGGGCGCGGGCCTTTGACGTGATTGCCGATGGCTACAGCGGCGCGCTTTACGCCGAGATTTCGCCGCGCACCTTCCCCGTGCTGGCGCGCACCGGCTCGCGCCTCAGCCAGATCCGTTTCCGCAATGGCGACGCGCGGCTCGACGATGCCGCGCACCGCGCGCTGCACACGCGCGAAAAACTGGTGACCGGGTCCGAGCCGTCCATTGCCAACGGCGTCGCGGTGTCGGTGGACCTGTCCGGCTTTGGCCGCGAGCGCCTCATCGGCTACCGCGCCAAGCGCCACACCGGGCTTATCGACATCGACAAAACCAACGCGCATGACCTGCTTGATTTCTGGGAGCCGATTTATGCGCGGGGGGCGCGCGGCCTCGTGCTCGACCCTGGCGAGTTTTACATTCTCGCCTCCAAGGAGGCGGTGCGCGTGCCGCCCGACCATGCCGCCGAGATGACGCCCTTTGATCCGCTGGTCGGCGAGTTCCGCGTCCACTACGCCGGCTTTTTCGATCCCGGCTTTGGCGCGGCGGAGGCCGGCGGCGCTGGCGCCCGCGCGGTGCTGGAAGTGCGCTCGCACGACGTGCCGTTTATTCTCGAAGACGGCCAGATTGTCGGGCGGCTGGTCTATGAGCGCATGTCGGCACCGCCGCGCGTGCTCTATGGCGCGGGGCTGGCATCAAACTATCAGGCGCAGGGGCTGAAACTGTCGAAGCATTTTAGGGTGTGAAGCGGCGGCCCGCATTCACCCCTGCACAGAAACAGTGCCGCCGCGTCCCGTGAAATCAAGCTCCAGCGTCACGCGCCGCGCCAGAAGGCGCGGCGCGATGGTGCGGCCGGGGCCGTTTTCGAACCCGATAATACCTGCTTGCTGCAATTTCTTCAGCGTTCGCGACAGATTGGATGACTTGCGCCCGGCGAGCGTCGCGAGCGCATGCAGAGACTGCGGATGCCGCGAGCCGATAAGCGTGAGCAAGGCAAGGTTCTCCGGGGACAGCAGCTTGACCATCGCTTCGGGCGACACTGCCGCGCCAGGCAATTTTGACGCGGTCGCGTCCGTGTCGAACCAGCGTTTGGGCTCCGTGCCCGCCGCAGCCGGGTCGGCGACAACGCGCTTGGTCCAGCGCATGAATTCGCCGATGGAGCCGGTTTTATAGGTCATTGGGAATGCCTTTCTCATGCATAACGCGCTTCACTTCGCGCCAGAAATCTTCAAGCAGCTGACTTGCGGTTATGAACCGGTAAGGGCGGCCGGGGTCCGCAGGGCCGCGATGCCAATGGTCAAAGGCTGCCGGTGCCTTGACCATCTTGCCGCCGCGGTGCTCAATGGAATGGGCATTGTCGAAGCGGACAAAGGGGGGCCCCGAGACTGGGCGGAATACCAGCGCATAACTAATTCCACGCGGCCTCTCCCGCGGAATATCCGTCCGCCGCGCCATGAATTCGACAACAAAGCCTTCCGCCGCCTCGAAACTCGCGCCGTCAAGATCGAGCAGCGGCTCAAGCTCTTTGTCATCCTTCATATTAATATGTTATCATCATAAGATAAACGCATCAACGCGAATACGTTACCCGGCTGCCATTTCACGCGGCAGCCGGAGCAGTCCTGCCGGGGACCTGCCTTGCGCAGGGGCTGAAACTGTCGAAGCTTTTCCGGGTGTGAGGGCGAGTGCCCGCGCTCAGCGCAAATCCACTTCGCGGTGTGCCTTGGAATAATGGGCGATCCACGCCGTCAGCGGCCACCTCTCCGGATCGCGGTAGGGGCCGAATTTGAAATATTGCGGCGTCACCAGTGCGCCTGTCAGGTTGGCGTGCGGCGCGGTGCCGATGCGCCCGCTTGCTTTGGCGATCATCGTGCCATCGGCCCAGATTTCGACAAGGTCGCCGCTCGCACCGCCTGCGCCCAGCCCGCCCTCGATATGAAAATGAATTTGCAGCGATACCCATTGGCCAAAAGGTTTTGGCAGCGCAGCGAAGCGCTTGATCTCCACACCGCGCATGCAGCTCGCCTGCGCCTCGGCCGCGTCGGGCACAAAGGCGCCGGGATCGCCCGCCGCCTGCTGCATCCGCACAAGCACAGTCTGGTTGGGTGCCTTCACATCGCCATGCTGGAGCACCCGCAGATAGTTCAGCGGGCGCGCCTCATCCACCGCCAGCGTGATGCGGCATTCGTCCGTCTCGCTGCTGGCCTGCTTGGAAAAATCCTGTTGCTCAATCGTGATGGAAAATTCCCGCCGCTCAAACCGCAGCGCCAGAAACGGACTGGGACCCCAGTCGTCTGACGGTTTCTTCGGTTTGGGCAGCGGCAGCGCGGAGGCTGTCACTGCTCCGGTGCAAGGCGATAGCACGGCGGGTTTGCCTTTCTTCCACTGCCCGATCACCAGCCGGTCTTTGGCCGGCTCGGCCAGTGGGTCAACAAACAGCGAAAATTTCTGCCAGATCTCCCACCCGTATTTTTCGTAAAGACAGTCCTGCTCCCAAATCTCGGCGCGCTCGGTATGGTCGCCTGCGGCACCCTGGGGCATGCAGGACTTGTGCAGCTTTTCGGCAAGCATGACCGCGTTTGGCGGGGGTCTGATCCCAAGTTTCAACCCGGCAGCGCCGGTGGGCAAAGGAATATCGGGCTGAAAATTATTTTCAACGCCCTCATTTTCCGGGCGTTTGCAGACATACCACTTGCCTTCATCGAGCGTCTTGAATTCGTCAAACACATCCTGCGGCGCGTTTTCCGCGAACGCCGGTGTGGCAAGTGCCAGCAACGCCAAAGCAGCAACACCTTTGTGTGCATAACCCATGCTGCACCCCGCAGATAATGCAACAGCATCGCGCATTACCGCCGCCATGGCAATGCCGACGCAGCGCCTCCTCATGCTGCTGGCGTCCGCTGTCAGCGTTGTCCGGCACTGGTCATGCACACCGGGAATTCGGCGCATGCATGCGCTCCAGCTTGTGCATCCGGGGCGCAGCATGGCGCGCCGGCCTGCAAACCACAAGCGCCGGGAATGGCCGCGTGACAGCACAGGCCAGACCCTTGCCGCGGTGATCCGGAGCCGCGCAAAAGCGGTGGGGCTGCCAGACGCCCTGTGGACGGCCGTGGTCACGGCGATTGAGGCAAAACGAACAGCCGAGGACGTGAAAGCCGCAGTGATTGCCATGCATCAGGACATTGCGAATTTTTATCTGCCGGGAAGCTACAAACAGGCGGGGCGGCACGCGCACGGCGTGATAAACTTCATGCCAGGTTCCGAATTCTGCGCCAGCGCTTCAGGGCCATCGGCAACTTCAAAAGTCGTCACAAAAGCAGACGCGCTGCGTACTGTATGGCCCAGTGGGAATTCCTCCAGA
>JANLPP010000231.1:0-2086 GCA_031367295.1 Hyphomicrobiales bacterium | reverse complement strand
TCGCCGCGCTTGATCCCCAGCGCCTCCAGCGTATCCGCCGCCATCATGCAAATCTCGGCGTCGGCGGCCGGTGACGAAGCCCCCACCGTGTCCGCGTCAAACTGCATGAATTGGCGAAACCGCCCCGGCCCCGGCTTCTCGTTGCGGAACACCCAGCCCGCGCGGTACGACCGGTAAGGCTTCGGCAGCGCGTCAAAATTCTCCGCGACATAGCGGGCGAGCGGCGCGGTGAGATCGTAGCGCAGACTCATCCACTGCTCGTCATCATCCTGAAACGAGAAGACGCCCGCGTTGGGGCGCTCGGTGTCGGGCAGGAACTTGCCCAGGGCTTCGGTATATTCGATGAACGGCGTCTCCACCGCCTCGAAACCGTAGCGCTCATAAACCTCGCGGATTTTCTCCGTCATCGCCCGCTCGGCGGCAAGGTCCGCAGGGCCGCGGTCGCCAAGCCCGCGCGGCAGGCGGGCTTTGACGGTGGTTTTTTTGGGTGTGTCGGTCATGGCAAGCCTCGGTGGTTGCGAGGGGTAATAGGGGGCGGGACAGAGAGGCGCAAGCGTTGGACCGCGGCCTCTGGCCGGCTTGCGCGCGTCAGGGCCGGCCGGAGGCCGGCGTTCCAGTGAGCGCCGCCACAAACGCCGCCAGCTTCCCCGCATCGAGCCGCCCGTCCGTGCGCACGCCCGAACACAAGTCCACGCCCCAGGGCCGCACTTGCCGCACCGCCTCCGCCACATTGCCGGCGTGCAGCCCGCCCGCCAGAAACACCGGCACATCGACACCCGCGACAATGCGCGCGCTGACACCCCAGTCATGCGCGCGCCCCGTGCCGCCCAGTTCCTGCACCGTCGCCGAAGGCCGCCCCGAGTCGAGCAGCAGCGCGTCCGCCAGCTTCGCATAGTCCTGCGCGAGGCCGAATGCGAAAGCATCCTCGACATGCACAACCTGCACAATCCTCACGCCATGCAGCAGGTGGCGCAGCGTAGCGTATTCGCGCGGTTCGATGTGCCGGACTATCTGCACGGCGCTCGCGCCCACCTTGCGCACATGGCCGGCGATGTCCTCGGCGGTGTGGAACGAGGTGAGCAGAAACGAAGCGACCGGCGGCGGCACGGCGCGGGCGATTTCGGCGGCGAGCGTATCGTCAATCGGCCCCGGCCCCGAGGGCATGGCACCGACGAGACCGACCGCGTCGGTGCCCTGCGCCACCGCCTCGCGCGCCTCCGCCACCGCCATCATGCAGCAGACCTTCAGCCGCGTGCGCATTATTTCGTGCCGAACATGCGGTCGCCCGCATCGCCAAGGCCCGGCACGATGTAGCCGTGATGGTTCAAATGCGAGTCGATGGCGGCGGTCCAGATTTCGACGTCGGGATGCTCCTTTTGCAATTTCGCAATGCCTTCCGGCGCGGCCAGCAGGCACATGAAGCGGATGTCCTTGACGCCGCGTTCCTTCAGTTTTTCGATTGCGGCGGTGGCGGAATTGGCGGTCGCCAGCATCGGGTCCATGACGATGACAAGCCGCTCGGCCACGTCCGACGGCGCCTTGAAATAATATTCCACCGCCTTGAGCGTGACAGGATCGCGGTAGAGGCCGATATGCGCGACACGCGCGGAAGGCACAAGGTCCAGCATGCTGTCGAGAAAGCCGACACCGGCGCGCAGGATCGGCGCGAACACCAGCTTCTTGCCGGCAATCATCGGTGCCATCATCTTCGTCAGCGGCGTCTCGATCTCGACCAGCTCAAGCGGCAGATCGCGCGTCACCTCATAGCAGAGCAGCATGCCGATTTCGTTGAGCAGCTGGCGGAAGCCCTTGGTCGAGCGTTTTGACTCGCGCATGAGGGTGAGCTTGTGCTGGACCAGCGGGTGGTTGACGACGTGGACGCCTGGCATGGTGCTTCCTCTTTTTTGCGCGCTCATTCATAGCGGACCCCGGTGCGCAAAACTAGTTCCCGCCCTCCAGCAACCGCCGCGCAATCACCTGCGCCTGAATTTCCGCAGCGCCCTCAAAAATATTGAGAATGCGCGCGTCGCACAGCACGCGGGATACCGGATATTCCAGCGCAAAGCCGTTGCCGCCGTGGATTTGC
>JANLPP010000229.1:0-1996 GCA_031367295.1 Hyphomicrobiales bacterium | reverse complement strand
CCTTTGCCGAGGGTGGGGACCAGCTGGGTTTCAATGTAGCGCTGGAAGATGTCAGCGTTGACCGGACCATTGATGACCCATGGCGCGTCGATGCGGTCATGCCGCAGGGCAGCAACGAAAGTCATGGTTTTCCAGTGGCCGAACGGCACTTTGGCCTTGAGCCGCTTGCCGCGCAGACACCAGCCGCGCAACGGGGCCATATTGGCCTTTGCCCACCCTCGCTGCGCTCGACATCAATGAAGACAAGCCGTTTTATATCAACTGACCCCTGCCGGGCTTGCCAGCGGGCGCGTTTGCGTGCCACGTCCGGGCGATCCTGTTCGGCGGCGAGCACGCTTTTTTTTTAAAGGACAGCTTCTGCGCGTGCACAAACCGCCACACTGCCTTGTAAGCCGCATGGACATTGCGCCCGGCCAGCTCGGCCCGCAGGCCGCGCAAGGTGAAGTCGGCCCGGGCGATCCGCTCCCGCAGCCAGACAGCAGGCTCGCCCACAAGCGTGCCCGGTCTGGTGCCGCCCATCCTGCCCGGCGCGACGCTGCCGGTCGCTTTCTTCCGGGCAGCCCATTTTGAAACGCCGGACCGGCTGACTCCAAGTGCCAGCGCAATGCAAACCATCGACTCGCCGGCCTCAAGCCGCGCCATCGCCCGTTCCCGCAAATCCATCGAAAGAGCTTTTGGCATACATGCTGGCCTCCAATCCAGTCCTGACCTTGAATCAGATCAAAACTGATTTGGGAATCCCCAGAGATTCAACTCCCCGGCATCATGCTCTAGGTGGACGGCGTGGGCGAGGGGACGTCCACAATCGCAAGACGGAAGCCCAGATGCGCCGCGCACGAACGTCCATGCACTAAGTTGATTTGTCACGACGCGGCCTCAAGCAATTCCTGCCTCACGCGCTATTGCGCAAACAGGCCGTCAAGCGCGGCCTCTCCAGCGACAGTCTGCGTATGACGGGTGCCGCAATTGCTCATGGCAGGCGCGACAAAATCGAACCGCTGTTCACGAATGTACTGTTTCACTCTGTGCTCATCACTGATTCACCTGCCGCTGCCGCCCGAAGGGTAAAAAGCGACCCACACCGCTATCAGCTGACAAATCACAAAATCCCCCATGCCCTGTACCGTTTGCGCCCGGTGCGTTCGGGCGGCAGCGATGTGCCGAGGCCGGCCAGCATCGCCTCGATCCCCTGCGGCGTTATGCTGAGCCCCTTGGCGGCGGTCTGCACTGTGACCAGCGGCGCGGCGATGAACAGACCGATGAGACCGCACAGCCGCGAGTTCTTCGATTTCCCGGCGCATTTTGCCTGCATCACAGCGTGCGCCAGAGTGAGGCGGTCGAGATCGGCATGGCCAGCGCGCGCCGTTTCACACATTGCTGCAAGCAGGCCCGCCAGCCGGACTTGCGGCGCCTGGTCCGGCCGCCAGCGAAAGCGGCTGGCGCACAGGCCGAGCGCCAGCGCCGGCAGATGCGCGGCGGCGAGCCCGCGCTGGCGCAGCAGCATTGCGGCGAGCAGGAACCCAAGCTCGCCTTGGTGTTCCGCAGGCTCGAGCGTCAGCCAGGCGTCGAGTGAGATTGCCGCGGCGAGCGCGGCCGGGAGGTCCGCTGCCGCGGCGAGCGCCTGCAGCCAGGCGTCGAGCCGGCCAGGCTGATCATAGGCGGGGTCCGCCACCGCCATCCGGGCGCGGCCAGTCTCGGTTTGCAGATCGTTAAAGGCGGCGAGCGCGCGGTGGCTGCGGGCGACGAGCGCGTCGACATCGGCGAACGCCCCTGCCCCGCTGGCGTCTTGGCGATCATCTGGCGCGTCGCCCGGATCGAGCGGTTCCAAATCCTGAAGTTCCAAGTCTGGAGCGTTGCCGTCGTTCTCGCGCGCTTGATCGCCCTCGTCCGGGTCTTCATCGTCAAAGCGCGGCATTTCCCACGGCCTGTCCCGCGCGGACGCGGCGCGGCCGGCCAGCGGCGGTGCTGCGGCGGCCTGTCCGATGGTCCCGTCAGC
>JANLPP010000225.1:0-1932 GCA_031367295.1 Hyphomicrobiales bacterium | reverse complement strand
GGCGTGGCGGGGCAGTTGCTCCAGTTTGCCCAGAGCATGGCGGAGCAGGGCGGCCTCAAGCGGCTGACGCTCTACACGGGGGAAAAACTGGTGCAGAATATCGCCTGGTACGCCCGCCACGGCTTTGTGGTGGTGCGGCGGGAGGCGCTGGCGGACCGGGTGATCGTGCATATGGAGAAGGCGCTGGCGGGTGCTGACATCGGAGGAATAGTCCGGTCTTGAAATAACTAGCCCATTGGATTACTATGGTCACGGGTTTTCCTTTCGCGCCAATCACCGTTGTTGAAACGTCCGTATTTCTGCGGTCAGCGCTAACGGTTATGGACGATTTAGCGTGAAGAGATGGTTGATTTTCTCGCCTATAATCCGGACGCTGGCGATCTCGTCCCGGGAACCGGCGGCCTGCGGAAAGTCAAGGTGGGGAATTGAAGGCTGCGGCAAACGCGGAGGGCCAGGGTGATCTATTATTTCCACGATTTGACCATTCCGTTGTTTGCAATTGCCGCTTACGCGAAGAATCAGAAATCGGATTTGAGCCAAGCTGAGCGCAACGAGTTCAAACGGTTTATTGGATCGATGATTTCCGACTACAAAAGAAGGAAGCTGACATGACTGGAGAAGTTGCTGACATGATCCGGCGCGGCCTCGAAGAGGCGGCAGCGTATTTGCGCGGCGAAGGCGATCTATCCCAGTACCGCGTGCACATACCCAAAGCGCCGGATGTGAAAGCCATTCGCCAGCGCCTCGCGATGACACAGGAACAATTTTCCCGGCGTTTCGGCTTCAGCATCCATACGCTTCGCCACTGGGAACAGGGCAAACGCGCCCCCGACGGCGCCACCCGCGCCTATCTCATCGTCATTGACCGTGATCCTGCCGCTGTCCAGAGAGCCTTGAAGGCGGCATGATGCATTCTGGTTGAAGCTCAGTCGGGGAGACCGGCGCATTGACACTCCAGACATCCGGCAGAACTGCGCTTCACGCCACGAGTGGCGCGCTTGATGCTGCCCGGCGGCAACAGGCCAAATGCGCGGCCTTTGCGCAGCTGCACCGCGGGCCGGGCATCTTCGTTATGCCCAATCCCTATGACGTTGGCTCGGCGCTCTACCTTGGCTCGCTCGGCTTCAAGGCCCTCGCAACCACAAGCGCAGGCGCGGCCTGGACCTTGGGTCGGCCTGACACCGGCTGTGACCGGGCTCAGGTGCTTGCCCATATCGCCGCTGTCGCAGCCGCCAGCCCGCTGCCGGTCAACGCCGATTTTGAATCCTGTTTTGGCGGGGATGCAGACGGCGTCGCCGAAAGTGTCGGCCTGTGCGTCAAGACAGGCGTTGCCGGCCTGTCGATTGAGGACCTGACCGGCAACGCTGCGGACCCGTTCCACAGTCTTGACGAGGCCCTGCGCCGCATGCGCGCGGCACGCCGGGCAATAGCGCAAAGCGGCATGCCGGTGCTGCTGACGGCGCGCACGGAATGTCTGCTGTTTGGCCATCCGGGTGGCTTGCGGGAGGCGATCGCGCGCGCCACCGCTTTTGCGGCCGAGGGCGCCGATGTGATTTTTGTGCCGGGACTGAAAACGCTGGACGACGTCAAGGCGGTTGTCGATGCTGTCCGGCCGGTGCCGGTCAGCGTTCTGGCCTCCATGCCGTTTTTCACGCTGCGCCAGCTTGAGGATTCGGGCGTGCGCCGGGTCAGCACCGGCTCGTCCCTGGCGCGCGCGGCCTGGGGCGGTTTTATCCGGGCGGCGCAGGAGATTGCGGCGGAGGGAACTTTCAACGCGTTTGCGCAGGGCGCGCCTTTCGCCGAGGTGAACGGACTTTTTGGCGGCGGCAAAGCCTGAACACACACACCCGGGCCTTGCGCCAGACACGACACGGCAACGGACAATCAGGAGAGACACACGTGACCAAACGACTATCCGGCAAAACCGCGCTG
>JANLPP010000109.1:0-10641 GCA_031367295.1 Hyphomicrobiales bacterium | reverse complement strand
GTGGCGCCGCAGCGCAATCCTTTCAGGATTTGCGCGGCCCGACCGCCCTCATCCGCCCTTCGGGCACCTTCTCCCGCAAGCGGGAGAAGGGGACACTCCCCCTCAATGCGCGATCGGCTCGACATCCCCCGCCTTCATCCGTCGTGGCGTCAGGCCCTTGGCTGCCAGCGCTGCCAGCACCGCATCAGCATGGTCCGGGCCGCGCGTCTCTATCGACACGTCGATTGTAATCCCCTTGGCGGGCACGTCCAGCATCAGGCGGCGATGCGAGACTTCCAGAATGTTTGCGCCCAGCACGCCCAGTTCCGTCGAGATCACCCCCAGCAGTCCCGGCCGGTCGGGCGCGGTGATGCGCAGGTGGGTGATGCGGCCCTCGCGCTCCTGCTCGCGCACCATGATCGAGGCGAGCAGGCGCGCGTCAATATTGCCGCCGCACAGCACGATGCCGACGTGCCGGCCGGCAAAGCGCGCCGGGTCGGCCAGCACTGCCGCAAGGCCGGCGGCACCCGCGCCCTCCGCCATCACGCGCTGGTGGGTGGCGAAGGCGTTGACGGCGCGCTCAAGATCGCTTTCGCCGACCAGAATAATGTCGTCAACATGGGCGCGCACCATTTCCAGCGTGATGCGCCCGACGTTTTTGACCGCAATGCCCTCGGCCAGCGTCGGCCCGCCAAGCGGCAGGCTGGCGCGCCCCAGCGCATTCCAGAACGAGGGGTACAGCGCCGCCTCAACGCCGATAACCTCAATCCCTGGCTTGATGGCCTTGGCCGCCAGCGCCATGCCCGAGATCATGCCGCCGCCGCCCACCGGCACCAGCAGCACGTCAATATCCGGCGCGTCAGCCAGCATCTCGAGGGCGATGGTGCCCTGGCCGGCGATGACGAAGGGGTCGTCGTAGGGATGCACCAGCACGAGGTCTTGCGCGGCGATCAGCTCCTCGGCTTTGACCTGGCTTTCGGCCAGCGTCTCGCCAAACAGCACGACTGCCGCGCCATGCGACCGGGTTTTGGCCACTTTGACGTAGGGAGTGGTGACCGGCATGACGATGGTGGCCGGAATGCCAAGGCGGCGGGCATGATAGGCGACGGCCTGGGCGTGATTGCCCGCTGACATGGCGATGACGCCGCGCTGGCGTTCGGGCGCGGTCAGCGCCGACAGCTTGATGAAGGCACCGCGGTCTTTGAACGAACCGGTGGCCTGCATATTCTCGTATTTGACGCAGATAGCTGCCCCGGTCAGCGCCGACAGCGCGGGTGCGGCAAAGGTCGGCGTGCGGACAATCTGCCCCTTCAGGGCCTCGGCTGCGGCAATGATGGCGGCGAAGGTGACAGTCATGCGCGCGCCTTTGAAGTGTTGCCCGGATTCGGTCCGGGCGCGGACACCTTGTCTCAAACGCGGCGTGGCAACAAGTCGCCAAAACCAAACAGGCCGCCGGGGCGCCACAGCAGCAGCGCCGCAAGCACGGAAAAAATCATCACGTCGCGGTAGAACGTCGGGAACACCGCCGACCACATGGCTTCGGCAAGGCCCACCGCCACACCGCCGACAAACGCGCCGGGCACCGAGCCAATGCCGCCCAGAATGGCGGCAACCAGCGCCTTGAGGCCAAGCGTCGTCGAGCCGCCGTAGCCAAGCCCGCCATAGTACAGGGTGATGATCGCCCCCGCGAGGCCGGCGATGGCACAGGCCAGCGCAAAGGTCTGGCCCAGAATGGCGGCGGGGTTGACGCCGAACAGCGCCGCCGTACCGGGGTCATCGGAATAGGCGCGCCAGCTGCGGCCAAAGCGGCTGTAGCGCAGCAGCGCCAGCAGGAAGCTGGCAGCCACCGCCGCGATGCCGGCGGCCAGCAGCGCCATCGGCGTGACGGTCACCACAAAGCCTTCCGCCCGGGCGAGCGCCACCGGCTGCGCCAGCACAGGGGCGGCCCAGCGCATTTCCGCGCCCTGCGACAGGCGCAGATATTCCTGCAGGAACAGCGACAGGCCTATGGTGGCGATGAGGGTCTGCTGGCCGTGGGCGCGGGCAAGCACCGGCGCAATGAGGCGCGCGGCAGCCGCGCCATGCAGGGCGGCGGCAGCTATGGCGACGGTGCAGGCCAGCGCCACCCACAGGCCGGGCACAAGGCCGCTGGCCAGCACGGCAGCATTCAGCGCGGCATAGCCGCCCACCGCCGCAAACTCGCCAAACGCCATGTTGACGCGGCCGATCAGGCCATAGAGCAGCGAATAGGCCGCCGCCAGCAGGCCGTAAATGGCGATCAGCGGCAGCGCGTTGACCGCCTGCTGCAGGGCGTAGGCCCAGGCGAAGGGCAGGGCGGGGGCGGTGTCAATGCCGCTCACCGGGGCGGGATCCTCGATTTGCGCGTCAGGCGTGTCAAGCCAGAAGCGCTTCAGCGTCATGAGCTGGCGCTCGGGCATTTCGCCGGTTCTGGTCCGCATCGCGAGCAGCGCCAGCCGTCCGGCTGCCGCGCCCGCACCGCCAAAGCGGCACTCGGCAAAATCGCTGTGCGGTGCGTTGCCCTCAATCCGTGTGCGGTAATCGATGCGCACGCCCGGGCGGCTGTCAGCGCCGGATGCGGGCAGCAGCGACTGGCGGACAACCGTGATGTTTGCTTGCGCGTCCGCCAGCGCGGGCAGCGCCAGACGGCACAGCCGCGCCTGGTCCGGATCAAGGGCGCTGGCACAGGCGGCGAGCGCAAGGAGAGCGAAGAGAGACGCAGGCGCGCAACGGTTCATGCAGCGGTTCTGGCATGCGCGGACGGTTGTGGGAAGCGCGCGCGCACGCAAACGTGAGCGGCGCGTGCGGCGGCGTCACGCGCCTGTGACTTCGCCTGCACTCTGGAACTGCTAGCCTCTTTTAACTTTGCAAATCAGCAAAGCCTTCGCGGCGCTCGCTTCCCATGCTGACTGTTTTCTTCGCTTTGCTGGCAGGCATTCTGACGGTCGCCGCGCCCTGCACGCTGCCGGTGCTGCCCATTCTGCTGGGTGCTTCGGTGGGACAGTCCGGCAGGCTGCGGCCACTGTTCATCACCCTTGGTTTTGTCACGTCCTTTGCGGGCGCGGTGCTGGTGTTCAGCGCGATCACGCAGGTGTTTGGCCTTGACCAGGACAAGCTGCGCACGATGGCGATTGGCCTGCTGCTGGTGTTTGGCGTGCTGATGCTGTGGCCGGCACCGCTGGAGTGGCTGTCGGCCCGCGTCAACGGCATGACCGACTCAGGCAGGCCCGCCGCCAACCGCAGCGGCAACCTCGGCGGCTTTATTGTCGGCACGACGCTGGGGCTGGTGTGGACGCCCTGCGCGGGGCCGGTGCTGGGCTCGATCATGACGGTGATCGCCACCGCGCCGGCCATTGGCCAGGGCGCGCTGCTGCTGGTGGTTTATGCCATTGGCGCAGCTGTGCCCATGCTGGCGATTGCCTACGGCGGGCAGTTCGTGACGACGCGGGTGCGCGGCCTGGCGCGCGTTTCGCACCGCCTGTCCCAGGGCTTTGGCCTCGTCATCATCGCCAGCGCCGCCGCCATGTATTTTCAGTACGACAGTCTCATCGTCGCCTGGCTGTCGGACTACTACCCCAATGGCGAATTTGGACTGTGAGGGAGAGCGGACATGACGCATTTTGCAAAGTTTTTTGGCGCGGCAATACTGGCGGTTGGCGTCGCCTTTTCCGGCGCGCCGGCAGGCGAGGCGGCGGGGCGCCAGGCACCGGAATTTTCCGGCATCAACCATTGGCTCAACTCGGGTCCATTGAGCATGGCAAGCTTGCGCGGCAAGGTCGTGCTGGTGGATTTCTGGACCTATGGCTGCATCAACTGCGTACGCACCCTGCCGCATGTGACAGCGCTGTATAACAAATACGCCGGCCGCGGCCTTGTTGTCGTCGGCGTCCACACACCGGAGTTTCCGTTCGAGAAAGTCACCGCCAATGTCGAGACGGCGATAGCCCGCCACGCCATCCGCTATCCCGTGGCGCAGGACAACGCGTTTTCAACCTGGAACGCCTATGGCAACCAGTTCTGGCCCGCCCAGTACATCATCGACCGCAGCGGCAAGATTGTTTACACCCACTCGGGCGAGGACGCCTATGAGAAGATTGAGGCGACTGTGAAGGCGCTGCTGGACGCGGAGGGATGAGGGCGCTTGACTGCGCCTGCAAGCAGTGGATCCAGGGGTTCGCGAGCGGCCTTTGCTGTGCCGCCGCTGCTCAAGAACATGCGCTTGCCTGCGGATGCCATCACCGCAAACTATGACGATTTCCGCGCTGACGGATTGTCGCCAGAGGCGGCCATTGCCGAGACGCTCGATTGCGACCCTGAGGCTGGCTTTGAAACGATTCTGGCACTTGTCGCCTTTCGTGCAGCGCATCAATTTCAGTCGCAGCATTGAAAATATTGCTTGATTGATCATGTCAGCAATCCGCTGGCCTGTGGTCAAGCCCCATATTGACACGATACCGGCTGCACTGAACCGTGCGGTGCCAGGCATTGTGGCCACAATAAACTGCGGCAGTTTTGTTTCCTGGTGCAATCAGCCGGCTGCGGAACCCTGAAACGCGGCGCACCGCGCGCCGGGCCTTGAACCTGCGCCTTGTTTCGGGCTATGAGCGGCACGCCCCGGCGCGCAGCCGCGCCGCGCCCGACGGAAGGGTGGCCGAGGGGTTTAAGGCACCGGTCTTGAAAACCGGCGTGGGTGCAAGCCCACCGTGGGTTCGAATCCCACCCCTTCCGCCATCGTTCAAGTGCCCATTGCTTGCCATGCGCCTGAAAGAGAAAACCTTGCGGCTGCGGCAGAGTGCCCGCCGGGCGTGGCTGGCCCGGGCAGCTCCCACATGACCAGTCCGGTGCCTGGCCGCGATCTGATGCCAGCTTTTGTTTCAGTCGCCCATCGCAAGAAGCCGCATTGCGGCGTATCAACCACGGCTCGCGCCTTGGTGCAACACAGCGCTGTTATTGAAAATCATGCAGCAAAATCATCCGTTTGTATTTTTTGTACCCGGCGGCGCGAGCGCGAAATGCTGAACCGCCGCCTGCGTGACGTTTCCTGTGGCGGGCCGCGCCTGCGCAAGCACAGCAGGCCCCCTGATTTTGAGGGACAAAGACAGAAAAAGCGCTAACGTGGGCTCAGCGGACTCTGGTCCAATGATTGAGTCCACCTCAAACCAGGGAGCGCGCGTGTCCGGTTCTTTGCAGCTTATCCTGCATCATTTCGAGCAGTCGCCTTTTTCCGAAAAAGTGCGGCTTGTGTTCGGCCTGAAAAACATCAGCTGGACCTCGGTCGTCATTCCGCGAACTATGCCGCGCCCGGATTTGATGCCGATGACGGGCGGCTACCGGCGCACGCCGGTGCTGCAGATCGGCGCCGATATTTATTGCGACACACAATGCATTGCGCGCGAACTGGAGCGGCGCTTTCCCGAGCCAACACTTTTCCCGGACGGTCATGCCGGTCTTTCCTGGAGCCTCGCCATGTGGACCGACAGGACGTTTTTTCAAAACGCCGTCAATTTCGTCTTTGGCACGCTGGCCGATAAAGTGCCGCAGGATTTCATACGCGACCGCGAGCAGTTGCGCGGGCATAAATTTGATGTGGCGGCGATGCGCGCGGCCATTCCGCAGATGCGTGACCAGTTTCGTGCGCATGTTGGCTGGATTGAAGCGCAGCTTGGCGATGGACGGCCGTGGCTTTTGGGAAACCGCCCGAGCTACGCCGATATCAGCGCTTACATGAACATCTGGTACGTGCGCGCCAGCGTCCCGGCCATAAACGCCATCATGATGGAGTTCCCGCAAACGCGCGGCTGGGAGGAGCGTGTGCGCGCCATCGGGCACGGGGCACGCGCCGAGCTTTCGTCAGCTGAGGCCCTGGCGATCGCGGCCGGGGCCACGCCGCAGACGCCGTTGCGGGAAGATCCGCATGATCCCAACGGCCGCAAGCCGGGCGACTGGATTTCCGTCACGCCGGACGATTACGGCAAGACCGCCGTCAGCGGCGAAATTGTCTCGCTATCGGCCCAGCATGTCGCCATACGGCGCTGGGACGCGCGTGCTGGCGAGATTGTCGTGCATTTTCCCCGTGCAGGATTTCTCCTCGCGCCGGCCTGAGCTGGCGGGCTGATCAGCCGCCAACCGGTTTGCGCGCCACTTCAGGCCGGGTGGCAATGTCGCGGTAGGCGCTGACATGCCGCTCCATGCGCTTGAAGGCCGCTGCCTCATCTTGATCGGTGATTGCCTTGAGAATGACGGTGTGCGCCTTGATGGCGGCGGCGCGCAATTCGCTCGTCGTCACATGCTGGTAGTCCATTGCGTCGCGGATCGGCGTTGCGATGGCTTCCATCAGGGCGGTCAAGGGTTCGTTGCCGCTCGCTCTGGCGATGGCCAGATGCCAGTCAAGATTGATGCTCTTGTAGCGAGGCACATCGTCGGCCGACGCAACGAACGCATCATGGATCGCGGTCATTTCCGCGAGCTGCACGGCGGTTCGCTGGCGGGCTGCGAGCCGCGCCAGAGTTGGCTCCACTGCGACGCGGCATTCGAGCAGCGAGTCGAGGCGGATGCCATGGGTGCGCACGAAAAGTTCAACGGAGCGCGCCACAGACTCGCGTCCGGGCAAGGTAACCATGGAACCGCCAGCGCGCCCGGCCTTGGTGGAGATAAGGCCTTCGGATTCGAGAACCCGCAAGGCGTCGCGCACCGAGGTTCGGCTGAGCGCGGATTCGATGACAAGCTCGCGCTCGGTCGGCAGAAAGTCGCCGGTCGCAATGCGCCCCTGAACAATCAGTTCGCGCAGGCGCGCAGCCAGAACATCCGCTGCCTTGGGGACGATCACCGGCTTGATCAGCAGGTTCAAGTTCTGTTTCATGCGCACCCTTCTTTGCTGCAAGCCCGCAGCCACGCCTGCCAATGGCCCTTGAGGATGACCTTTGCAGCCACATCGCTGTCTTTGCGAGCGCAGCGAAACAATCCAGACGTTGCAGCCTGTGACCTCTGGATTGCTTCGCTGCGCTCGCAAAGACGACCGGATGCTTCATGAGTCACGCAACACCGCCGCTGGTATAATTCCTCGTATGATTCAATCCCAAACCGCCTCACAAGCCCATATAGGTTTCCTGAATATAGGGGTCATTGCGCAACGCCTCAGCGTGGCCGGAACGCACCAGTCGCCCATGGTCAAGCACATGCCCTTCATCAGCGATCTCCAGCACTTCGGTTACCCGCTGCTCGACAATAATCACCGTCAGTTTTTCTGTACGCACCAATGCCGCGACTGTCTCCAGCACACGCTCCGCCATCAGCGGCGACAGGCCGACGGAAGGCTCGTCCAGCAGCAACAGCGATGGGCGGCACATCAGCGCGCGCGCAATGGCGCACATCTGGCGCTCGCCGCCTGACAGGCGCCCGGCAAGCTGAGCGCGGCGGTCGCGCAGCAGCGGGAAGATCGTCATCACCTCCTCCATGCGGGCTGCGGTGGCTTTTTGCGCGGCGGGCGCGTAAGCACCAAGCTCAAGGTTCTCTTGCACGCTCATGAACGGGAACAGCCGCCCGCCTTCGGGCGTCAGCGCCAGACCGCGCCCCGGCAGCTTGTGCGCGGGGCAGGCGGTAATGTCTTCGCCCTGAAACAGCACACGCCCCCGCGTGGGTCGCAGCAGACCGGCGATGCTGGACAGAAGCGTCGTCTTGCCCGCGCCATTGGCCCCGACGATGGCGACAATTGTGCCCGCCTGCACAGCAAAACTGATGTCGTGCAGCACGGCGATATTGCCATAGCCGCCAGACAGGTTTTCGACGCTCAGGGTCACACGGTCGCTCATGCCCGCCTCTTGCCGACATAGGCCTCGATGACGGCAGGGTTACCCAGCACAGCGTCGGCGCTGCCTTGCGCCAGCACAGCGCCCCGGTTGAGCACGATGACACGGCGCGAGAAGGCGCGCACGACCTTGAGATTGTGCTCTATGACCAGAAAAGTCAGTCCGCCCGCATTGAGCCGCTGCACGAGCGCGATGATCTCCTGCACCTCGCTCTGGTTGAGACCGGCCATCACTTCATCCAGCAGCACAAGGCGCGGCTGCATCGCCAGCGCGCGGGCCAGTTCCAGCCGTCGCCGCTCGCCGAGCGTCAGGCTGGCGGCGCGGTCGCTGGCGCGGCTGGCAAGGCCCACCATGTCCAGCGCTCTGGTTGCCTCAGCCGCCGCAGCGGCCAGACTGCGATGGTGCAGGAATGCGCCGACCATGGCGTTTTCGAGCACGCTCATCGAGGTCAGCGTTTGCGAAATCTGAAAGGTGCGGCCAAAGCCCAGCCGCGCCCGCTTGTGCGGCGCAAGGTGGCTGATGTTGCGCCCTTCAAACACCACCTTGCCGCTGGTGGGCGCAAGCTGGCCGGTCAGCAGGTTGAACAGCGTCGTCTTGCCCGCGCCATTCGGTCCGATAATGCTGACGAGTTCGCCCGCGCTGATGGCAAGTGTCACATCGTCAACAGCTTTCAGTCCGCCAAACTGTTTTGATGCCGCCTCGATTTGCAGAAAGCCGGTCATCGCGCGATGCCCCGCAGCCTTGCTGCCAGTGACCATAGCGCACCGACCAGCCCGCGCTTCACAAAGAGTGCACTGAGGATCAGGATGAGCCCAAGCACAATCAGATTGCCGCCCGGAATCCAGCCGCCGAGTTCGGCGCGCAGCGTGTTCTCCAGCGGTATGACCAGCAGCGCGCCGAGCAGCGGCCCGTAAATTGTGCCGATGCCGCCAATCAGCGTGATAAGCGCGATTTTCACGCCAATGTCGAACAAGGAAAACAGGGCAGGGGGATCGACGACGCGCACATACATCAGAAACAGCGCGCCGCCGACGCCGGTGAGCCCGGCACTGAGCGCCATGCCGGTGAGTTTTGTCGCCAGCACATCAATGCCGGCGGCCATGGCCGTATCCTCATTGTCGCGTATCGCCTGCAATCTATAGCCGAGACGGCTGCGCGCAATGGCGGTGAAGGCCAGCAGCGTCAGCGCGAAAAAGCCGAGCATCAGCAGCGCATAAGACAAACGATCCTTGAAAATCATGTTTTCCAAACCGGCGCGGAACGGAATCGACAGACCGCGCGCGCCGCCGGTGAAAGCGTCGAAATACATCGCCAGGGCCAGCAGCACCTCGGTGAAAGCCATGGTCGCGATAGCGAAAAACGGTCCGCGCAGCCGGAACACCGGCCACGAAACGGCGACCGCAAGCAACGCCGCCACACCGGCGGCGGGCGCCAGCGCCAACCAGGGCGAGACATGCAGCTTGAGATAGAGATTGGCGGCGGTGTAGGCGCCGGCGGCGACGAACACGCTGTGCCCGAGCGAGAACTGGCCGCCCAGCCCGCCGATGATATTCCAGGCGGTGGCAAGGCCCGCAAACAGGAAGCTGCCCGCCAGAATGTTGAGAGTAAAACTGTCGCGCGCGAAAAGCAGGACCAGTGCTCCGAGCGCTGCCAGCACGGCGAGGTTGACCGGCAGCTCGCGCGCAAATGTCCGCACGCCTGCTGATTTGCGCAAAGTCAGTGCCTGCTCAGGATTGCTCACGAAGGCCGACCTCCTGCGCGCCCGCATGGCCAAACAGTCCGGCAGGCCGCACGATCAGCACGATGATGAAGACCATGAACAGCACGGCATGTTTCAAAGCCGGGTCGAGATAATAACCGGCGATGGCCTCGGTCAGCCCGACAATAAACCCGCCGGCATAGGCGCCCAGAACGCTGCCCAGCCCGCCGAGCACCACCACGGCAAAAGCCGGCATGATGAAGTTGACGCCGATCTGCGGCGACACGGTGTAGAGCGGCGCAAGCAGGCAGCCCGCCAGCCCGGCCAGCGCCGCGCCGGCGCCAAAACTCACCATAAACATACGCTCGACATCGATGCCCATCAGCCGCGCCGCCTGGCGGTCCTGCGCCACGGCGCGGATGGCCTTGCCCGCCAGCGTGGTTTTCAGGAACCAGCCAAGGCCCGCCGCAACGAGGGTCGCGGCACAGAGCACAATCAGCCGCACAAGACTGACCTGCACCGGACCGATAGACACAGACACAGTGGAGAGAATGGAGTTTGTGCTGTAGCCAGCGCCACCGGTCAGCGCCAGAATAGTGTTTTGCAACAGCATCAGCAGGCCGAAGGTGGCAAAAATCTGCATCATCGGCTCATTCTGCAGCGGGCGCAGGATGACCCAATAGACTGCCGCGCCCAGCGCGAACAGCGCGGGCACGACCAGCGCCACCGCCAGATAGGGATCCAGCCCCAGCGCCAGCTGCGCAGCAAAGGCACCATACATGCCGAGCATGACAAACTCGCCTTGCGCGAAATTGACGATGCGGATGACGCCGAAAATAAGGTTCAGGCCGACGCTGACAAGGCTGTAGATGCCGCCGAGCAGCAGACCCACTGCGAGAATATTCAGCGCCTCAGCCATGCCAGTGCTCCCGCGCGCGCTTACGTGCGCGGCAGGTTGACGATGGCGACGCCCTCCGACACCGCCTCCTTCGGAAACACGGCTTTGACCAAGCCGCCCTGCCATTGCGCAATCACTGGGAACGCCCGCGTGTTCTGCATTTTGGCGTCGAATTTGACGCCATAGCCCGACTCTGAACTGCCGACCGGACGGTCGATCAAAGCCGCCGCAGCTATCACTTT
>JANLPP010000108.1:0-2084 GCA_031367295.1 Hyphomicrobiales bacterium | reverse complement strand
CATAGGCGAGGACATCCGCTATCCGGACGTTGTTGTAGAGCCCGCCAGTTCTGAATGGTCGGCGCTGTCAACAGACTCCCCGGTATTTTTGGCGGAGGTGCTCTCGCCCCCGTCCCTCGCCCCTGATTTCCGCGAAAAAGCCGCCGAATACATGAGCCTGCTCTCGCTTGAGGCCTATCTCGTCGCGGCGCAGGACGAAGCCCGGATGTGGCTGTGGCAGCGCCCCGCCACTGGCAATGGCGAGCGCGCTTTCCCGGCGCGGCCGCAGGAACTGGAAGGCATGGATGCAATACTCGCGCTGTCCGCGCTCGGCGTTGAAGCGCCGCTGTCGGAAATCTATGCGGGCATTGTGAAGGCGCGCTGAGGCGGGCGCGTGAAAGGCAAAACGCACTGCATTCGGTCAGGAAATCATCCCGGCAAATTCGCGTTCGCAGGCAAGGCGGTCAAAACCTCCCAACTTGCCCAATTTTCGGGCAATCAGATCGTTCGGCACCGTCGTCAATCGCCACCTGACCAGGCATTTGAGCCATAGTCCTGCCAGTTCCAGGTCCTGAATCTGCACATCACTCGGCCAGCTCGTTTGCGTCGTGGACGTGATCATGGCGACAAGAGTTGAGCTGTTTGCGGTATTGAAGGCGCGCCCCGAAAGCACGACCGCCGGTCGCCGCTTGAGCACAGGTATCTCCGCAAACGGAAATGGAATTACAGCGACGTCGTAGCGGTCACAGATCACGGAACGCTTCTTCGTCCTCAGGACCGGCCCATTCTGAGAAAAGAGCCGATGCAGCGGCAAGATAGTCATCCGCGACTGCGGCTTCCCTGATCTCTATCATTTGACCTTTTCTGGTCTTGAACCAGCTGTTCCAGATGGATTTCATCGAGCCAACCGGCCTTATCGCAAAAACCTCGCGCCCGTCCTTGCCGGTTTTCATGCGTTTCCAGCGCCCGATAACGCCGTCCGTCTGGAGTGTTATCTCTTCTTCCGGTGTAAGTTCATTTAGCTTCTTGATCAGGTCAGGCGCATGCAGATGCTTGAACCAGATTGCAACATCCGAAATCTGGACGAGATTGTCCGTTATTTTCATTTCCAGGCTCCGATTTGATCTGCCCATTCCAGTTACCACGATTTATAATTTTATCCTTTCTGATCAAACACTTCCTTTATTTTTACGAATTCTCCTTTTCTGGTGTGATACATATCGAACCAGATCTCTCGAATAGCACCTGCAGGATTCATCGCGTCAGATTTGCGCCCATCTTTGCCATCGCTCATCCGCTGCCATTCGCCGCGCACCCCGTCGATTTCCAGAGTAATAATTTCGTCAGTCCTCAAGGACTTAAGACGAAGTTGCAGTTCTGGCGGCTCTACGTGTTTGAACCAAATTGCAACATCAGAAATTTCTACAAGTCCCTCGGCCATGGTGGTCCTCCTTCTGGTGCTCGCGAGACGATCACGCGACAGGACCATAGACGGGTCCTATCAACAAATCAATAGGCCCCCCATTCACCCTATCCAGACCTTATCTTTGCTCAACAAAAAAGGGCCGCCTCGCGGCCGCCCTTTCTTCTAAACCCGAACCCGCCGCCCTCACGCCGCAGGCAGCGCCGGCACCGGCTGCGGCGCCTGCGAGGCCTCCGCCCGCTGCGCGATGATCATCTCGTCGCGCATGGTCGCCACGCGGCGCAGCTTGCTGATGGCTGCGCCCGTGCCTGCCGGGATCAGGCGGCCGACAATGACGTTTTCCTTCAGGCCTTCCAGCGTGTCGATCTTGCCGTTGACCGAGGCTTCCGTCAGCACCCGCGTCGTCTCCTGGAAGGAGGCGGCAGAGATGAACGAGCGCGTCTGCAGGCTCGCCTTGGTGATGCCCAGCAGCACGGGTGTGCCAGAGGCGGGCTTGCGGCCTTCGGCCACCAGCTTGGCGTTGGCGTCGCGCAGGTCAGTCTTGTCCACCTGCTCGTTGGCAAGAAAATCCGTGTCGCCCGGATCGACAATATCCACCTTCTGCAGCATCTGGCGGACGATCACCTCGATGTGCTTGTCGTTGATGCCGACGCCCTGCAACCGGTAGACTTCCTGAATCTCG
>JANLPP010000198.1:0-2054 GCA_031367295.1 Hyphomicrobiales bacterium | reverse complement strand
CACGCGGGGCCGTACCCGCGAGCGCGCGCAGTTCCGGGCCTCGCGCGCGGTGAGCGCGAGGCGCAGACCTCTGTTCCCCGCCCGCTTCGAAAACCGCTTCGCGAAACGCCCTTGGTGACGGGGAGTTCTGCACATATACCTATGTTAGGATAATATGTCAAGGGAACCGCGCGGAGCGTTGTTAGCAGCCGCAGCTACGGCAGCGCAGGGACAAGCGTGGTGAACATGCCGGGGGTCTTCCCGGTGTCGCGGTGGTTGACAAAAAACCTGCCTGCGTCGCAGGCAGGCAGCTTGCAAAAATTCCGCTTCAGCCGGCCCGGCTGCGCCAGGGCCTTCTGCCGCAAGGCCGGTCGGGACGTCAGTCTGTGACGGGATGGCTGAGCCGGCAGCCCGAAGCGGGGAGTTCCCGGAATGACCGTTGCCATTTGCGCAGTTCCACGTAGGTCTTGCTTGCGGAGCAATTGACACTGCGATTGCGCCGCTGGTTGCGACGGGTGCAGCCTCGCCTGACACTATTCTGGATTGCGGGAGACGCCGATGGCGGACGCGGGTGCAACGCAACAGCCGGGCATGGCCAGACCTGACGACGAGCCGCAGCGCTGGCTCGGCCGCGAGCCGGGCCTGTACCGCCCGGAGATGCAGCGGCCGGCGAAGGACATCGAGGTCGCGCGTTTCCGGCAGATTTTGATCTGGCCGCTGGCGCTGCAGGTGGGGGAGGGCGAAGCCGGCCGGGAAGCCGACGAAGCAGAGCGCCCCGCCCGCAGAGCCTTGCGAAAGCTGCGTTGCGGATTGCTTCCTGGTACGCCTTGGGTCGTTGAGGACAACCCGATGAATCATCTGCCGCAACAGCAATCCGCGTATGCCAACGCAGGCAACCGCGCCGATCATGCGGCGGAAGCGGACAAGGCGCAGCAATATTCTGAGTTCGTCTATTTTCACGACTATGTGCAGCGGGTACTTTTTGGCGGCGGAGACTTGTCTCCGTTTACCCTGCACCGGCGCAGCGACATCAAGTTTGCGGAATTTGATATTGTGCTTGACGCATGGAGTGCGCCACCGTGCATCGGCCGGTTCCGTGCCAGAGTCGAGCGCTGCAATCTGTATGTATTCAATGCGGGCACGGCGGTTATCGCGCTTGAGATTGACTTTGGCGAAGCGCCACAGGTTTTCAACCCTGATGCTTTGCCTTGGAACACGCCCAGATCGATGACGCTGGCAGATGTGCAGACCTTCGCCGACCACGCGCGCCGGGCCTATGCGCCTTTTTACGATGTGAACGATAAAACTGCGGCATCAAGGCCAATGCGTGCGCCACTGGCGGTACGCTGGATGGATGAAGACCTCAAAACCCCGGCGGCAGTCGCACAGTGGCAGAAAGAAAAAGAACGCACTGAACCGCCAATATCGGCGAGGCTTGACGCAGACGTGGCGTTTGTGCGGGGCAAGCGGACGGCACCGGCCTTCGCGCACTGGCGGTCACTGCTTGAGCCGCTGGTTCTCAAAGGCTACGAACCGCCAGGTACGCCCGCCTGGCGGCAGGTTATCGACGAGCGCATACCGGTCATGAGTTTTGTTTCGCTGACGGGCGCGGCAAAGTCACCTGAGGGCACCGAAGATTCGCAAGCGCAGCGTGATGACCTCTGGACCGTCAAACGCGGCGACTGGATCAGGCTGTGCTATGCGGATGAGGCGGATGGCGACGCTCTGCCCTATTCTCCAAGTTTCGTGCAGGACTTCGAGAAGGACGCCTGCTACGACCGGTTCTTTCCGTCAGCGGCCACGGACAGCTCTGTGCGCTATCTCATCGCCGGATTCCATTTCGCTGTCGTTGGCGCGGGCGAGAAATATTTCGACAAGGTTATCGTCCACCACTTCCGCCGCCACTATTTTCAAATGGGGCTGATGCTGCATATGGAATTCGCCGCGCTGCTGGCGACGTCGAGCCGCATTACGCGGGCGGTGTCGGACCTTGCCGCTGGCGAGCGCGAGGGACCACTGCGCGCGGAAAATGCCAAACGCAAATTCCGCGAGACAATCATCGAGATTGAGCAGGA